>JBFFZG010000065.1:0-18354 GCA_041568735.1 Promineifilaceae bacterium (SeqCode)
CAGCCGATGCGGCCGAGCCGGTTGTAGAAGCGGTTGAAGAAACCATGGAAGCGGCAACCGAAGCCGTCGAAGAAACCGTCGAGGCGGCTGTGGAAGTCGCAGCCGACGCGGCCGAGCCGGTTGTAGAAGCGGTTGAAGAAACCATGGAAGCGGCGGCCGAAGCCGCTGAACCCGTCGTAGAAGCGGTCGAAGAAACCGTTGAGGCGGCTGTGGAAGTCGCAGCCGATGCGGTCGAGCCGGTTGTAGAAGCGGTTGAAGAAACCATGGAAGCGGCGGCCGAAGCTGCCGAACCCATGGCGGATGCGGCTGAAGAATCCGTCGAAACGGCGATCGAAGCTGTTGAACCCGTCGCGGAAGCGGTCGAAGAAGTTGCTGACTCAGCAACCGAAGCCGCCAACCCGGTTGTGGAAGCGGTCGAAGAAGCGATTGAAGAAAAGCAAACGGCGGTTGAATCCGCTGTCGAGGCGGCTGCCGAAGAGGCCACTGAAACCGCCAAAGAACTGGTCCAGGCTGAGGCCGACCCGGCCGAAGATGCCGGTGACGGTGAAGACGAAGCCCCGAAAACGTAAGAACAGGTGTTATGGCTAAGAAATTAAAAGCGAAAGAAGAAAAAATTGAAGTTGAGGGGACGGTCGTCGAAGCCCTGCCAAATACCCAGTTCCGGGTTCGGCTCGACAACGATCACGAAGTTCTCGCCTATCTATCCGGCCGCATGCGCCGCTACTACATCCGCATCCTCCTTGGGGATCGAGTTCGGGTGGAGATGTCTCCCTACGACCTCGACCGCGGACGGATTACCTACCGCTACAAGAAAAACGCCCCCCGGTAAGGGCGGGCTCTGAATCGAAATGGCAGAAGGCACCGGCTGCGGCCGGTGCTTTTTTATTTTCGCCGCCCGATAACCGCGATCCACTCCCCTTTCACGAGGACCTGAAGCAGTTCGCCGCCGGCCGCCTGCAGCTGATCGATAAACTCCGCCTGCTGGCGGTCAATGATGCCGCTGAAAATGAAAATTCCACCGGGAGCGGCCGTTCGGAGCAGGGTCCCCTCCGCCAACATGGGGCGAATGACCGCGGCCAGGATATTCACCAGGACCAGATCGTAGCTTCCCTCATCGGCATCGGCCACAGTACCGGCCCGCCAGTCGATGGCGCCGGTGAGGTCGTTCAGTGCCGCATTGGTGCGGGCCGCTTCGACGGCGACGGGATCGTTGTCGATGCCGCAGATGGACATTCCCCCCAGTCTGGCCGCGGCCAGGGCCAGGATCCCGGAGCCGGTCCCCAGGTCGAGAACCCGCATGCCCGGCTCCAGGAACCGTTCGAGGGCTTCCAGGCAGAGCTGCGTGGTTTCGTGCAGGCCGGTGCCAAAGGCCATGCCCGGATCGAGGGTCAGCACGAGGCGATCGGCCTCCGGTGGGGGCTGCCGCTCCCAACTCGGCTCAATCCAGAAGCGCCGGCCGATGGGAAACGGGCGGTAGTTGGCCTTCCAGGCCTCGGCCCAATCGGTGTCGGCCAGCGGCGTGAAGCGGGGAGGGTCGACCTCTTCGCGGGAGGCGATGGCCAGCATCTGCAGCCGAAATTCGGCCGTATCCCCCAGCTCGCTGACGTAGATTTTAACGTAGACTTCTGGGAGAACCGCAGTCGGGTCCAGGTTCTGCGGATCCCCCAGCTGTTCCAGGGCGACACTGCCCCCCTGGGCGAACGGCCGCAGCGCCTCGGCCAGCCGGTCGGCCGCAACGGAGTCTGTGCAGAAGCTGACTTCCAGCCAGTTCATTCCGGAGAACCCGGATTGGCCGGTTTGAAGAGGGTGCGCGATTCACCGATCACCACGTCCCAGACATCCCCCATCGTGTCGGCCAGGGCCAGGGGATGGCCGAGCCGGTCGGCCACCGCCTGGGGGCTCAAATCGTCAAGCGAAACGGTCTGTGGGTGGTCAAACATGATGCGCGGCAGGACGACGATGTCACCCAGATCGAGGGCGGCCAGCTGCTGCAGGACATCCTCGGCCATTAGAAGACCGGCGGCAGTGATCCCCTCCCCCAGCCGGCGGTTAGTCATGGCGTGGACGGCAACCGGGATGCCGGTGAGGTCGGAAAACTCGGCCGCGGCCGCGCTCAAAGTTTCCGCGAACAGGCGGCCGGTGGCCAGGGAGAGGCGCAGATCGCGCCGTAAGAGCCGAGAGCGGCCGGCCTGCCAGGCAACGATCTCTTCTTTTACCCCGTGCCATTCGTCGAGAAAATGGCGCACCATGCCGAGTCCATTTTCGTGGAGGGCCTGGTCATCATAGGCATCGATCGAGGGGACGTCCCGCCCTGCGATGAGATACCATTCGTCCGTCGGGTAGACAAAGCGCACGCCAAATTCCTGCTGGAAATAGGCCTGCCGCTTCTCGAGCTGATCGAGAATGGCGGCGGCCTCGGCAGCGGTGTGGGTGCGCATTTTGTACTTGTGGTGGGCCGTCAGCCCCACGGGCACCACGCTGATCGAGCGGACGGCCGGCCAGAGTTCAGCCAGCTCAGCGATTGAGCGATCCATCCAGGGCCCGTCGTTGAAATCCGGCACGAGAACCAGCTGCGTGTGCATTTCGATGCCGCGGCCGGCCAGCCAGCGGAGCTGATCGAGGATATCCGGCGCGTTCTCATTGCGCAGGAATCGGCGGCGCTGCTCGAGATCGGTGACATGGACGGAGATATAAAGGGGTGAGAGGCCCATCGTTTCAATTCGCCACCAGTCATGTTCCGACAGATTGGTCAGAGTGACGAAGTGGCCAAATAGAAAGGAGTAGCGGTAATCGTCATCCTTGATGTAGAGGGTTCGGCGAAATTTAGGCCCCATCTGCAGGACAAAGCAAAATTCACAGAGATTATTGCAGCGGCGGATGTCGGTATCAAAAGTGGGATGGGCGAATTCGATCCCGAGCTCCTGGCCGTATTCTCGCTCCGCTTCGAACAGGATCCGTTCACCATCCCGTTCGATCAGAAGCTCCAGCTCCTCGTCCGCGCCGTAATACTGAACGTCGATAATATCCTCAACGGGATGGCCGTTGACGGCCAGGAGGCGATCCCCCGGCCGCAGGTCGAGCGCTTCGGCCAGGCTGTCGGGCGAGATACCGGTAATTTCGCCAGCAATGATTTGATCGGCAGGCTGGTCGGCGAGTTCGAGAAAAATGGTCATAGGCAGGACGGCCGGATCAGGCGTTCACCAGGGCCAGAATCTGTTCGAGGATCTCGTCCGGGGTGCGGTCGCTGCTGTCGATCCGAATGGCGTCGACCGCTGGCCGAAGGGGGGAGTGCTCCCGGCCGCTGTCAGTCGCATCCCGGCGCCGAATGTCCTCCAGGATCTGCTCGTAATCGACCGGATTCCCCTGAGCCTGGCGATCGGCCAGGCGGCGGCGGGCGCGCTCCTCGGCCGTGGCCGTAATGTAGAGTTTGAGCGGCGCGTCGGGCAGGACGACAGTGCCGATATCCCGGCCGACCATCACCACTGCCTGATCCCTGGCAATTCGCCGCTGCTGGGCAACCATTTCTTCCCGCACCAGCCGGTATTTGGAAACCTGAGACACGTTGCTGTCGACAGCCGGGGAGCGAATTTCCCAGGTGACGTCGACGCCGTCGAGCAGGACGGTGTAGAAGCGGCCGTCGGTATGCGGCCCGGTTGGCTGAATGGAGATGGCCACCGCTTCGGCCACCTGAGAGACGGCGGCCTCGTCGTAGATATCAATTTCCCGCTGCAGAACGGCCAGGGTCAGGGCGCGGTACATCGAGCCGGTGTCGAGAAAAAGATAGCCGAGCCGGTCAGCCAGCATCCGGCCAACCGTCGTTTTTCCGGAGGCGGCCGGCCCGTCGATGGCGATGGTGGCGGGTTTTTGGAGCAAAAATGCCATGCGGCTATTCTACCTTTCTTCCACAAAAAAGCAGGAGGATCTTACGGGTCGCTACCCCGTACGGAGACGCTCAGGCAGTCCACCGCCGGTTAAGGAAAGACCGAGAATCGATCGGGGGAATTCAGCGGGGGCGCTTTCTGCGGTCCTGGTTGGGCTTCCGGCGCGGCCGGCTCATCGCCCGGGCGCGGCCGGAGCGATTTGGGCGGGCAACCGCTTCCTGAAGCCGGGATACTTCCTGGCGTGTCAGGTGGCGCCACTTGCCCAGGCCGAGATCCCCCAGGGCGATCGGGCCAATCTGCACACGGGTCAGATGGAGTACCGGATGGCCGAGCAGGGAGGCGACGCGCCGAATCTGCCGCTTGCGCCCCTCCCGCATGGTGATCTCCAACCAGGTGTAATCCGGGGTCCGTTCGGTGACCTTGAGCTTGACCGGCAGGGTCAGCCCGTCGTCGAGTTCCACGCCCCGCCGCCAGGCGCCGAGGGTTTCCGGAGTAGGCGCGCCACCGACCTTTACGCGATATTTCTTTTCATGGCCAAAGCGGGGGTGGGTCAGCCGGTGGGCCAGGGTGCCGTCGTTGGTCAGCAGAACGAGCCCCATGCTTTCCTTGTCCAGGCGGCCGACCGGGTAAAGATGGGCCTCGATGGGGATGAACTGGCGAGCTGATTTCCGGCCGAGGTCGTCATCATCGGAGATGATGCCCCGCGGCTTGTGGAAGGCGATATAAATTTTTTCTTCCAGCGGCGGCAGGGGCTCTCCATCGATTAGGATAGTATCTTTTCGCGGATCGGCTTTGGCGCCGAGACTGGCTACCTGCCCGTTGACGGTGACCCGGCCGGCCTGGATAATGGATTCATTGCTTCGGCGCGAGCCAAACCCGGCCTGTGCCAGAATTTTCTGCAGTCGTTCTTCCAATTTTTCCTCAATCCTGCGCCGAAAACATCGTTGCGGCCGGTTGGCGGGCAGCCCAATAAACCAGGCTAACCCAGAGGGGGACCCACCAGAACTGCGCGATCAGTGCGCCGCTCAGCTGCAGACGCAGTGCCATAACGTTACCCGCAATGAAGAGGATTAGCAAAAGAAGTCGATCAAACGCGGACCTATCCCACCTGACGGCCCACTCCCACACCAGGGCCAGGGGTATCAGGAGTGTAATAAAATCAAACGGATACCCATATGGAGCGAAAATGGCGGAGAGGAGGAGCGTCTGGCCGACGAGGAAATCCGAAGGGCCGGACCGGCCTACCCCGGCTTCCCGCCGCCACCACCACCAGAGCACCCAGGGCAGCAGGAGAAGGCCGCTGAACCGCAGCGCATCGAAACCGGCCAGGGTCGACAGCAGGGCCGGGACAGTCGGCGATGGGCGGCTCAACAGCACCCCCTGCCCGCCGGACATCCCGGTGATGTAATCCAGGACAAACGCCGGTCGGAAAAGGAAGGTCACGCCGGTCGCCCCGAGGAGGGCGAGTAAAAACCCGCCGAGGAAGCGCCAGCGCCGGTGCCACACAGCCTCGACCAGCAGGAGAGGAAGGGTGAGGAATACGACGTGCGGTTTAGCCGTCGTCAGCAGGAGCAGAACCCCGGCCAGCCAGGGGCGCTTATCCCGAAAATGGAGCGAGCCGGCCAGGCCAAAAAGAATGAGCACACCGATCTGGCCAATAGCGACCATCTGCAGCCAGGGGACGAACGAAAGCCCCAGGAGAATCCGGATGAGATTGCGCCAACGGGCACGGGGGGCTGGGGCCGGCCGGCCGAGCCAGTGGAAACTGATCAGGGTCAGGCCGATCGCCAGCAGGAGCCACAGCCAGACCGCCTGGTCGTACGGCAGGAGGCTGAGGGGGACAAAAAGCGGCAGTATCCAGGGCGGGTTCCAGGTCATCATCGCCCCATTTTCGACCGGCCATCCGGTCGCGGTCTGCTGCAGCCGCGCCATGCGGTCGTAGTCGGTAAAGGACTCCCCCTCACGCAGCAAGAAGCCGGCCCCCCAGTAGGCCCGCAGATCGGTTTTGCCGGCTGGTGGTTCCGGCAGGAGGCCGGTCAGGACGACGAGGACGGCGAGCAGGAGAAGGGCGGCTGCCGCCCACAGCAGCCGGGAGCGGCCGCGGCTCCCCTGGAAATCCACGACGTCAGGGATCACATCGCCCCCGGAGGCGCAGGGTGATGGTCGTCTGGGAACCGAAAGGAGGGGTCAGGAAATTTCTTCGGCCGTGACCGGCAGGGAATTACGATCAGGCGGGCTGGTCTCATGGTAGTCATCGTCTCTGGTCAGCGGCGGCAGCTCCGCCAGCTTGGTGAGACCAAAGTGTTGCATAAACTCCGGGGTCGTTCCATAGAGAATTGGTCTGCCCGGCCCGTCCTGGCGGCCGATTTCTTCGAGCAGCCCCTTGCTCAACAGGGTGCGCAGGGCCGCATCGGAATTGACCCCCCGAATTTCGTCGATCTGGGGCCGGGTGACCGGCTGCATGTAGGCGATGATGGCCAGCACCTCCAGGGCGGCGCTGCTGAGCCGGGATACAGGGACCTCCAGCCCCAGGAAGCGCTCGATCACGCTGCTGGCTTCCGGCGCGCTGGTCAGCTGCACCGCGCCGCCGAGCCACTGCAGCCGCAGCCCCCGCTGCCGGTAGGTTTCTTCAAGCTCCCGGATGGTCTGCTCGGCCGCGCCCCGGGAAATCTCCAGCGTATCGGCGATGCGCGTGATCGGCACCGGGCCGCTGGCTACGAAGAGGATCGATTCGATCAGAGAGGGCAAATCCAGAGGCACTTGGTTTTGGTCGCTCATAGAGGTTCGTTATAATCACGGACGGCCGTTTGTTTCACGAACGGCACATTATACCCTAATTTTGATGCGAGGCGTTTTGATGAAGCACGACGTAGAGACTCCCTTAAAATTCGCCCGGAAGAACCAGGGACGGTTCCTGGCGGAGTTAAAAGATTTTATCCGCATCCCCAGTGTCAGCACCCAGCCACAGCACCGGGAGGATGTGGCCGCGGCCGCCGGCTGGCTGGCCGAATCGATGCGCCAGGCCGGCCTCGAAAACGTCGAGGTGATTCCATCGGCCGTCGGCGGCCACCCCCTGGTTTACGGCGATTGGCTCAACGCCGGCGAGGATCGGCCGACCGTCCTGGTCTACGGCCATTTCGACGTGCAGCCGGTGGAGCCGATCGAGATGTGGGAATCCCCGCCGTTTGAACCCACTGTCAGGGGGGACTTCCTCTTTGCACGGGGCTCGACCGACGACAAGGGGCAGTCGTTTGTCCACGTCAAGGCGGTTGAAGCCTTTCTCAAAACGGGTGGAAGCCTGCCGGTCAATGTCAAATTCATCTACGAAGGTGAAGAAGAAAGCGGCGGCCGAACCCTGGCCGAATTTTTGCCGCGCAGCCAAGAAAAGCTGGCGGCCAGCGTGGCTCTCGTCTCCGACACCGGGATTCTGGGACCGGATCAGCCGAGCATCGTCTACGGCCTGCGCGGCAACTACTATGTGCTGATGGATATCACCGGGCCGGCCATCGACCTCCATTCCGGGGAATACGGCGGCGGCATCGACAATCCGCTCAATGCCCTCGGCCACCTGATCGCCGCTCTGAAGGATCCGGACGGTCACATCCTGATTCCCGGTTTCTACGACGACGTGCGGCCGTTGAGCGAAGAAGAGCGGGCCCTGATGAGCCGGGTCCCGTTCGACGAAGCGGCCTGGCTGGAAAAAACGGGGGCCCCCCGGCCGTGGGGGGAGCCGAAATACACGCTGCTCGAGCGGCTGGGCGCCAGACCGACTCTCGACGTGCACGGCATTATCGGAGGTTATACCGGCGAAGGGGCGAAAACCGTGCTGCCGTCAACCGTTCACGTCAAGCTCTCCATGCGGCTCGTGCCGAACCAGGAACCAGAAAAAATCGGTCGGCTGTTTGAAGATTACGTTCGCGAGATCCTTCCCCCGACGATGACCGTGACGATCCGCGGCGGCGGCGGCGCGCCAAGCATCTCGGATATTGACACACCGGCCATGCAGGCGGCCCGGGCGGCCTATGCGGCCGTCTTCGATCGGGAGCCGGTCTTCATGCGGGAAGGGGGCTCGATACCGGTTGTCGGCCAGTTCCAGAAACATCTGGGCCTGGAAACGGTGCTGATGGGGTTTTCCATCCCCGGCGCCCGCCTCCATTCTCCCAATGAAAATTTCTATCTCCCAAATTTCTACCGGGGAATCGAAACGGCGATCCATTTTCTGGCCGGCTATGGGGACCACTCCCAGAAGACGGCGGGCTGAGGATCTAACCGGGCAGCAGGTCGGGAAACGCATATATTCCACACAGGATTAAAGCCATGACACCCTCAGCGCAGAAAGCCACAGCGCGGGCCGGTTCGAACATCGCGTTTGTCAAATACTGGGGCAATCTCGACGACGAGCTGCGCATCCCGATGAACAACAGTCTGTCGATGACCCTCGATGCGGCGTTTACCACGACGACGGTGACATTTTCAGATGACTACGCGAAAGATAATCTGATCTTAAATGACGCCCCTGCTGGAGAAGCGGCCGCGGCCCGCACCGCGCGCCACCTGGACCACCTGCGCCGGCTGGCCGGCAGCAACCGAAAAGCCCGGATCGTGTCGCGCAACAGCTTCCCTACAGGCGCCGGCATCGCCTCGTCGGCCTCCGGCTTTGCCGCCCTGACCGTGGCCGCGGCCGCGGCGCTGGGACTCGACCTCGACCGGCCGGCCCTCAGCCGGCTGGCCCGGCTCGGCTCCGGCTCCGCCTGCCGCTCCATCGACGGCGGCTTCGTCGAATGGCAGCAGGGGGGAACGCATGCCAGTTCGTTCGCCGCGCCCATCGCCGGGCCCGATCACTGGGAGCTGGTCGATATCGTCGCCATCGTCGCCACAGGCCACAAGGCGGTCGGTTCGACCGGCGGCCACACGCTGGCCCAGACCAGCCCCTTTTTCCAGGCCCGGCTGGGCGTCCTGCAGACAACCCTGCCCCAGGTGCGCCAGGCGCTGCTGGCGCGCAGCCTCCCCCGCCTGGGCGAGCTCATCGAGGCCGAGGCGATCTCCCTCCACGTGGCCGCCATGACCTCCCGGCCAAGCGTCCTCTACTGGCAGGACGGGACGATGGGGGTGCTGCAGGGGCTGCGCCGGTGGCGCGAAGAAGGCTCGGAGGCGGTCGGCTACTTCACCCTCGACGCCGGACCGAACGTCCACATCATCACCGAACCGCCGCACGTCGAACCGCTGCTGGAGCGGCTGCGGACCCTGCCGGCCGTACAGGAGACGATCGTCTGCCGACCGGGAGGTGACGCCCATTTGTTGGACGAGCACCTGGATTGAAACTGCCGGTTTGGAAAAAGCCGTCAGGGGGAAATTTCCGTGCCGAGCGGCAGGGAGGGATCGTCCAACAGTTCGCGCAGGGCACCGGGAGTCTGCCCGGAAAATATCCGGATCCTTAAATCGGGGTGGCGCTCAACCAGCGCCAGCATCTGCTCGACTTTAGACGCCATGCCACCGGTCACATCGGTCCCGCGAGCGCCTCCGAGCGCCGGAGCGACCCCGGTGAAAGCGGCGCGGGTGATGCGCGGGATTGTACTTCCGGTTGGGCCGTAAACGCCGTCCGTTTCTCCCGCCAGAAGGAACCAGCCGGCCGGAATGGCCTCGAGCAGGCAGGCCATCACCTCCTCGGTCGAGATGATCGTCCCCCCCCGCCCGGCATCGAACGCCACATCGCCATGTACGACCGGCAGCAGCCCATGCGCCAGGGCGGCGGCGATCGGGGCGGTGGCCAGGTCGACCATGCGGCCGTCTTGAACCCGCGCCGACGCCGAGGGGCTGAAGCTCATCGCCGGCAGCCCGGCCGCCAGGAGCGCCGCCACGACCCGGCGGTTCAGCCGCAGGGCGGCATCGCTGACCTCGACAAAGCCCCGCCACTGATCGGCCGTGCTGACCCCCTGCCGCGTCCCATGGCGGGCGCCGGCGACATGGCCAAATGAGCCGCTCCCATGGCCGAGCAGCAGGGAAAGCCGGGGATTTTCTCGACGGGCGGCGGCCATTTCGGCGGCCAGACGGCGCAGCACGTCGGGGCGGGCCGCTTCGACCCCGGCTTTGTCGGTGATAAGTGAGCCTCCCAGTTTGAGATAAATAGTTGACATAATCAGGCTGCAGGCCAGGCCGTCATGAGCTGCCGAGGCGTTCCAGCAGGCTGGCCACCGCCGCCTCCGGTGTGGCGGCAAATGCCAGCAGGTCGAAGTCCTGCGGCCGGACAAACCGATCATCCACAAAAGTCTGGAAGGTCCGCTCCCACATCGCTCCCAACAGCACCAGCGGCCGGCGGGGTGTCTCCCCGGTCTGCAGACCGTTCCAGGCCATGGCCACTTCGGCCAGGGTTCCGATCCCACCAGGCAGCGCGATCATGCCCTCGTTTTCCTGGACCAGATGCAGGAGCCGCTCGCGCAGCGTGGTGTAGCGGGTCTCCTGGACCACATAGGGATTCGGACCGCCCGGCCGGAACATTTCGATTCGGACCGAAGTGACTCCGATGACGTGACCGCCCGCTTCGGCGACCCCTTTACTGACGGCTTCCATGGTTCCCATATAGCCGCCGGTGGCGACGGCCAGGCCGGCTTCAGCCAGGAGGCGGCCAACGTCATACCCCAGCCGGTATTCGGGGCTGCCCGGCAGAGGCCGGGCGCTGCCAAAAACAGAGATCGTTTTCATGGACATGCGGGATTTGCTCTGGTTTCCATTTGAATTTATTCGCCGAGGGCGGCCAGGATAGCCTCCTGGGCGGCCCACATGCGCTCTTTTTCCGCCGGTTCGGCGTGGTCGTGGCCGAGCAGGTGAAGAACGCCGTGGACGACGAGCAGGCGAAGCTCCTGGAGCTGGGACTGGCCGGCCGCGGCCGCCTGCCGGCCGGCGGTCGGCACGGAGATGGCGATGTCGCCCAGGTAGCGGCCGATTTCCGGCAGATCGCTGCCGTCGGGAAAGCTCAAGACATCGGTCGGTTCATCATAGCCCCGATAATCCCGGTTCAGGCGGCGCAGTTCGGCGTCGTCGGCCAGCAGGATCGACAGGGCGGCCGGCGGCTCGACTTCTTGCTGCCGCAGGGCCGCCGCCGCGGCTGTCTCAAGCGCGGCCAACGTGCCGTCCGGAAGCGATTCCTCGGACTGAACCAGGATGTCAACTGCGAACGGGTTCACGCGGCGTCTCCGGCGTTTTTTCGTCGACCAGCTCTTCGTTGCCGGGATAGCGGATGCGCACGTGGTAGCGCCCCTTCAGGGTTTCAATAAACGAAGCGCGGATCGTTTTCAGGTCGCCCATGGTCAGATCCGAATCGTCGAGCTGCCCATCTTTGAGGTGATCATCGATCAAGGCATTGACCAGTTTTTCGATTTCTTTGCCGCTGCTCGGCCGCATGGCGCTGGATGCCGCTTCAATCGTGTCGGCCAGCATGACGATACCGGTTTCCCTGGAGCGGGGCCGCGGGCCAGGATAGCGGAAGCGGTTGACGTCGACCTGGGCCGCGTTTTCCCCGGCCGCCTTCTGGGCCCGCTCGTAAAATATCGAAACGGTGCGGGTACCGTGGTGCTCGGCGATGAAATCCTGTATGCGCTGCGGCAGCCGGTTGTCCCGGGCCATTTCCAGCCCTTCCGGAATATGGGAAATAATGATGCGGGCGCTGGTGTAGGGATCGAGCGAATCGTGGGGGTTGGACCCCTCCTGGTTCTCCGTGAAGAACGGCGGCCGGTTCATTTTGCCGATATCGTGATAAAAAGCGCCGACCCGGACCAGCGGGCTGTTGGCGCCGATCCGTTCGGCCGCCTGCTCGGCCAGGTTGGCCACCATGATGCTGTGGTGATAGGTTCCGGGTGCCCGCCGCAGCAGCTCCTGCAGCAGCGGATGGTCGAGCCGGGAAAGATCCTGCAGCTGGACGACGGTCGTCACGCCGAAAAGGCCGACCAGGAAAAAGCCGGCGATCGTCAGGATGGGCGAGAGAAAGATGGCATTGGCGACGCCGGATGCGATCAGAAGTCCGAGCTCTGTCCAGCTCCACCCCGGCACCAGGCGGAAAATCAGGACGGCCGCGATATAACCGAGCGATCCCATCAAACCAGCCCGGAAAAAGGCGTAAAAGCGCTGCGTGTCGCGCAGGGTCATCCCCGCCACCAGCCCCCCGACGGCCACGTAGGTGGCCAGTTCGAGCGAATTCCCGGCCATAAACCCGAAAAGGGCGGCCTGGGCTACCGTGGTCAGGATGGCCAGCCGCGCATCGGAAACGACGGTGACCAGCATGGCCAGGGCGGCCGCCGGAAACAGATAGGGCAGGTTGGCCAGGAGGATCAGCCTCGCCAAAAGGGAAAAGAGCAGAATCAGGGTTCCCCAGATGATCAGGTGCATCCGCGGCCGGTTGGTGCGCGGGGGGAAGCGCCACCAGTAGATGGCCAGGACAACGCTGGTGACCACGGCGGCCAGGAACGACGTGCCCAGCCGGAGCCAGTCGAATCCCTGCTGAAGGAGGCCGAGTTTATCGAGCGCTTCGAGGTGGCGGGCTTCGACGATATCGCCGACGCGAATGATCTGCTGCCCTTCGGAATAGATCTGTTGAACCGGCTCGACCGCCCGAACAGCCGCATCCCGCGCCTGCTGGGTCTCCTGGGCGTCGAAAAAGACATTGGGGACGATAAACTGAGGGGCCAGTGCGGCGACCAGCCGCTCCTGCTGGGCGTTTAGATCAAAACTGATGCGGCGGCGCACCGAGTCCTGGGCCTGTTTCAGCCCCTCGGCCCGGATATCCTGCTGCATGACCTGGGCGATAATGGCCAGCGTTTCGGCCTTGGCCGTGTTGTATTCCGCCTGGGGGAGAAGCAAAATGGTCTCGACCACCTGCAGGTCGAATTCGATCCCATCAACCGCGTTGATGTAGCCGACTTTGGTTTCGGGAGAGGCCAGGGGATCGGCGCGAACGACCTCGAAGAAACTGAAAACGTCCCGGGCGCGGCTGGTTTGCTCCCGGCCGATGGCCCGATCGAGCGGCGTAAACTCGTAAATTTCAGCCGCCACCTGCTCCTGCAGCTTCTTGGTCATCACCTCGCTGACATAGGTGATTGACTGGGGAGCCTCGATCGTTTCCTGGGCGCGATCGCCAACTTTCAGAGAGACCTGCTGCCCGGAGCCCAGGTTGAGGGCCAGAATGATGGTCAGGCCGATCGAGACCACCACCGTGAACACGACGAGCATCATACGGAGCCTCATCGGGTTGGTGGGGGAAACAGCGGGGATTCTACTGACCGGTTGCGTTTGATTCATTCGGATTTCAGGGGCCCGGAGGTGGCGGCTAGCTCAATATTTCTCGCACCACTTCATTGACCAGGCGGCCGTCGGCTTTCCCCTTCAACTGCGGCATGAGCCGGCCCATCACAACCCCCATGGCGCCGGGTCCTTCGGCCTGCAGCTCAGCAAGGACTTGTCTCGCCAGGGCTTCAATTTCATTCCGGTCCATCATCTGGGGCAGGTAGCGGTCAATGATCTCGAGCTCCACCTGCTCGGGCTCGACCAGATCGGCGCGGCCGGCTTCCCCGTAGGCGAAGATGCTCTCCTGCCGCTGTTTGGCCTGTTTGCGGAGCAGCGCTTCCACGCCGGCGTCGTCGAGCGCCACCTGCTGATCGACCTCAGCCTGCTTGATGGCGGCCAGCAGCAGGCGCAGGGTGTCCCGTTCGTCTTGATTCTGGGCTTTCATGGCCTGTTTCAGATCCGCCTGCAGCCGTTCTTTCAGTGTCATGTTTCGCATCTCCTCCGCGATTGTACCAGTGGGAAGGGGCCCCCTGCAAGAGGGAGGGATTACCCACGGCCGCTGCCGGTCTGGCCGGCCGACCCGCCGGGCCGATCGAAAATCGTGTAGAGATTGAGATTGCCTTCCCGGCCGTCGCTGCGAAACTGGTCGACGATCCGCAGGCCGACCCGGGCGGCCAGGCGGGCGGTCGCCGCCTCGTCGATCAGGCAGACATAGCGGAAGCCCTCCCCACCGCGCCGCCAGCTCAGGAGAAAATCTTCCGGGCCGACCTGGTCGTCAGCCAGGCCGATCGTCGACCAGGGCAGCACCTTGGCGCGCTGCCGCCGGCTGCCGAGAAACTGCCAGCTGGCCAGGGCCAGGCGGCCGCCTGGCCGGAGAGAGCCGGCCAGCAGATCCAGGAGGTGAATTCGCCGGGCTTCCTGGGGGATGTGTTGAACGGCGGACAGGCAGGCGACCAGGTCAAACGGCCCCAGGCCGGCCAGCTGCTCTGGTGCCGCCAGGTCGTCGATCAGAAATTGGGCCGGCACCCCGGCGGCCGCCAGTACATCGGCCGCCCGCTCGAGAAACCCGGCGATGAAATCGACTCCGGTATAGCCGGCCAGCCGGCCGGAAGATGCCAGGAAAAGACCCAGCCGGCCGTTGCCGCAGCCGGCGTCGAGCACCTCCAGGGTTCCCGGCGGCAGCCGGTCGAGCAGCCGCTCGTAGCCGGGCTGAAAGCCAGCCCGGGAGCGATCGAAGGGGCTGGCAAAGCGGGTGTAAAATTCCCGATTGACCGCAATCAGGCGGTCCGCCGTGGCGTCATTCATCGGCGGGCTCTGGCTGTGATCCCGCCGGTCGAATGCGCCGGCCGTTGGTGACAAACCACAGCTGGCGATCGGCCGTGCGCACCCAGACGCCGGGCCGCTGAAAGCGATCGACGACGCCGGGCTGCCAGCGGTCGGCCGCGGTGAAATAGATCTCAACCGGCTGGCCGGGGGAAAAGCGCTGGTGAAGAGGTGGGGGCATCGTCAGGGGAATGAACGGGTCGGACTTTAAAATCCAAAGCGTTTCAAAATACGGGCCACGCCCTGGACATAGCTGCCGCCAAAAAGGCGAACGTGTACCAGGAGTGGGTAGAGGTTGTAGAGGTCCCGCCGCATTTCGAAAAATCCGGGTTTGAGCGGGCGGATTTCCTCATAGCGGCGGAAAAAAGGATCGCTGAAAGTCCCGAAAAGGGTTGAAAAGGCGAGTTCAATTTCCGGATCGGCGTAGTAGATCGCCGGATCGAGAAAGGCGACAATCCGCCCATCGCGGGCCAGCATGTTGGTCGTCCAGACATCGCCGTGGATGAGACAGGGCCTTTCCGGTTCGTCGAGGAACTGATCGAGGTGCGCGCTTAATTTTTCGATGCGCGGCAGGATTTCCATTGGGAGCTGGCCGGACAGGGCGGCCTCGCCGGCCATATAAAGCAGGCGGTGTTCCCGGAAAAAGGTGATCCAGGAGGTTTCCGGGGGATTTGGCTGCGGCAGTCCCCCGATCAAGGTATCAAATTGAGATCCGTCCTGGTCGAGAAAACCGAAAGCTTCGGCCGTCAGGTCATGCAGAGCGGCCAGGAGCTCGGCGGCGTGAGCCTGGACGGAAGCGGGAAACAGGCTTTCCCCTTCGACATAGGTCATGATGAGCAGCCGCGGATCGGCATGGAGCACAGCCGGCACCGGCAGCGCCGAGTTAGCCGATAGGTAGTGCAGCATGTGGGCTTCGATCGTCAGCAGCGGCGCACTGCCGCGATCGTATTTGACGACCACCGGATCAGTTCCGGCCAGGTCGCAGCGATAGACCTCGCCGACACTGCCGCCGGAGAGGCGGCGCAGGCCGGTTACTTCACGGCCGAGAGCACGCTGCACGCGTTCGATAACAGGCTGAGACATACCTGCTCCGCATCCACCGGCCTTCAACCGTCGTCGGTCTCGATGACCGAGGCGGCTAATGCCGCGATCTGCCCGGCTGAAGCGCCCCGCGCCGCCTCGATGCGGGCCATGCGCTTATTGAACTGGCCGGTAGCGAAATCCAACATTTCCTCCAGGTCGAGATCGAAAGGAATCGGATCGTACAGGTCGAACGCCTCGCTGATAATCCCCAGCGCCGGGAAAAAGAGGTCGTCCATGGTTTGTTCGATGATCGGCCACAGGTTGTCATCCCGGCCGATCAATCGGGAGAGGAGGTAGATACCGTAGGCGATGTGCCGGGATTCATCCTGCTTGAGCAGACCGACCCCTTGCTTTATCGCGGGCAGGATCCTCCGGCGCTCGATGACTGAAAAGAACGTGTGGTAGCCGGTTTCGGCCAGCATCCCTTCGACGACGACATTATACGTCATGCTGGCCCGAACCTGGGCGGCCGGGGTGGGCGTTTCCCGCAGCGCCTGGAGCGCAGCGGGCAGCGCATCGTAGAAAACACGCCGGTAATTTTCGGTGTGGTAGCGCGCAAGGTTTTCGGGGTGGATTTCCAGCGCCTCCAGGATGCGCCCGAAAAAATCGACGTGTTTGGCTTCTTCAAAAAGGAAGGTAGTCAGGAACATTTCCTCTTCCAGGCGCCCTTCCCCGGCGATGGCCTGGATCAGCGGCAGGAGGTCGATCGTCACCGCCTCTTCGCCAGCCGCGAACATGGCCAGGAGTCTCTGGAGAATATCTCGTTCATCCGGGGCCAGCGCAGCCCAGTCCCGCACGTCCTGGGCGAAATCCAGGTCGGCCGGGTTCCAGACGCCCAGCCGCTTGGCCTTTTCGAATAGGCGCATGGGAGGAAGTTCTCGATTCAGGCCGCGGGTTGTCGTTGCAAAGGATTGATGGGACAGGGTGCACCTCCACACACAAATCCTGCGGGTGTTTTACGGGCTGCGCACGACCAGGTTGTCGAACGCCACCCGCAGGCCGCCCTGGTTGAAGGTTCCGGCCGACACGGCGATTTTTCCGGCGGCGTAGGTTCCGTCCTGCGTCTCGTGCACGACTTCGTCATTAATGGCAAAGGCCAGGCGGGTGCCTTCGGCCGTCACAGCCAACCGATTGGTCTGATTCAAGCCCTGAACAATCGCCCCGCTCTCCAACCAGTCTTCGGTCATACGCTGCCACTCGCCGCTGGCCAGCCGTTTTTCAACCACAAAAAGTCCATTCCCGGTGATTTCAAACCGATAAAAGGCGCTGTCGTTCTGCAGGCGAAACAGCAGGCCATAGCTGCTGTTCGGACTGCCGGCCAGCTGCGTGACCTCGACGGTTACGGCGAAGTCGTCAAAAACCGGCTCCTGCAGTGTGCTGAACTGCACAGTCCGAGGCTGGTAAATTTCCAGGAGCAGGACTTCTTCGGCGATCACGCTCTGGCCGATGCCATCTGCCTCGGTGAGCCAGAAACCCGTCTGTCCCCGCCGGAAATACTCTTCAAAAAGGATGCTGCCTCGTACGCCGTTGCCCGGGAGGAGCGTACAGCCGGCAAGCAGCAGGCAGAGAGGTGCCAGGAAAACCGTTCGGAACCGGATTGCGGCCATCGGATTGTAACGCCGGTGCCGTCTCACTTATGGAATCTGCACCCGGACGCGGTCAAACTGGACCACCGACGTCCCTGGTTGGAAGGTCGTTACCCCGAGCCCGATATCGCCTTTGACAAAAGTCGGGTCGCTCACGGTCAGAAGCTGGATACCGTTAACGGACAGGCTCAATTCATTGCCGACGCAGGTTGCCCGGATTTCATTGATGCCGGCCCCCTGGTTGATGACGTCGGTGTACTGGTAGTTCCCGTCCGGGGTCAGGTATTGAATCGAATCGGCTCCTGTTTGAAATTTGCCGATCGCGTAATAGCCATCCCCGCTGATCAGGAACATGTAGAAGTTCTCCGGGCTTTGGTAGCGGCACATGACCCCATAGGCGTTGTCATCCGGTCCACTCACCTGGCGAGCCTGAACCGTGATGATGGCATTGGTGAAATCGTGACCGGGATTGGACCACCAGAACTGTCCTTTTTCGCGGCTGGTGATCTGGAGGTAGCCCCCTTCGACAATCGCCGAGCCGCCCAGTTCTTCATAGGTTATCCAACCACAGTCCTGTTCACCGCTGAAGTCATCGGAAAACAGAAATCCACCCCCTTCACAGGTATCCGGTTCGGCCGGTTCAAGCAGGCCGCACGCGGACAGCAATAGGGCCAGGCAGAAAACCGCCAGCGGATGGAGCGGGTTGTGGCGATTCAACCGTCCTGTCTCCCGGCCAATTTTTCTTCGACTTTGCGCTGCAGCGACTCAAGGTCGTCTTCGAGCCGCCTCTGCTGCCCCGAGATCACCAGATAAAATCCGATCAGGGCAATCCAGGCCAGGGTAATAATTCCAGCAACCAGGAAGAAATTTTCCAGCATCGAGTCTTCTCCTTTGCGTTCGTTCGTGTCGACCCGCCATTGAAGCTGAGAAAGGCCCCGTTCGGCCGGCGCCAAGCGCCAGCCGCAGGGCGGGGGGGACGATGACCGAGCGTGGTATCATTTTACTGAAAAACTGGTGGTCAGGCATATTCAACATGGAGGACCAGATGAAGGCGCCGATTCTTCGGGATATTCCCCTCTCATTCAAAACAAATCGGCTCAAGATGCGAACGGCCCGCGCCGGGGACGGTCCCACGATGGCCGCGGCGGTTCGCGCTTCTCTGGAGCATCTCAGCCCCTGGTTGCCCTGGGCTGTCGAACCGATTGATG
>JBFFZG010000066.1:0-18339 GCA_041568735.1 Promineifilaceae bacterium (SeqCode)
CGAAACCTGCGGGGTCAGCCGGGTCTTTTACGGGGCGCAGGCCCACGACCTCTACGGCTACTGGGATACGACGCCGGATTTTCTGGCCCGACTCAACGAGGTCTACACCCTCAACCGGCGGACCCCGATTCAAATCGAGGCGCCGTTCGTCACGTATTCGAAGACGGATCTCCTGCGGGTCGGCCTGGCGCTCGGCGTCGACTACGGCGATACCTGGTCGTGCTACGAAGGTGGGGAGCGGGCCTGCGGCCGCTGCCCGACCTGCGCCGAACGGCTGCAGGCGTTTGCCAACCTGGGGATCACCGATCCCCTGCCCTACGATGGACGGCCAACCCGTTCCCAGACGCCAATTAAAAAATGAAATCGGAAAAGATGACGTCCTCCGGGCGCATTCAGACGAGGAAAGAATGATTTATATCGTGCTCTATCTGGTGGCCATCGTCCTGGCCAATCTGAGCGTGGTCGCCTTTGGACCGGCCGTCACCATCGTCAACGCCTTTCTCTTCATCGGGCTCGACCTGACCGCCCGCGACCAGCTGCACGAGGCCTGGCGGGGGAACAATCTCCTGCTCAAAATGACCGGCCTCATCGCCGCCGGGTCGATTCTCTCCTGGCTGCTCAACGCCAATGCCGGGCCGATCGCCCTGGCCTCGTTCGTCGCCTTCGCCGCCGCCGCCACCGTCGACGCCGTCGCCTACCAGCTGCTGGGGGATCTTCCTCGCTGGCTGCGGATCAACGGCAGCAATGTCCCCAGCGCCCTGGTCGACTCGATCGTCTTTCCCACGCTGGCCTTCGGCGGATTTTTGTGGGGGATCACGCTGGGGCAGTTCGCCGCCAAAGTCCTGGGGGGCTTTCTCTGGTCGCTGGTTTTTCGCTGGTTCGACCGCCGGGAGCCGAACGCCGCCTCTATTTCCTAGCAAAATTGCCTGGCAAATTGGAACCCAATCCGATCGAGCGGTGTATCTTTAGGTGTAAGATAAAAGCCAGCAAAGCCGCCCGCCAATCCCATTCTGTCCCGGCGGCGGCCAGGGCAATCGCTTGATCGAAAACCAGGTTGTCGACTCGTTAATCACCCGGGCGAAGGCCGGAGATGAGGCGGCCTGGCAGGCGCTCCTCGACGAGCACCGCCAGGCGGTCTTCCGGCTGGCCTACCTGATCTTGCGCGATCAACAGGAGGCGGAAGACGCGGCGCAGGAAGTCTTTCTGCGCGCCTTTCTCCACCTCGATTCGTTCGACGCCGGCCGTCCGCTCCGCCCCTGGCTCCTGCGGATCGCGGCCAATATCGCGCGCAACCGGCGGCGCTCCGCCGGCCGCTACTGGCGGCTTGTTTCCGGCCTTTTCACCCGGCCGCAGGCCGATCCCGCCCACGAGGAGCCGATTGGGGAGGCGGTCCAGGCCCGGGAGCGATCCCTCCTGCTCTGGCAGGCGGTCCGCACGCTGGCGCCGGCCGCGCAGGAAGCCATCTACCTGCGCTACTTTCTCGACCTGCCCGAAGCGGAGACGGCCGAGGTGCTCGATCTCCCGGTGGGGACCGTCAAATCCCGCACCAGCCGGGCGCTGCAGCAGCTGCGAGCCGTGATTCGGCGGGATTTTCCCGCCCTGGAGGATGATCTTGAGCAGTCCGGTTGAACCCCGTTTTGAGCAGTGGGTCCGGCAGACCGCCGGGGCGTTTCCCTATCCGACCCTGCCGCCAGCCGCAAAGCTCGCCGACAGGCCCCGACCGCACCGGCCGGGGCTCACGGGCGGGCTGCGCCTGGTGTGGGTGCCGCTGGCGCTCCTCCTCCTGACGGTCGTCCTGCTGGCCGTGCCTCCGGTGCGGGCCACCCTGCTCGAGATTCTGCGCATTGGCTCGGTGGAAATCCAGGTCGGCCCGGGTGCCCCCACCCCGGCGGCCGCCCCCCCTCCCCGGTTCGAACTGCCCGATTTGCCCGGCCGGATGTCGCTGGCGGAAGCCGAGCGCTGGCTCAATTTCGACCTCCGCCTGCCGGCCTACCCCGAAGATCTCGGGCCGCCCGACGGGGTCTATGTCTACAGCGAGTTCGGCCAGACGGCCGTCTTCGCCTGGCAGCGGGCCCCCCTGCTTCTGCAGATCATCGACACCAACATCCTGGTGACGAAGATCGGCCCGGCCAGCTACGCCGAGCCAGTCGAGGTCGGCGGGCAGGAGGGCTTCTGGGTCACCGGGCCGCGCAGCCTGCAGACCTATGACACGCAGCTGGGACCGATCGAAGGGTTTGGCCGGGTGGTCGACGGGAATGTGCTGATCTGGGCGGAGGGAGACCTCACGTATCGATTGGAAACGGACCGGCCGCTGGCCGAGGCGATCCGCATCGCCGAATCCCTGCAGCCGGCCGGCGATTAGTGGAGGAAATGGTCGACATGAAGGAAAAACGCCCTGTTTACCCTTTCTTTTTCTCAATCCTGGGCCTGCTCGGCGCCGTTTCGCTGCTGCTGGCGGCCTGCCAGCCTGTTTCGGAACCGGCCCAGGCGGCCGGCGCGCCCGCCAAAATCGAGAGCGGCTGCCCGGTCACCCGGCCGCCCGACCCGCCGTTTGTCCCCCCCGCACCGTCCCCGGCCGAGCCGTCCGACGGCCAGTTCTGGTGGGGCACGCCGGCCCTCTGGACGGTGCTGCCGGTGGATGGGCGCTGGAACGCCCTGCCTCAGGATGAGCATGGTTTTACCCAGAAAACCTTCTTCTGGCGGGAGGGATACGACCCGGCCGCCGAACCGCAGCCGGCCCTGACCGTGACCGGACGGCGGCTCGACGGCGACGCCCCGATCGTCACGGTTGCCGAGGCGACGCATGGCTACCACCAGGACGCGTTCATGCTGAGCGGTGTCGTGCTGCCCACGGCCGGCTGCTGGGAGATCACCGGCGAATACCAGGGTGAGCGGCTGCGCTACGTCGTCGAAGTGGGGCCGTAAGGCCGGGAGGGCATCATGAAACCCGCACGGCTGATCGCCATTGGGGGGCTGGGGCTGTGGCTGCTGGCGGGCTGCCGGGCGCCGGAGGCCGTGCCGGCGCTCCGGACGGCACCGCCGCCCCCGGCCGCGGCTGAATCTCAAATCCAGGGACCGCTTCGTTCGGAAGAGGCCTTCCTCGTCCGCCCGGCCGGCCCGGCCGGGCCGACCGGGGGTTATCACCGGCCCAGTGGGGAGCCGGTCTGGACGCTGCCGGCCGGCCGGCTGGCGGCTGATGGCCGCAGTCACGTCGCCACCACGAGCGATGCCAGCGATACCCTGATTCGCCGCTACGCCCCCCTGACCGGCCGGCCGGAACAGCTGGTTTCGTTCGCCGGCCGCTGGGAGCTGGCGGCCGTGTCGGGGAACGGCCGCTGGGCGGCGCTCACGGAATCAGAAGGGGCGCCGGTGCAGACCGCCGGCCGGTCCAGTCCGGTTGCGGCGACCCGCATCCAGGTCGTCAACCTGGAAACCGGCGCCCTCCTCGAGCCGCTTATCCTCGACGGCCGCTTTGAAATCGAAGCAATCGACAACCTCGGCGGCGCCCTGTTCTTGATTGAGCATCTCGGCGAGGGGGCCGATGCCCCCTACCAGGTGCGGGTCTATGACCTGGCCGTCGACCGGCTCGACCCGTACCCCCTGCGCGACAAGCGCTTTTTCGACGAGCTGATGGTCGGCTATGCCTGGGGGACGGTGCCATCCCGGGACGGCCGCTGGCTTTTAACCCTGTATGTCAACACCCAGAAAAACACCCCGTTCATCCACCTGCTCAACGTGCGGGACCGCTATTCGGCCTGCATCGAGCTGCCCCGCGGTTCAGGCGATCCCGAGGCATTCAAAGCCTATACGATGATTGTCTCGCCGCTGGGCAATCAGGTATTCGCCGCCAACCCCCGCCTGGGGGTCGTCTTAACCTACAGTTTGATGAATTTTGAGATTACCGGGGTGACCAATTTCGCCGCGCCCGCGGGAGAAATCGCCGATCTGACCCAGACCGGCGCCGCCAGCCCCGACGGGCGGATGGTTTATTTTTCGTACGGCCGGCAGATCTGGCCGTACGATGGCAAAAACCAGGTCGTCGGCGCGCCGATCCTGGTTGAAGACGAGGTCGTCGGGCTTGGGGTCGATGAAACGACCCGGGAGCTGCTGATCGCCTTCCGGGACGGCCGGATGATTCGGCGGCCGCCCGATCCCGGATCTTCGCCATAAAGGAGGCTTCGGGGTGGGGTAGGTGGTGAGAGGTGACCCTGGCGGCGGTAGATCCTCGCCGCCCGATCCCGGATCATCGCCAATATGAAGGGGGTGGTTTGGGCGTTGGGGCGGGGTAGGCGGTGAGAGGTGACCCTGGCGGCGGTGGATCCTCGCCGCCTGCCCCGCCCTAACCACCCTCACGGACGAAAAAGATCCGGGGAAACCGGCGCCCGCTCCGGCGGCAGCGGGGCCGTGTTGTACGTCGTCAGCCCTTCGACCATGACGGGGTAGATGAGCTTCTGTGCCTTATCGGCGATTTCGCCGAAACCCCCGCCAAGATACCAGATCGCCGCCCCCTTGATCTCGGGGTAGGGAGCGTAGAGCCGGTTGGCCCAGGCGATATCACGCATGGCGCGGTCGATCGAGGGAACGTGATTGTATTCCCAGCCCCATTCGGTGATCAAAACAGTCGGCCGGGGGATGCCGTAGGCGTCGACCACCTGGAAGAGCTGCTGGAAGCGGCCGACCTTCGACGGGTACTGGTGGCCGATTTCGTCGGCCAGGTAGCTGTATTCGTGCAGGGCGATCGCCAGCCGGTCCGGGTTGGCCCCGGCCAGCCGCAGGAAAGCCAGCATCGACGGCTGCTGCCAGTCTTCGACCTCCGGTTCGCCGGATGACCAGCCGAAGGCGGCCCATTTAAACCCGTCCCGCTCGGCCAGGGCGGCGGTGGCCAGAGCGAACTGACCCAGCCACTCGCTGTGATTCTTATCGACCTCGTTGATCGTCTCGAACCAGACGAGATTTTTGTCCAGCTCCGGCGGCCAGATGGCCACATGCCGCTCCCAGTGCTCCCGGGCCGCCTCGGCCGGCGGCAGTTTGTAGTTCGGCGTGTCGAATTCGTCCCCGGAAAAGCGGTAGACGAGTACGTGCGGCACGCCGCGCTTCCGGATCAACTCCTGGGCTTCGACGAGCGGACCGGTGTCGGCCACCGTTTTCAGGAAAAAGGGAACCCCGGCTTCGTCGAGCCGGCGCATCCATTCGCCAAGCCCGTTCCGGTTCCCCCCGACGGCGACGTGAAAGCCGATTTTGCTCGTGACGAGGGCTTCTCCCCGCGACTCGATCTCGCGGCGCAGGGCGGCGAAATCGAGCGTGGGGATCGGGGTCGGGGAGGGCACAGGTGTGATCGACGGGGTTGGCGTCGGCGAGGCGGCCAGCCCGAGCAGGGGCAGGAAGAGATCGCCGTTGGTGCTGGCGGCCGGCCGGCCCGTCCGGCCCGGCGTGGGGAGCTGAGTGGCCGCCGGTGGGTAAGGGGTGGGTGGAGTCGTGGCCGCCGGGTAGGCCGCATCAGGGGTGACCGCCGGCGGCGGATCGACCTCCGGCGCGGCCGGACTGGAGGCCCTGAGGGTGGGGGTCGGGTCGAGGGCGGCCACCTCTAGGGAAGGGGGTGGGGGAAAGGTCGCCGTGGCCGGCGCCGCGCCGCCGCCGCAGGCCGAAAGGAGCAGGGCGGCGAAGCCGGCCAAAACGGCCAGGGCCGCCCCGGTCCGGTGCCGCCGCCGCGCCCGCTCATCCGGTCTCGTCTGTTCCCTATGCCTTTTCAAGTCGTTCGCCGCTGGCGCTGTCCGGGGAGAATGGTTATTTTGTTCAACCAACCTGGATCAGCTCCCGGGGAAACGATGTCAGGAGGCGGTGACCCCGGGGGGTGACGACGATATTGTCTTCGATGCGGGCGCCGCCCAGGTCGGGAACATAGACTCCCGGCTCGACGGTAAAGGTCATGCCCGGCACGAGTGGATCGGCCACGCCGGTCATCATCGAAGGCGCTTCGTGCACTTCCAGGCCGAGCCCGTGGCCGGTGCGGTGGATGAAATATTCCCCGTAGCCGGCCGCTTCGATGACCCCGCGGGCCGCTTCGTCGACCTGGCTGCAGGTATTCCCGGGCCGCACGGCCGCCACGCCGGCCTCGTTGGCCGCCCGCACGACGTCATAGAGGTTTTTGAGTTCGTCCGACACCTCGCCGACGGCGAAGGTGCGGGTGAGGTCGGATGGGTAATCGTCGACGATCGCCCCCCAGTCGATGGTCAGCAGCTCTCCATCGGCGAGCGGCCGGTCGGTGGGAACGGCGTGCGGCGAGGCCCCGTTGGGGCCGCTGGCCACGATCGGATCGAAGGCCGGTTTGTCCGCTCCGGCGTCGAGCAGAGCCAGGTTGAGCATGGCGGCGACCTGTTTTTCCGTCAGGCCGCTCTCGATCCGCGGCAGGACGGCCTTCATGGCGGCTTCGGCCACCGCGACCGCCCGCGCCATGCGGGCCAGCTCCTCCTCGTCTTTACAGAGCCGCATGCCGTTGAGAATGGGATCGGCGTATTCCCGCTGAATACCGGCGGCGAACTCCTCGATGAGATCCCATTCGAAGACGCGCATGTAGAGTTTTTCCACGGCCAGCGTCTTGCCGGCCATGCCCAGGGCGCGGCAGGCCTGCTGAAAAGCGCCCATGTACCCCTCGCCGTCTCCCCAGGCAAAAACCCGCGCCGGGATGACGCCGGCCGCCGCCGCTTTGGACGCTTCCAGGCGGGGAATGATCACCGCCGGCTCGCCGACGACCGGAATGAGAAAGACGAGCGGCCGTTCGCTCAAATGGGCGTGGATGCCGCTGACGTAGAGGAGATTGGGGCCCGGAACGAGGGCCATGGCATCGAGATGCCGCTTCTGCAGTTCCGCCTGAATGATTCTGAGCCGTTTATCGTTGATCATACGCTGAAGATCCACTTCCCGGGTGAAGCTGGTTGGAGCCATGTGCCGGCCGGCGAAGGCCCGGTAGAGGCTGTCACGAAACCGGTTCGATCCCGCCGCCTTCGCTGTATTTCTTCACGCGCAATGTTAGCCCATCGACCGCCTGGATCGTCACTTTCTCACCTTTCTCTATGGGTTCGCTGCTGGCCGCCTGCCAGAGCGCGCCGTAGACAAACACCGTCCCGGTGAAAGTTCCGCCGCTGTCGGAGAGGGTCTGGCGCACCTGGCCGATCCGGCCGACCAGCCCTTCACGGCCGGAGACCGCCTGCCGGCGCTGGGCGGCCAGCCCTTTACCGATGAAAAAGAGCATCATCGAGGCGGTGCCGAGGCCGATGATGATCGCTCCGGACCAGGAAATCCGGGCGAATTCCGGGGTGCCCGGCGAGTTAAACAGGACGAGAAAACCGGCGATCAGGGTGATCGTCCCCGTCACCGCCAGGGCGCCATAGGTCGGCGTGAACAGCTCCATGACCAGCAGAATAAAGGCGACCAGGATGAGGGCCAGTCCAAGGATGTTGGTGGGCAGCTGGCCGAGCCCGTAGAGGGCCAATCCCAGGCAAACAAAGCCGATGAAGCCGGCCACCCAGCCGCCGGGATTGGAAAATTCAAAGATGATCGCCTGGACGCCGAGGCCGATCAGAGCGCTGATGAAAAGCGGATTCATGAGGATGCTGGCCAGGGCGAAGAGAAAGCTTTCGACGGCCGACATCGGCCGGGGGTTGATCTGCGCGCCGGCCGTTTCCAGGACGATCGTCTCGGTGCCGACCACGACTTCCAGCCCGTCGAGCTGGCGGAGCAGATCGGGGATATCGATCGCTACCGCGTCAATCAGTCCCAGCTCCAGAGCCTCCTGCCCGGTTACGGCGCGCGCGTCCTCGATCATTTCCTCGGCGACGGTGACCGCCTGCTCACCACGGCGGGCGGCCAGGTTGCGCACGACCGCCTTCGTATCTTCGACCGCCTTGCGGTAGAGCGTCTCGGCAATATCTTCCCCGGTTATCATCACCGGCGAGGCGGCCCCGATGACCGTTTCCGGCGCCATGCCGGCCGCGTGCCCGGCCAGGGTGATGATGCTGCCGGCCGAAGCCGCCTGCGCGCCAACGGGGGAGACGTAGATCAGGATCGGCCGTTCCGCGTTGCGCAGGATCTGCACGATCTCCAGGGTGGCGTCCAGCGTCCCGCCCGGCGTATCGAGTTCGATCAGCACGGCATAGGCGTCGGCGGCTTCGGCTTCGGCCAGGCCGTTGGCGAAATAACTCGTCATGGCCTGGTTGACCGGTCCGGAGATGGTCAGATGAATAATCTCGTTGTCGGTGTCGGCGCTCACCCCGGCCCCGGCCCCGAACAACAGGGCGGCGGCCAGCAGGAGCGCCCACCAGAATCGCTTCATGGGAAACCTCGTTTCGAGCACCGGAAAGAAATTGAAAGGGGATCCGGCCGCGGCCGGCCTCGCGCTCCGGTGCCCAACACCATGCCTCGAACAAAAAGGCGCAGACCTGTTCTCACTCTATGATACGCGAAAATGGCGGCAAAAGTGGCAAACAGGCAGCGAGAATGTGGATTTTCCCCCCTGTGGGCCCCTGATGCTGGTCTATTTGGCGGGCGGTTCGGCCCGCAGGGCTTCGGTGTTTCTGGGCGGCGGCGGAACCAGCGGCAGGACGACGAAGAATTCGCTGCCTTTATCCAGCTCGCTCTGCGCCCAGACCCGTCCGCCGTGCAGATCGACCAGCTCCTTGACGATCGCCAGCCCAAGCCCGAGCCCTTCATAATGCCGCTTGAGATGGGGCTCGACCTGATAAAAGCGGTCGAAAATCCGATTGAGCTGCTCGACGGGGATGCCGATGCCGGTGTCCCGCACGTAAAACCAGATTTCCTCGTCGCGCAGCGCGGCGCCGACGTCGACCCGGCCGCCGGCCGGCGTAAATTTAATGGCATTGTTGACCAGGTTGTCGATGATCAGCTTCACCATATCCGGTTCGGCGGTCAGCCGCAGCGGGCTGGACGGCAGGTGGAGCTTCAAGGTCAGCTGCTTGGCCAGGGCGGTTTCCTCGCGATCGACAACCACGGCTCGAATGATCTGGGCCAGGTCGAAGGGTTCGAACTGGGTTGTGGCTTCGGCCGAGTTGACGTACTGCAGATTGACCATGTCCTGGATCAGGCTGCGCAGCCGCATAGCCGCCTTCATAGTCAGGTCGAGCTGCTCGACCTGCTCCCCTTTGGCGTGTTCGCGCAGGTAGGAGACGTAGCCCAGAATGACCGAAAGGGGCGTGCGCAGTTCGTGGGAGGCAAGTGCGATGAAATCGCTCTTCAGCCGATCGAGTTCATTTAACCGGAAGTAGGCCTGCTGCAGTTCGTCAAACAGCTGGGCCTTGCTGACGGCCGCCCCGGCCAGATCGGAAAAAGTCGAGAGGACGGCGACGTCGGTCTCGTCGAAGTCGCCTTTCTTCTTGTTAATCGCCTCGAGCACGCCGACCGGCTGCCCGCTCCCGTCGTGCAGCGGCACACCGAGGATCCCTCTGGTGTGAAAGTCGCTCTCGGCGTCGAATTTCGGATTCCAGCCTTCGGTCCGGCGGACATCCTGGACGATGATCGCCTCGTTGTTGAGAAAAATGCGGCCGGCGATGCTTCCTTTCAGGGGGACTGCCTGGTTTTCGAGCTGCCTGGAGGCCTCTCCGACCGTCGCTTTAAAGCGCAGCTCTTTGCGGCGCGGGTCGTAAAGAAGCAGGGATACACCCTCGCAGTCGAGGAGATCGGCCGCTTCATTAATAATCTGGCGCAGCAGGCTGTTCATGTCGACGGTCGAATTGAGACGCCGACCGACGTCGATGATGCGTGCCAGGGTTTCTGGGGCGATATTCGAGGGCGACGTGACGTTCATGAACGGTAAAGGAACCTGGCTGGAATGAATCCACCGGTGATTTTACCCGATGTTGCCGAATTCGTTCAATCGGGCTGAGCAATCGGACCGGATGGCCCCCGCCGCCGATCCACAGAACAATAAGAAGTATACAACCAGTTCGCCTCAATCTCATGTAAATTTGGCGTGCATCGTTTAAACTAGAATGATTCGACCGCCAAAATTGTCCGCGCCCGCGGCGCGTTCAGGATCCCGACCCCGGCGAAATGAATCTCATTTTGCGATCGACCGGGCCCCGCTTTCGCCCATCGTCCGCCGCCCAATGGAACCCGTCAGCCTTTATCTCCACATTCCGTTCTGCCAGTACCGCTGCACCTACTGCGATTTTAACACCTATACCAGCCTGGGTGATTTAAAAGACGCCTATGCCGATGCGCTCATTGCCGAAATCGGGCAGGCCGCCGGAGGGGTGCGCCGGCCCGCGCAGACGATTTTTTTCGGTGGAGGAACGCCGTCGCTCATGCCCGCGGAGGGGATCGGCCGCATCCTCGATGCCGTGCGCGCGCACTTTGATCTGCTTTCCGGGGCGGAAGTCACCATGGAGGCCAACCCGGAAACGGTCGACGACCGCTACCTGGCGGCCGTGCGCGGCCGGGGAATCAACCGGATCAGCTTCGGGGCGCAGAGCGCGATCGCCGGCGAACTGGCCCTGCTTGGCCGGGAGCACACCTTTGCCACGGTCGTCGACGCGGTGGCCGCCGCCCGCCGGGCCGGTCTGACCAATCTCAGCCTCGACCTGATCTACGGAGTTCCGGGGCAGACGCTGGCTGGCTGGCGCGAGAGCCTGGAGGCGGCGCTGGCGCTCGACCCGCCCCATTTAAGCCTTTACTGCCTGACGATCGAGCCGGGGACGCCCCTCCACCGCTCGCTGCAGACCGGGCAGATCCGGCCGCCGGACCCCGATTTTGCCGCCGACCAGTACGCCCTGGCGGGTGAGATGCTGGCAGCGGCCGGCTACGTTCACTACGAAATTTCAAACTGGGCCCGCCCCGGCCATCAGAGCCGGCACAACCTGGCCTACTGGTACAACGAGGAATACCTGGGGCTGGGGGCGGGGGCGCACGGTCACGCCGGCGGGGTGCGCTATCACGTCGTCAAACAGCCGCGCTCCTACATTCGCCGGCTGGCCGTGGGTGAGCTCCCGGCTGCTGGCTGGCCGCTGACGTCCGCCGCGGCCGGCCACCAGGCGCTGACCGAGGAAGAGGAGATGGCCGACACGATCATCATGGGGCTGCGCCTGGTGGATGAAGGGATCGACACGGAGGCCTTTTACCGCCGATTCGGCCGGCGGGTGGCCGATCTGCACGGGGAAACGATCGCCGAGCTGGTCGGTTGGGGGCTGCTGGCCTGGGATCCGGCCGGCCGCGTGCTGCGGCTCACCCGGGATGGCTGCTTTGTCAGCAACCAGGTTTTCCACCGCTTTCTCTAGGGTGGCCGGGTCGGCCGCGCGGAATTCAGCCGGAAAATTTGAGCTCGGCCGCCCGCAGGGTGTTCTGCATCAGCATGGCGATCGTCATTGGTCCGACGCCGCCCGGCACCGGGGTGATGGCGGCCGCCACGGGGCGGCAGGAGTCGAAGTCGACATCGCCCACCAGCCGGTAGCCGCGTTTCGCGGACGGATCATCCTTGCGGTTGATGCCGACGTCGATGACGATCGCCCCCGGTTTGAGCATCTCCCCCTTCACCAGTTCGGGAATTCCCACGGCCGCGACGATGACATCGGCCCGGCGCAGGTGTTCGACCATGTCCCGCGTGCGGCTGTGGATGATGGTCACCGTGGCGTTTTCTTTGAGGAGAAGCATGGCCATGGGCAGGCCGACGATGTTGGAGCGGCCGAGCACCACCGCTTCGGCCCCGCTCAGCTTGACGCCGGTCTCGGCCAGCAGGCGCATGCAGCCGGCCGGCGTGCAGGGGATGAACAGCGGCTCCCGCCCTTTCATGGCCAGCCGGCCGATATTCACCGGGTGGAAGCCGTCGACATCCTTCTTGAGATCGATCGCTCCCAGGATCGCTTCTTCGTCGATGTGTTTGGGCAGGGGGAGCTGGACGAGAATGCCGTCGACTTCTGGATTCCGGTTCAGGCCGGCGACGATTTCGACCAGCTCTTCCTGAGAAATGTCGGCCGGCAGCTCCTGTCCAAGCGAACGAATGCCGACCTCGGTGCAGGCCCGGTGTTTGCTGCGGACATAGGTGGCCGAGGCGGTGTTGTCGCCGACCAGCACGGTCGCCAGGCCGGGGGTGTAGCCGTGCTCCCGGCGCATGCGGTCGACGCCGTTTTTGACTTCTTCTTTCACTCTGGCGGCGGTGGCGGTGCCGTCGATCAACAGGGCGCTCATGGAATTCCTCCGGAGTTGGTGGGTTGGGGTGTGAGAAACGAAATGTCACACATGCCGGTGGGTTTCGGAGTGAAGCGAGGTGAAACCGGCCAGATGTTGTAAAAAAAAAGCTTCTCTACCCGGAAAAGGCGAGAAGCTGCGGCTGTCGGATCGATCAATCGGCGGGCCGTCAGTGGGGCAGGATCTTCGTGTCCATGAATTTGTCCAGCCAGATGGCCACCCCAAGCGCCGCAAAGAGAACGGTGAGGGGGTAGTAGGCCAGGCCGGCCGCAGTCAGATCGGTAAAGACGAAGCCGTATTCTTCCCGGGTGGTCCCCATGAAAAAGACGCCGGCCTCGGTGATGATAATGCCGATCACGAGGGAAATAACCACCAGTGAAATGCGTTTAATCGTCAATGAAGACATTCAGAACCTCCGCAGCAGAAAAGAACTTCGGGTTAGCGATCGCTTGATTGTTCAGACGGCGGTTATTATAGCCAAATTTCGACCAAGTGAAAAATTTCACGATATGCGCTAGCCGCGCTGATGATCTTTATTGCGGTCGAGGATTTCGCGGACGTGCTGGGTCAAATCTTCCGGCGAGACCGGTTTAACCAGGAATTTATCCGCGCCGACATCGATGCCACCCCTTACGCTGCTGATATCGCTCTTGGCGCTCAGCAGAATAATCGGCAGGTCGAGCAGGTTGAGTTCGTTGCGAATCGACGAGCAAACCTCGATGCCGCTGATGCCCGGCATCATCACGTCGAGAATCACCAGATCGGGTGCGCTTTCCTGTACCTTGCGCAGGGCATCATAGCCGTCTTCGGCTTCAATCACTTCGTAACCGGATCGAACCAGCATCAGGCGCAGCAGTGTTCGCGCCATGGGCTCGTCGTCGACGATTAAAACAGATTGAGTCGTTTTCTCTTGGCTATCAATCGGCATAACCACGGTCGAGGCAGGATAGATGCTCCGGCCAGACTTATGATCTTTCGGGCGCATCGATTTAAAGACTGCGTGTACAACGAACAGGACGTTTGCTCAATTGTAAACCATTCTATCAGGGGCGCAAAGCCAGGGCGGCAGCAATCCCGGCGAGTGGACGGCCGGGCTCAATCGATATCGGTTGACCGGGGATCTTCGAGGGGGAGATGAATGGTCAGCCCTTCACGGGCCAGGATTGTATTGGGGAAGATTTCCCGGGTTTCGGCCAGACGCTCCTTCATGATATCGTCGTTGGCATCCGGGGCATAGTGGAAGAGAGCCAGGCACTTGACACGGGCTTCGATGGCGACCTGGGCGGCTTCCAGCCAGCTGCTGTGCCCCCAGTGGGGGAACATATCCCGCTCCTCCGGGGACCAGTGGGAGTCGTGTACGAGTAAATCCGCCCCCTGGGCGAGCTTCAGCACATTTTCATTCAGCCCATTTTTATGGCTGGTGTCGGTGCAGTAGGTAAAGATGGTGTCGTCGTTTTCAATCCGATAGCCGAGGCAGCCGCCGGGATGTTCGAGACTGGCGGCATGGACGACGGTTTCATCACCGATAATCATGCTTTCATTCTCGTTCATCTCCTTGACGTGAATATCGGCCGTCAGCTGTTTGTAGAGGAACGGGAGATAGGGTTCGATGATCTGGCCGGCCAGGACTTCCTCAAGCTGCTGCCCTAAAATGCGCTGGCCGACGACGACGAAGCGGTTGTGCCGGCCGTCGGGACCGATCAGGGGGCCGAAAAAGGGAAAGCCCTGGATGTGATCCCAGTGCGTGTGGCTGATCAGCATCGTGCCGATGATGCGCTCGCCAAATTCCTGCGTCAGCGCCTGGCCGAGCGGCCGTATGCCGGTGCCGGCATCGAGAATGATCAGGTTTTGATCGGACGTGAGGACGTCGATACAGGAGGTGTTCGCTCCGAGCTTGATTGTATCGGGACCGGGGGATGGAATGGTGCCGCGGACACCCCAGAAACGAATTCGCACGACGTTTTATAACCCTGTCATCAGCTTATCATTGAAGCGAGCCGGCGACGGCCGCCGCCCCTTAAGTTTCGAGCACCTTGCGGATGCTCTGGAGCAGCTCCTGCGGGCCGAAAGGCTTGGTGATGTAGTCGTTGACTTTGGCGATGTGCAGTCCGAGAACCTTGTCGATACTCTGGGCCTTGGCCGTCACGACGATGACAGGAATGTGGCTCATATCGGGATCGACGCGCCTCGTCTGAAAGACCTGCCAGCCGTCCATTTCCGGCATCATCAGGTCGAGCAGAACGAGGTCGGGTTTGACTTCGGAAATTTTTTCCAGCCCTTCCTGGCCGCCTAGCGCGCCATGGACTTCATAGTTGTGCCGGCCGAGGATAAGTTTGACCAGTTCAATCATTTCTGGTTCATCTTCTATGCAAACAATCGTCTTTACCTGATCACTCATGGGTCTTCTTCATCCTCGAAAATGGGCCAAAATGCCGGACCTGCTCTTGATTTGCTATACAATTATTCGATAACTGGCCGGTCACAGACATCACCCGGTTGCAGGAATGATTCATTAATTAAAAAATGCGATTTAAGGTTAGCACAAGGACAAACGCTTGTCTACTGACATGAGTACCGCCCGCAGGGAAAGCAGACCCCTTGAAATCACCGCGCTGCGCGGTGCGGCCATCGGCCTGGTGAGTGGATTTAAGGGAGGGGCGGCCGTCGGGGCGCCGGGGGCGATGCTGTTGATGCTGGCCACGACAGCCGGGACCGGCCAGTGGCGAATCATCCTCTTTTCCGCCATCCTGAGCCTGACGACCGGCCTGATGGCCGGGGCGCTGCTCGGAGCCGTGCTCGGTGCGGTGACGGGCTGGACGTTCAGCGCCGTGCGGCGGGTGCGACCCGACCTGCGGCCGTGGCCGCTCTGGCTGCTCGCCTGCGGCGGCGGCGGCGCGGCCATGGGATGGCTTTTCGCCCCGGGCGGATGGGCGGGGGGTGTGGCGATCGGGGCCGCCCTGGGGCTGCTGGCCGGCTGGCTGGCCGGCCGCGATTTCGACCGGGTCGTCGCCCTGCAGGGCGAGGCCGGTTAAATCAGCGTCGGCTCTTTCAGACCCGCCGGCTCATGGCCCGGTGGAGGGATCCTTCGGAGTCTTTCCAGGCCGATAGGCCATCTTCATGTAGCGGTCGCCGGCCTGCAGTTCTGCCAGCATCTGCTCGAGCCGTCTCTGCCTCGTCTCCTCCCGTCTGGCCCGGGTGATCCAGCCGATGTAATCATTCTGCTGGTAGGGTGGGCGCTCGCGGTACGCCTCCATGAGACCGGCAGCGAGAAGGGCCGCCCGCACGAAATCCGGCATCGGGTAGCGCGGCCGTTTCAGGCGGGATTTTCGGGAGCTGTCCACCGATTTTCTGGCTGCCATACGAGTCCGCCGCCGGCCGGGTCACCCGGTCAGCCGGGAAAGCAGGCGGAGGAGCAGCTCCAGCAGCCGGCTGGCCGGGAGCTGCAGCGTATCCATCAGCGTCAGGGCGTTCGGCCGTTCGGACGGGAGGGTCGGTTCGCGCCGGGCGCCGTACCCCTTTTGGGCCAGCCGGTAGCTGAGGGGATCGGCTTCCGGGACGACGAGCTGGGCCAGGTAGCGCTCCTCGGCCGGAACATCGTCGGCGTAGAGCCGGTCGAGGGCGGAAGGGCTGCCGCGCAGCACCTCGATCAGCCGGTCGAGCAGCTTTTCGATCTGTTTTTCCAGGGTCTGCCGCTCGCCGCCGGCCGGATTGTAGACCAGGAGCGACTTCAGCTCCGCCTCGGAAAGCATTCCTTCACCTTTGCTCCAGACCCCTTCATGAGCCAGCCGTTCATAGTAGTCGGTGGGTTCCGGGCTGCCGGCCGCGCTGAGCGTGCCTGGCGGTGCTCCGGGTGGGCCGGTTTCGTGCCAGCTCAGCCAGGGGCCGGCCACCAGCCGGCCGCCGGCCACCCTTTCCGCCAGCGAGCCGGGTGGGATCAGCCCCGGCACCCGGTAGCTGGCCCGCGCCAGGTAATCCCAACCGGCCCGCAGCATGGGGGGCAGCAGGATCGGCCCGGCCCCTTCGACCTGGGGGCGCACGTTGACGAGAGTGCCCTCCAGTTCGCCCGCTTCTTCTTTCAAGAGGAGCCCCCAGCCAATGGCCAGGACGTCCGGCAGGGGGCCGACCAGCCCCAGCAGATTGTGAAAGGCTTTCTCGAGATAGCCGGCGGACAGCCGGGGCCGGCGCAGGTGCAGATGGGCGCCGAAAATCCCGAGCATCGGGTTTTCAAACTTCTGCCAGAGCATTTCTCGCCGCTGCTCACCGGGAATGGCGCTGTTGTCCTGGAGCGCCTTGAGCGCCAGCTCCGCCTGGTAGAGATCTTCCCGGGCCGGGTCGAAGCCGGCGGCGGGGCGGGCCATCAGCAGCGACAGCCGGGCCAGGTCGGCCCGCCGTTCCTGGCCGTAGGTCCGTGTCAGCAGGAAAGCCTGGGTCTGCCAGCCGGTCGGGATGTAAACGACCTGCCGCAGCCGGCTTTCCCGGCCGGTGTCGACCTGGAGCAGGTAGGCACCGGGGTCGATGCTGGCGTGCAGCCCGGCGTAAAAGGCGTGGGGGTCGACCTGTCCGTCGATGGCCAGGTCCAGCAGGGGAAAGCCGCTGACGGTCGACAGGGAAACCCCCTGTCCCGGGTTGTAGGGATCCGTGCCGTCCGGATCGCGGACGAAGAGGAGGAGATGGGCGCCGCCGCTGTGGTTGACCGGGGTAAAGGTCGGCGGGGCCAGGCTCATATCGCGGGCCGGGAAGCGCTGGGTTTCCCGGGTAGTGCGCGTTTTTTCCACCGGGGCTGAGGTGGCGAACCAGAGGGGTTCGGCCAGGGCAGCCGTGTAGGTCCGGCCCGCTTCGGTGACCAGGACCATCTGCTCGCTCTGCTCCTGGCCGGCCTGGAAGCGAACGATATAGCCGCCCAGCGGCACCTCGACCTCGACCCGGCCCAGGTTGTGCGCCAGCGGCAGTGGATTCAGAGCGCCGTCCAGGATCGAAATCTCGACGTGATCGGCGTTGGCCTCACAAATGAGGCGCGCGGTGGGTTGGTCAGAGCTGGACATCGCGATCCTCTGCGGTGATGATGCGGCCGGTCTGCCCGATGAGCACGCCGCCGGCATCAAGCACCTGGAAAATATAAAACTGATCCGGATGGAGGGGGATGGTAAAGGTCTGGGGATCGATCTGGGTCGGCGCGTCGGTCACTGGTTTGAAGCCGTTGGCGAAAAAGACCTGGACGGCCAGATTCGGCGCGCCGGTGCGGATGGTGGTGGTCACCTGCGGCGGGGTGAGACCGTCGCGCAGGACAAAATCGAGGGAGAAGGTGGGCAAGGGGGTCTGGTCGGTGTCGGCCGGCCGCAGCTCGCGGACCCGGCGGTCGACGAATTTAGCCAGGCTCTCGCCGGTGATGCGCCCCTGGGGATCGACCGCCCCCGCCTCCCCGCGCAGCCCTTCCAGCAGGGCAAAGGTGAAAATGCCGCTGACGGCCCCGTTGAAGGCCATTTCCCGGGATTTGCGGCCGAAGCCGGTGGCGTAAATGTAGAGAAAGCGGACGGTGTGGGCCGCCCCGGCGTCGACTTTGCGCCGCAGTGGGAAAAACGGGTCCGGCAGATCCCAGTCATTGTCCCGGCAGCAGTCCATGAAAAGGACGACTTCTTCGAAGAGGGCCGCTTCGCGAAAATAGTCGGCGAACAGCCGGCCGGCCAGGTATTTGACCGAGATCAGGGAGGTTGTCGGGGTGAGCAAACCGGCCGAGTTGATATCTGGCCCGATGCCGTGACCGGCCAGAAATATATAGAGCCGCCGGCCGATCAGCTCGTCGAGAGTGGGGGCGTTGTCGATGATCAGGTTTTCGAACCACTCGACCAGCTCCTCCAGCCGGGGTTCGGTCGCCTCGGAATTGGAAAAAAAGGTCCGGATGTTGCCGGCCGGCAGTCCGCCGCCGTCGGGATCGGCCAGCCAGGCGGCAAAGGCCTGCGCGTCCCCTTTGGCCCCGTTGAGCGGGTCGAGCGCCTTGTATTCGTTGAGCCCCACGACGAGGGCGAAGTCGCTTTCATTCATCGGTGCGCTCCTCCGGCGCTCAGAAGCCGTTGGCCAGGATGTGGGTCAGGCTTTCCAGGGTCGGCGCATCCTCATCGTCGATCATGCCGTGTTTCGTGGCGGTGCAGC
>JBFFZG010000067.1:0-18100 GCA_041568735.1 Promineifilaceae bacterium (SeqCode)
CTCCTGGAATTCACGAACGACCTGCCGGCCAAAGATCGATCCTTCCTCGCCGAGCAGCTCGTGCAGCCGCGCCGTCGTGAACGGGAGCACGGGCGCGAAGAGGATCTTCAGGCCGCTGATGGCCTGCAGGGTGATATAAAGGGCGTGACCGGCCGCGGCCAGGTCGGTTTTGGCCGCCTTCCACGGGCTCATTTCGTCGAGGTACTGGTTCACCTGGGTCGACAGGCGCAGGGTCTCCTGCAGGGCGGCGCGGAATTTACAGCCGTCGAACAGGTCGCCGACCGTCCGGAAGCCTTCGTCGATGGCGTTCAGGAGCTCCTGATCCCGGATGGTCAGCGGGCCGGGGGCTGGCACCGTCCCCTGGAAGTATTTCTGGATCATATTGAGCACCCGGTTGACCAGGTTGCCCCAGTTGCCGACCAGCTCGGTGTTGTTCCGGGTGACGTACCCCTCCCAGGTCCAGTCGCTGTCCCGCGTTTCCGGCATCAAGGCGGTCAGGTAGTAGCGGAGTGGATCGGGGTCGTGCCGCTCGAGGGCGTCAAGAATCCAGACCCCCCAGTTCAGGCTGCCGCTGATTTTGCGGCCTTCCAGGTTCATGAACTCGTTGGCCGGCACGTCGTACGGCAGATTGAGATGGGGGCCGCGCGCGCCGTCTTCCTGGTAGAGCGGGCCGGCCCCCAGCAGCTGGGCCGGCCAGATGATGGCGTGGAACGGGATGTTGTCCTTGCCGATGAAATAGACGGTGCGGGCCGAGCGGTTGTACCACCAGTTTTTCCAGGCCTCCGGCTCCCCCTGGTTGTGGGCCCATTCGATGGCGGCCGAAAGATAGCCGATAACCGCTTCGAACCAGACGTAGAGCGTCTTGTTTTCGTAGCCTTCGACCGGCACGGGAATGCCCCAATCGGTCAGGTCGCGGGTGATCGCCCGGCCGATGAGCCCCTCGTCCAGAATCCAGTTGCGCGTGAAATTGAGCACGTGGGGGCGCCAGTGTTCCTTGCCCGATTGGATCCACTCTTCCAGGCCGGCTTTGGCCAGCTTCGGCAGGTCGATGAAGAAATGTTCCGTATCCCGGAGCTCGAGAGCGGTGTCGTCGACCTTGCTGCGCGGATGGATCAGCTGGGCCGCGCTTTCGAACAGGGTGTTGCAGTTGTCGCACTGGTCACCGCGGGCCCGCTCATAGCCGCAGTTGGGGCAGGTTCCCTCGATGTAGCGATCGGGCAGGAACTTGCCGGCCACCGGGGAGAACATCTGCCGGGTGACTTTTTTGTAGAGATAGCCGTTTTTGAGGAGGGCGAGGAACATATCGCTCGAAACCCGGGCGTGATTTTCGGTATTGGTGTGCGTGAAGAGATCGTAGGCCAGACCGAGCCGGTCGAAAACATCCAGGAACCGCTCGTGGTAGAGATCGAAAACCGCTTCGACCGATTTGCCCAGCTCCTCGGCCTTGACGGTGACCGGCGTGCCGTGGCTGTCGGAGCCGGAAACCATCAGGACGTGATTGCCTTTCAGGCGGTGAAAGCGGGCGTAAATATCGGCCGGCAGATACGATCCGGTGACATTGCCCACGTGGATATCCGCATTGGCGTAGGGCCAGGCCACACAGACTAAAATATATTCTTTTTCGTTCATACGAACCTTCCAAACCCGGCCGGCCGCTGCGTCCGGTGGGTCGATTGTGGCTGTTTAATTAAGAAAATTGAATCCAGAGGGTAAAACCCGGGGATGCCCCACCTGGCGCGGGGCGGTGTCGACGCGTGGTATGGTTACATTCGCCCCGGGCGGGGCATGATGGGGTGGGGGAGAATCGCCGGCGAGGCGTAGACCTTGTGGGAATTCATGTGTTTTAACCCTGATCAATCGGGCGCCCTCCAGGTGGGCGGCGCAGGTCAGATCCGGTGCGCCCGCCAGAAGAGCCCGGTGGGATTACCCGTTCTCTCTTATTTTAGCGCAAAGGCCCCGGTCAGATCAACGGGCGGCGTCGAACTGCCCCGCCGTCGACTCAAATATCCAGATCGTCCTCGAGGAGCAGTTCTTCCTCTTCCTCCTCGAGATCTTCGTCGAGCTCGTCATCCTCATCTTCCTCCGCTTCGACGTATTCGGTCAGGGATTCGGCGAGCAGTTCAAAATCATCTTCGCTGATCGGGAGGTAAATTTCTCCCTTGATCAGGAGCTCCTTGAAGCGGGGCTGGCTTTCCAGCTCGACGTTGTCGAGCCAGAGCGCCTGGGACATCGTGGCCGCGAAGGCGTCGATGTCGATCGGGTAGACATCGACGAATTCATCCTCGAACTCGAGATCGGGAAAGTCCTTGGCGTCGGCTTCTTTCGGTTCGCCCGTGATCGTGGCCACGGCGAAAAAGGCCTTGGCGCTGACGCTGTAGTAGATGAAGCGATCCCCCGATTTGAGGGGGGGCGCCTTTTTGCTCATCGGGGTGACAATCGCCCGTATATCCGAAACATTGAGTTCGTCGTCGCCCAGGCTGGCGACCGACTTGATGAAGTGCTGGACCTGTGTTCCGGAGGAGCGGCGGCGCGAGCGGTTGCTCCGGGCTTCCATTTCCGTCAGGATGTTCTGCCAGATGCGCTCCTGGACGGCGATCCGCAGCTCCCCTTCGACGCCATTTTCGTAGCGCACTTTCATTTTTTCAGGACCTATATCCAGAACGGTGTACGTTCCGATGCGGTTTGAATACGTACCGCCGACTTCAAACATGTTTTTTATCTCCCAGATGCCCTGTTCATTTCTGATCTGGCCTCCGCCCTGCGGGCGGGAATGATCTTTGCAGACCGGACGGCGGCTGTCATGGGCGCCTGCCGTTCCCCGGGCTGCCTTTGGGTGTAAAAAAAGATCGTTCGGCGACCTTTTGTACGTCATTGGAAAGGGCCGAAAACCGGCGGCCGGGGCTGCGGCACGAACCATTAACCCGGCCGGCGGGGGCCCGGCTGGAAATTGACCCATATTTTGCACCATTCGGCAAAGTTGGCAAGAGGAATTTATCGGGCGGCGGGATGCCCATTTGGCCGGCCAACCCGACAGGGCACTGGCCGGGTGATTATTTCGGATCCACCGGCAGACGCGTTAAAATTGTGGCCCATGCGCGATGTTGACGATGACAGCCTGGACCCCGATCTGGGCCTGCTCCGGCCGACCCGGGCGGAAATCGACCTCGACCGGCTGACGGCCAACTACGAGGCCATTGCCCGCCAGGTGGCGCCGGCGGCCGTGATGGCCGTCCTCAAAGCCAACGCCTACGGCCACGGGCTGGTGCCGGTAGCCCGCCACCTGGAGCAGCTCGACGTGTCCTACCTGGCCGTGGCCTACGTGGAGGAGGGAATCCAGCTGCGCCGGGCCGGGATCCAGTCGCCGATCCTCGTTTTTGGGGGCTTTCCGGAGGCACAAATCCCCCTCTTTCTGCAGAATGACCTGACGATGACCGCCTCTTCCGTAGAAAAGCTGCAGCAGATCGAGCGCACGGCCGCCGCCCTGGGCGTCCGGGCCCGGGTGCACCTGAAGCTCGACACCGGCATGGGGCGGGTGGGGGTGCAGTATTTCAATGCCGCCACGCTTTTTGAGGCATCCCTGACCTGCGCGCGGTGCGAGATTGAAGGCGTCTATTCCCATTTCGCCGATGCCGATGGGGTCGATCTGTCCGGCGCTGAGGAGCAGTATCGCCGCTTCTGCCAGGCGCTGTCGTTCTACGAACGGCCGGATGTCCCGCGCCCGCCCCTCCGCCATATCGCCAACTCCGGCGCCATCCTGCAGATGCCGCGGACCTACCTCGACATGGTCCGGGTCGGCATTCTTCTCTACGGGGTCTACCCGGCCGTCGAAACCCGCCGGACAATCGCCGTCGAGCCGGCGCTTTCCTGGCGCTCGCGCGTGGTCTATTTCAAGGTTCAGCCGGCGAACCACCCGGTCAGCTATGGGAGCACCTGGTCCAGCCCTACGCCGACCCGGGTAGTGACCGTGCCGGTCGGCTACGGGGATGGTTATTTCCGCGCCCTGTCCAATCGGGGCGAGGTGATCATTCACGGCCGCCGCTATCCGATCGTCGGCCGGGTGTGTATGGACCAGTTCATGGTCGACATCGGCCAGGACTCGGCCTACAACGGCGATGACGTCATTCTCATCGGCCGGGCGGCGGGCGGCGAGGAGATCACATTTGAGGAATTTGCGGCCTGGGCGGGTACCATTCCCTACGAAGTCCTGACGAACATCAATTCCCGGGTTCCCCGCACCTATTTCCACGGCCGCGCCGGGTCCCTGGAGGCGGGAAAAAATAAATAAGCCAAAAGTCTTACCGCCAACTACCGGACGCAGTGGGATTACTTGGTACAATGGGGATTCCCCGATATCCCGGGGCGGCTGAGTCCCGGAAGCCCTGCTTACTCAGACCGGCGAACGACGATTCTCCAGGAGATAAATCTTCCCGCCAGGCGGTGGGAAGCGGTGTTGATCGACGAGATCAGCTTCTAATATGATGCGACATTGGAAATTTTGGTTGGGTCTCCTGATCAGTGCGGCGTTTTTGTGGTGGGCGCTGGCCGGCCTCGATTGGCAGCATGTCTGGGGGCAGATCCAGCAGGCCAATTACATCTGGCTGGTGCCGAGCGTGGGGACTTATTTTCTGGCCGTCTGGGTGCGAACCTGGCGGTGGGACTACATGCTGCGGCCGCTCGGCCCGGTGCCGGTCCGCCGCCTTTTTCCGGTCGTCGTCATCGGCTACATGGGGAACAACATTTATCCCTTTCGGGCGGGCGAGCTGCTGCGCTCTTACGTGCTATACCGGCGGGAAAAAATCTCGATCAGCGCCAGCCTGGCCACCGTCATCGTCGAACGGGTCTTCGACGGGCTGGTCATGCTGCTGTTTGTCTTCGTGGCCCTGCCCTTCTTTCCGCTGCCCGCGGCCGTGCGCGGCCTGGTCACACTGGCCAGCGTGGCCTTTTTTGCGGCGCTCCTCGTCTTTTTCGGACTGGCGGCCCGGCCGGCGCGGACCCTGAACCTCCTGACCCGGCTGGCCGGGGTGCTGCTGCCGGCGGGCTGGCGCGCCCGCTTTCTCGGCATCAGCGGCCGCTTCCTCGACGGGCTGATCTCCCTGCGCCACTTCCGCAATGTCGCCATGATTTTCGGCACGTCGATCCTGATCTGGCTTCTGGAAACGGTCAAGTACTGGTTCGTGATGCAGGCGTTCGATTTTGGCGAGGCGCATGTGACATTCTTCGCCCTGATGCTGATGAACGGGGTAGTCAACCTGGCCACGACCCTGCCTTCTGCGCCCGGTTATGTCGGAACCTTTGACAAGCCGGGCATCGCCGTGCTCGAGCTCTACGGGGTGGCCTCGGAAGTCGCGGCCGCCTACACTCTGGTGCTCCACGCCGCCCTCTGGCTGCCGGTCACCCTGCTCGGCGGCTTTTACATGCTCCGCGAGGGGATTCACTGGGCGGAATTTCAGGAGGCGGCCGACCTGCGGCAGACCCATTCGGAGGTTCACCTGTGAGGAAGCGGATCGCCATCATCGGCGGTGGGATCACCGGCCTATCGGCCGCCTATGATCTGCTCAGCGTCGGGCACGATGTCACCATCTACGAAGCCGGTGACGGCACGGGCGGCCTGGCCCAGGGCTTCACCGATGACCGCTGGGAATGGCCGCTGGAGCGTTTTTACCATCATCTGTTTCAATCGGACAAAGAAATCATCCGCCTGGTCGAAGAACTGGGCATCCGGGACCGGCTGTTTTTTCCCCGTCCGCTGACTTCGATGTATCACCAGGGGCGCATCTATCCCTTTGACAACATTCCCGCCTTCTTTAAGTTCCCCGGCTTCAATTTCTTCGACACCCTGCGGTTCGGCGCCGTGACGGCCTTTCTGCGCTACACGCGCTTCTGGCGGCTGCTCGAGCGGGTAACGGCCGATCGCTGGATGCGACGCTGGTACGGCCGGCGGGTGTACGAGGCCTCCTGGCGGCCGGCCCTGATTAATAAATTCGGCCGGTATTACGACCAGGTGCCGATGTCCTGGATGTGGGCCAGGATCTACGTGCGCTCCTTTCGCCTGGGGTATTTCGAAGGGGGGTTTCAAACCTTTGTCGACGCGCTGACCGCCCGGGTAATCGCCCTCGGGGGGACGATCTGGCTGCGCGCGCCAATCGCCCGCATTGAAGAGGACAACAACCGGCTGGCGGTCACGACGGAAGGGGGGGATACCTCGGTGTTTGACCAGGTGCTCGTGACGGCATCCCCGGAAATCATGCTCAAAATCGCTCCTGGCCTGGCCGCGCTGCACGAATCGTACGCCCTGCAGGTGGAAAATCTCAAGAGCCTCGGCGCGGTGGTCCTCGTGGCGGCCAGCCGCTGGCCGCTGCTCAAGCAGACCTACTGGCTCAATATCCCGGCGGATTCGTCTGACAAAGAAGAGAATGAGATCCCCTTCCTCGCCCTGGTCGAGCATACCAACTTCATCGACAACAGGCACTATGGCGGCGATCATCTCATTTATCTCGGGGATTACGTACCGCCGGACCATCCCTACCTGTCGATGGAACAGGCCGAGCTGGAAGATCACTTCTTCGCCTCGCTGCGCAAATTTAACCCGAATTTTGAGCGGGATTGGATTCGCAAAACCTGGCTCTTCCGGACCCGGTACGCGCAGCCGGTCCCGCTGCTGCGCCACTCTCGGAATCTGCCGGAAATCAAGACCCCGATCCCGGGACTTTACTTCGCCAGCATGAGCCAGGTTTACCCGTGGGATCGCGGCACGAATTTTGCCGTCGAGATTGGCCGGCGGGCAGCCCGCCTCATGGAGCGCGAGCCGGTGGAAAGGGCGGCTGAAAGGTAAAGTCACTAGACTGACCTGGGTTGAGGGTCAACTGTCTTGCACCAGGCGCATAATTTGATAAAAAAACCAGGATCGAATAATGCCGGCGGCTGCGGCCGTCGGCGATGATCGATTGTGGATCAGGAGTTCATTGGTTATGAAAATTATCATTGTTGGAACCGGTTATGTCGGCCTGCCGCACGCCGCGGTGTGCGCGGAATACGGGCATGAAGTCTATGCCTATGATATCGACGAGAAGCGAATCGAGGCCTATCAAAGTGGCAAGCGAGAAGAGATTGAACGTTATGTCAATGAACCCGGGCTGGCCTCAGCCATCGATGAAACGCTCAATCGCTACCTCTTTTTCACCAGCGACCTCGAGCCGATTATCGAGGGGGTGGATGTCGTCTTTATGTGCCTCAACACGCCGCCGCTTCGGGATGGCTCGAGTGATCTCACCTATCTGACCAATGCGACCATTCACCTGGGCAAGCTTCTGGCCAGTCGAAAAGAGAATAACCGGGTGGTGGTGGTCAACAAAAGCACGGTGCCGATCGGCACCGCGCGCATGGTCGAGCGGATCCTGGCCGAGAACGGCGCCACCAATTTTGGCGTGGCCTCCAACCCGGAATTCCTGGCCCAGGGGAATGCCGTCGAAGGCTCCCGCCGGCCGGACCGGGTCGTCGTCGGGGCGGATACCGAGGCGGATTTTGAGCTCCTGCGCCGGGTTTATTCCCAGTTCACCAACCACGTGCGCATCAAATACATCGAAACCACGCCGGAAACCTCCGAGGCGATCAAGTATATGGCCAATTCGCTGCTCCTGACCTATATTTCGTACTGGAATGGGGTCGGCGCCCGCCTGGCCGAGACTTTCGGCAACATCCGCATGGAAGATCTGAAGCGGGGGGTGACGTCCGACGCCCGCATCAGCACCTGGGGTTCCTACGTCAGCAACGGCGCCGGCGGCAGCTGCTTCGGCAAGGATATTCAATCCCTGATGTACCAGCTCAACCAGGCCGGCCAGTCGACCGATCTCCTGCAGGCGGTTTACAATATCAATGAATACCAGAAAACCTATCTGGTCGACCGGGCGATTTACGAAGGGGGGTTCAGCTTCAACCAGAAATCGGTCGCTCTGCTCGGCCTGGCATTTAAGAAGCGGACCAACGATATGCGGGATTCAGCCGCCCTGAACGCGGTCGAATCACTGCTGGCCAAAGGGGTCCGGGAAATTCGGGCTTACGATCCCCTGGCCAACGAAGCGGCGCAGTCGTACTGGTTTAACCCGGAGAAAAACCACCTTTTCGACCGCATCTCCTATTACGATAATCCCCGGGCGGCGATCGAGGGGAGTGACGCGCTCTACATTTCGACCGACTGGGAAGAGTTTCGCGGGCTGTCCCGCACGATCGAAACGACTGTCCGGCCGCCCTACCTGGTCATCGACGGCCGCCGCATGCTGCCGGACTTCAGCGCCCTCGTCGAACGGGGGTATACTTACCTGCCGGTCGGGGGGCGGCTTCTGCGGCCCAACCAGGCCGGCTGAACGGCCGTCTGGCCGTCCTAAAATCAATTGTGAAGAGGGGGTGGATCGACGGATTCACCCCCTTTCGTTTACCCAATTTCACGAAGCAATCATTCAACCGGATCTGAAAGGAAGGGGCATATGGCCAAAAAAATTCGCTGGGGACTGGTTTCCACTGCCAATATCAACCGCCGGGTGATCCCGGCGCTGCGGGCGTCCGAACGGGGGGAGCTGGTCGGCATATCCAGCCGCAATCGAGCAACCGGGGAGGCCTACGCCGCCCGCTGGGAGATTCCGCGGGTGTTTGACGGGTACGAGGCGATGTTTGCCTCACCTGATATCGACGCGGTCTACATCAGTGTGCCCAACCACCTGCACGCGCCGCTTTCGATCGCCGCCCTGGAAGCCGGCAAGGCGGTTTTGTGTGAGAAGCCATTCGCCCTTTCCCTGGAAGAGGTCGACCGGGTGCGGGAAACGGCCGCCCGCACCGGTGGGGTCATCGCCGAAGCCTTCATGTACCGCCACCATCCGCAGACGAAGCGCATCGGCGAAGTGGTGGAAGGGGGCCGGCTGGGGACGCTCTATTCGATGCGGGCCACCTTTAATTTTAAGATCAATTCGCCCAAAAACGTCCGGCTGGTGCCCGAATGGGGGGGCGGCTGCCTGTGGGATGTCGGGGTTTACCCGATCTCGCTGGCCCAGTACGTGATGGGGGCGCCCCCGGACGTGGTCTTGGGGCGCCAGTGGATCGGGGCGAGCGGGGTAGACGAGCATTTTGTCGGGCAGCTTCACTACAAGGACGGCCGGGCGGCCCAGATCATCTGCTCCTTTTCCTCTCCCTGGCATACCGAGGCGGAAATCCTGGGCAGCGACGGCCGCCTGCACGTGACGCGGCCGTTCGTGGGCATGGAGGAGGCGGAGCGGCGGCTGACTCTGATTCGCGCCGATGGGGGGCGGGAAGAGATCCCGGTGCCGGAAGAGTATCTCTACCAGGGGGAGGTCGAGGATATTCACGATGCCCTCCTGGAGGGAAAACCGACCTACGTCACTCTGGAGGAGACGCGAAATCACATCCACACGGCACTGGCGCTCTACCGCTCGGCCGCTGCCGGGCGGCCGGTCGAGCTCGGCGAGCTGGTCTAGCCGCCTGGCCCTGGTGCGGGGAAGCCGGACTCACCCGGCCGCTGGTCGGCCAGCAGCCGGTTGACCGCGTCGAGGGACGGCAGGGAGGGGATGGCGCCGCGGCCGGTGGTCGTCAGGGCGCCGGCCGCATTGGCAAAGCGCAGGGCGGAAACCAGCCGGGCTTCGTCCTGCCAGAGGTTGGGATCGCCGGCCAGCCGGCTGAGGAAGCCGGCCACAAAGGCGTCCCCGGCCCCGGTGGTATCGACCGGCTGGACGGGAAATCCGGCCACGCGCCCCCCGGTAGATTTCGTGTAGTAGCGTGAGCCGCCCGCCCCTTCGGTGACGAGCAGGAGGGAGAGTCGGTCGTGCCAGAGGGAGCGCGCGGCCGCGTCGTCTTCGGTTCCGGTTAAAAACCGCAGTTCATCGTCACTGATCTTAATGACGTGGGCCGTCTGCCAGATGCTCAGGATCCCCTCGCGGGCGGCTTCCGGGGAGGGCCAGAGAGGCAGGCGCAGGTTTGGGTCGTAGGAGAGGATGGCCCCGCCGGCCGCGGCCAGCTCCAGGGCGGCCAGGTGGGCGGCGCGCGACGGTTCGCTGATCAGGCTGATCGAGCCGTAGTGAAAAATGGAGGCCTGCCGGATCAGCTCCTCGTCGAGTTCATCCGGCCGCAGCAGCATGTCGGCGCTGGGATGGCGGTAGAACATGAATTCCCGCTCGCCGTCGGCCCGCAGGGTGACAAAGGCCAGCGCGGTCCGGGCCGAGGGGTCGAAACGCATGCCGCCGATATCGACCCCGTTGTCGGCCAGCACCTGGGCCAGCATGCGGCCGAATTCGTCGTCGCCGACCTTGCCGATGAAGGCGGCCGGCCGGCCGAGCCGGACCAGGCCGACGGCGACATTGGCCGGCGCCCCCCCCGGCGCTTTTTTAAAGGCCTCGGCTTCGGCCAGAGAGACCCCATTCGTCGTCGGGACAAAATCGATCAGCAGCTCGCCAAAAGAGACGATCTGGCCGGTTTTCGCCGGGTGCTCTGGACTCATCTGCGCCCTCCTTTTAATTCCATCCCCGGCATGGTTAAGCGGCCGCTGCCCCTCCCCGCAACTCAATATTTTCCAGCCAGAAGGCCTCGTAGGGCTGCAGGGTGAGGTCGAGAAAGCCGGCCACCGATTTGCCGGACAGGTGATCGGTCAACACCCCGCCAAAACCGAGCTCCCGCAGCCGGTAGGCGGGGACATTCTGCGGCTGTTCGCTGAAATTGCCCAGGATCAGAATCCGGCCGCGCGGACTGTGGCGCAGCAGGCCGAACACCTGGTCGTTGTGGGTCCAGACCGGGGTGCTGGCCGCCTGGCTGTGCAGGGCGGCCACGGTTTTGCGGGCGATGGCCAGGTGGCGCAGCCCCTGAAAGATGCGGCCGGCGGGGCTGTGGCTGTTGAAGCGCTCCTGGGCCCGCTGCCAGTTCATCAGCGGCCGGTGCATCCAGCGGTTGTCGCTGCGATGGTCCGGGTCATTGACATAATCATAATCGTTGAGCATACCCAGCTCATCTCCCATGTAGATCAGGGGGATGCCGCCGGAAGAAAAGATAATCGTGTGGATCAGGAGGATGCGGCGCAGCGCCATTTCGATTTGGTAGGGATCGCTCTGTTCGAGCGCCGTTTCCAGGCCGGCCAGCGAGGCGCAGGCCCCGGAAATGCGCCGGTCGAAATTTTCCGGATTGAATTGGAAGACTCCGCCCCGGGCGAATGAGCCGGCCCTGCGGCCGGAATAAAAATCGCTCAGGAACGATCGGTGCCAGAAGCCGTTGAGACCGACCGCCGCCGCAAATTCATCCATGATCGCCCAGCCGATATCATCGTGGCAGCGGACGTAGGTTACCCAGGTCGCCATCGAGGGGATTTCCGGGAGCTGCAGCAGGGAATAAGTGGACAGCACCACCTTGCGCTCGGCCAGCATCGACCACAGGTAGACCATCAGGGTGTTGTGATAGGCCAGCTCACATTCCTTGTTGGTGAAAGCGCCGTCCCCCAGGTAGGGGACGACATCGTCCGGGGCGACGATCGCCTCCGCCTTGAATATCAGCCCTGGCGCGGCCATGCGCGACAGCGCCCGGAAGGCCTGCAGGATGGCGTGGGCTTCCGGCAGGTTTTCGCAGGATGTGCCCATCTTTTTCCACATGAAGGCGACGGCATCCATGCGAATGATCTCGACCCCCTGGTTGGCCAGGAAGAGAATGATGTCAAGCATCTCCGCGAAGACCCGGGGATTGGCGTAGTTGAGATCCCACTGGTAGGTGTTGAAAGTCGTCCAGACCCAGCGCCCCATCTCCTCGATATAAAGAAAATTTCCAGGGCTGGTTTCGGGAAAAATCTCGCGCAGGTGTTGCTCGTATTGGTCCGGGATGGTGCGGTCGGGGAAGGTCAGGTAGTAGTCCTGGTAGGTTGGATTCCCGGCCCGGGCCTTGAGCGCCCAGGTGTGATCCTCGGCCGTGTGGTTGCAGACCAGGTCGATGCACAGGCTGATCCCATTCTCGCGCAGGGCGCCGGCCAGCCGGGCCAGATCTTTCATCGTCCCGAGACGGCGGTCGACCTCCCGGTAGTTCATGACGGCGTAGCCGCCGTCGTTTGGCTCCGGCCGGGGCTGCAGCAGCGGCATCAAATGGAGATAGGTCACGCCGAGTTCTTTGAGATAGGGAATTTTGTCGATCACCCCGCGTAGACTGCCGGTGAAGCGGTCGACATAGCAGATATAGCCGACCATATCCGGTTTCTGGTACCAGTCCGGCTGGTGGACCCGGGCCAGGTCGAGCTGGCGCAGGGCGGCCGGCCGGCTGACATAAGCATCATGAGTGAGATCGACAAAATGGCCGACCCATTCGTCGAAGTCGGGCCGATCGCCGTAGATGCGGCGAAGAGCGTTGATGGCGTCGGGCAGATAGTGCTGTTTCCGCTGTTCGAAGATGATCTCTTCGAGGCGTGTTAATCGCCGCCGGCCGTTTGTTTTAAGTCGCTTATTTTCCATCGATGGCAAAGACGGTGGGTCAGCTGAACTGAAAGGGAAAAGGGGCCGCCCCGCTCAGGCCCGCGAAAAATGGAGCCAGTGGCTGCCAAAGGGACGCATTTTCAAAACGGCCGGCAGCCCGACCTGAAGCGGGTACTCCTGGTCATCGTGCAGCAGGTCGACCAGCCGTCCCCGGCCGGCCAGCTCGGGGAAATGCAGGGAAACCGACTGCACTTCGGAGCTCAAATTATAGAGGCAGAGCGTCCGCGCTTCGTCGAGGATGCGCCAGTAGGCGAAGACGGCCGGGTCGGCCGTTTCCCAGATCTCCAGCCGGCCGGTCTGCAGCTCCGGATGGGCGCGGCGCACCCGCAGGAGAAAGCGGGTCGCCTCGAGATACGAATGGGGATCCCCTTCCTGCGCGGCCACGTTGACCTTCTGGTACCCGTATTCCGGGTCGCTGATGACCGGCGAATAGGTTCGATCCGCGCTGGAAAAGCCAGCGTTCTGGCTGGCATCCCACTGCATCGGCGTGCGCACGCCGTTCCGGTCCGGCAGGGAGATATCGTCCCCCATGCCGATCTCATCCCCGTAGTAGATGATCGGCGTGCCCATCAGGGACATGAGGATTCCGTTGAGGATCAGCCATTTTCCCCGGTGGTTGTCGAGCAGCGGGGCCAGGCGGCGGCGAATGCCGAGATTTGATTTCATGGCCGGATCGGGCGCGTACTGGGCCCACATCCAGTTTCGCTCTTCGGGAGTCACCATCTCCAGCGTCAGCTCGTCGTGATTGCGCAGGAAGGTCATCCACTGGGTGCCTTCGGGGATTTCCGGCGTATCGGCCAGGATCTTGACGATGGCCGTTCGATTTTCCTGCTTGAGGGCCATGTAGAGGCGGGGCATGACCGGAAAATGGAAGCACATGTGGAACTCGTCCCCGTCGCCGAAATAGGGCAGGAGGTCGTGCGGCCACTGGTTGGCCTCGGCGATGATCACCCGGCCGGGATATTCATCCTCGATCAAGCGGCGGACTTTTTTGAGAAAGTCGTGGGTCTCGGCCAGATTTTCGCAGTTGGTCCCTTCCCGCTCGTAGAGGTAGGGGACCGCATCGGCGCGAAAGCCGTCGATGCCCATATCGAGCCAGAAGCGGATGATGTTGAACATCTCCTCGTGCACCCGCGGATTGTCGTAGTTGAGATCGGGCTGGTGGCTGTAGAAGCGGTGCCAGAAATACTGGCCGGCCGTTTCGTCGTACGTCCAGTTTGAGGCCTCGTAGTCGAGAAAAATGATGCGGGTTTCCGGGTATTCGGTGCCGGTGTCGCTCCAGACGTAGTAATCCCGGTAGGGGGAAGAGGGATCCTGGCGGGCGGCCTGGAACCAGGGATGCTGGTCGGACGTGTGGTTCATCACCAGGTCGGTGACCACCTTGAAGCCCCGTTCGTGGGCCGCGTCGATAAAGGCCTTGAAATCGTCGAGCGTGCCGTAATCCGGGTTGATTCCGTAGTAGTCGGCCACATCGTAGCCGTCGTCGCGCAGCGGGGAGGGGTAGTGGGGGAGAATCCAGATGCAGTCGATGCCCAGGGTGTGTAGGTAATCCAACTTGCTGATCGCCCCGCGAAAATCGCCGTGGCCGTCCCCGTTGCTGTCGCAGAAAGCGCGGATATTGAGTTCATAAAAGACGGCCGTGCGGTACCAGTTCGAATGGTGAGACATAGTCGAAGCCCGAAATTTGATGTATTTGTTTCAACGAGATGAAAAAGACCTTTGGGAATCGATCCCAAAGGTCAGATGAGTTGCCAAAAAAGCCCGCCGCGTTTTACCCCTTGACCGAACCGGCCAGGAGACCGCGGACGAAGTACCGCTGCAGGGAGAAAAACACCGCCAGCGGCAGAATCATGGTGACGAAAGCGCCGGCCGTCAGCAGGTGCCAGTCATCCCCGCGGGAGCCGACGATGGCCGCCAGCCGCATGGTCAGGACCTCGGCCCCGGTTTCGCCGATGAAGATCAGGGCCACCAGGTAGTCGTTCCAGACCCAGAGGAACTGGAAGATGGCGAAGGAAGCCAGGGCGGGGATCGACAGGGGCAGGATCAGCCGGGTAAAGACAGTGAAGTGAGATGCCCCGTCGATGAAGGCCGATTCCAGGGTATCGCGCGGCAGCTGGCTGATGTAGTTGTAGAGCAGATAAGTCGCCAGCGGCAGGCCAAAGCCGGTGTGAGCCAGCCAGATAGCCAGGAAGGTGCCGTTGATGCCGAGCCGGGTGTAGTCGGTCAGCACCGGGACCAGGGCGATCTGGAGGGGGACGACCAGGAGCGCCACGACCATGATAAAGAAGACCCGCCGGCCGGGAAAGCGCATCCAGGCGAAGGCGTAGGCGGCAAAGGCGGCGATGAGGATGGGAATAATTGTGGCCGGGAAGGCGACGGCGACGCTGTTCAGGAAGGAGGCGCTCATGTCATCCCCGCGCTGCGTCTTCTCCGTTCCATCCGCCTGCCGGACCGTGTAGGTCTTGCCGGTCAGGACATTCTGGTAGTTGTCCAGGGAAAAATTGGTCTTGGTCGTCCAGACGCGCTCCTGGATTTCTACCTTGCCGTTCCGGCGATTGCCGATCCATTGGGCCCGAACGTCGCCGACGTTGACCCCACTCCGCCACTGGTCAAAAGTGAAGGCCCCTTCGCCGATCGCTGGAATGGCGAAGGGCTGTTCCCGCTCAAAATCTCGGGGCACTTCATCGCCTTCAAGGATTTCTGTGGCCACGTATTCCCGGTGGGGAAAAATTGACCACCAGCCCGACGTTTGAATATCGAACTGGTCCCGGAAGGAAGAAATCATCAAACCCACCGTCGGAAGCGTCCACAGCAGGCAGAGAATCCCAAGGGAACCGTTTATCAGAATATTCTGGATGAGTTTTTGTCGTTTGGTGCTGCCCATGGCTGATTTTCCTTTCCGATGATCAGAACGCCCGATTCTGGCTGAACTGACGCAGGTTATAGATCATGACGGGAACGACGGCGATCAGCAGGATAACGGCGATGGCGGAGCCGAGGCCGTCATTTTGATTGATGAAGTACTCCCGGTAGAACTGAGTGGCGATCACCTGGGTATTGAACTGGCCGCCGGTCATGACAAAGACGACGTCGAAGATTTTCAGCGTGAAGATCACGACGGTTGTGGAGACCGTGATGATGGTACCCATGATATAGGGGATCATCACCCGCATGAAGATCTGGATTTCGTTGGCCCCGTCGACCCGAGCCGCTTCCAGCAGCTCATCGGGTATGCCCTTGAGCGCCGCCGAAAAGAGAACCATGGCAAATCCGGTTTGCAGCCAGATGACGATGACGATCAGAAAGAGATTGTTCCATGGTTGAAGGAGGGCGGTCCAGGCCTGCGGTTCGCCGCCGAAGGCCACGACGATGGCGTTTAAGAGACCGATCTGCGGCGCGCTGGCATCGCGGACCTCGTAAATGAAATTCCAGATAACCCCGGCTCCCACGAAGGAGATGGCCATCGGCAGAAAGATCAGCGATTTAGCCAGCCGCTCGTACTTGCTGCGGTCGGCCAGCACGGCGATGAGGAGGCCGAACAGCACGGAGGAGGTCGCCCCGAACAGGATCCACAGCAAGTTGTTGCGAAAGGCGGTGACCATAATCCGGCTGGTAAAGGCGGTGACGTAATTGTCCAGCCCGACAAAGGAGGCGCCGGTGCGGTCGTAGAGGCTGATATAGAAGGTCCGAAAGGCCGGCAAGGCCAGGTAGTAGAAGAGGAACAGGACGGCCGGCCCCACGAAGACATAGGGCAGGATATACTGTTTTAGGCGATCGGGAAAGGTTTCGACAAGGCCGTTGAGCAGGAAGTAGAATAAGGCCACCCCACCGACGCCCCAGATGATCGCAAACACGGTGACGAGTGTTTTCGTCGTCAGTTCTTCTGAGCCGCTGTTGTCGCGCAGGTAATCAAATCCCCAGTAAAAGAAGGCTGCCGTCGCCAAAAGTCCAATTAAATAGATGACGAGTTGCGCGGTTGAAGACCGCTGGGTCTCCATCGGCGCAGTCTGCGATTGCTGCATTCTAGACCTCCTTTTTGGCCTTTGTTAAGTGAGATCCCGGCCTTTCCGGTCTCCGACTCTTCGCTGGTGGGATTCTACCAGCGGATGCCGAATTTGGAAAACGCGAAAGACCTCACTTCTGGCGAAGGGTCAGGGTTGAGATGATGAGAAGTTGACGCCAGGAATCGCTCATCCCGGATCAGGTTTCAGGCGAATGCCGTCGTTATGTCTCAGGCTTTTTCCAGGCTTGATGGCGGCTGCCGATACGGTTGTTGGGCTGGTTTACTGCGCCGCGCAGGTGCCTGCCTAATCGTGTGCGGCAGGAGATTGGCCGTGTCCGGGATTCTGGTCAGAACTCGGAATGAAGAGAAGCCGGGCTTCTCAGAAACCCGGCTTCTCTTTACAGACGGTCGCTTAACGCGGCCAGCTTTCGTCGATTTCAGCCATGACCGTATCGAGGTCGGCCGAACCGGAGACAAAGCTGGTCATACCGGTCCAGAAGGAGCCGGCGCCAACTTCACCCGGCATCAGGTCGGAGCCATCGAAGCGGACGCTGGTCGCGCCGGCCGCCAGGGCGGCGATATCGCGTTCGAGCTCGACCCCATACCAGTCGAGGTTGACGTCTTTGTGCGGGGAGAGGGCGCCACCGGCGGCCAGCCACTCTTTGAGGGCTTCACCGCGGGTGAAGTATTCCATCACGGCCAGGACTTCAGGCCGGTCGGAGAAGGCGGCCATGATGTCGCCGGCGACGAGGAACGGTTTCCCGTACTGCTCATCGATCGGCGGCAGGTAGAAGACGCCGTAGTCGACACCCGGCTGGGTCCCTTCAGGGAAGAAGCTGGTGATGAAGTTGCCCTGCTTGTGCATCCAGCAGCGCGGCGGATCTTCGAACATCGGGGTGGGGGAGTCGCCGAAGAAGGTGGTGGCGATGGCCGCCCGGCCGCCGAAAACGTAGTCGTTGTTGAACCAGATGCCGGCCATGGTCTCGGCCGCGTTTTTCACTTCCGGACTGCTGAAGGGGAGATCGCCGGTCACCCAGGCATCGTAGTTGTCGAGCGAGGTGGTGCGCAGCATGATCTCTTCCATCCAGTCGGTGGCGGCCCAGCCGGTGGCGACACCGGACTCGATGCCGATGCACCAGGGAGTGTCCCCATCGTCGACGATGGTGTCCATGACGTCGATGAGTTCATCCCAGGTTTCGGGGATCGGGTAGCCGGCGGCATCCCAGTCGTCTTTCGGATACCAGACGAGGGATTTGCCGTTGAAGCGGTGCCAGACGCCGGCCGTGATCGGGCCGTTGGCTCCTTCGATCGTGCCCATGTCGATCCAGGAATCGATGTACTTGGTCTGCAGATATTGGCGCGAGAAGTACGGGCTCAGGTCGACGATCTTACCGTCGCGGACGAAGGTGGCCAGCAGGCCGGGCTGGGGGAAGTCGGCGATGTCGGGCGGGTTGCCGGCGTCGGAGCGGACCGAGATGGTCGCTTCGAATTCCTTCGACCCTTCGTAGCGGATGTCGATGCCGGTCGCTTCTTCGAAAGCGGCGACCGAGTTGTTGAACTTGACCTCATCTTCATCGGTGAAGGGGCCAAACATCGTCAC
>JBFFZG010000068.1:0-18086 GCA_041568735.1 Promineifilaceae bacterium (SeqCode)
CAGGTGAGGTGGACTGTCTGCCGGGAGTGTAGCCCGCCTCTGTTGGTTTTTTGCTAGAAGCGGGCTGTTTTTTAAGGAAACGGGAAGCGGGCCGGCTGCCTGGCCGGGCCCGCCGGATTGACTCTCTATATAATAGGAAGCGCAGCTCCCAGGAGCGAACCGATGAAACTGCAGCTCGTACGCAATGCGACGATCCGACTTCACTACGCCGGCCGCCTCCTGCTGATCGATCCCTACCTGTCACCCCGCCACACCCTGCCCGCCTACGCCGGCCGCTCGCCCAACCCGCTCGTCGACCTTCCCTGCCCGCCGGAAGCGGTGGCGGCCGGCGTGGAGCTGGTCCTGGTATCCCATCTGCACACCGACCATTTCGATCCCCCGGCGCAGGCGCTGCTGGATAAAGATCTGCCCCTCATCTGCCGGCCGGGCCACGACGAGCGGATCCGTACTCTGGGCTTCCGGCAGGTGACAGCGCTGGAGCAGGACATGACCTGGTCCAGCATCCGCCTGCGTCGCACGCCCGGCCGCCACGGCACCAGTCCGGCCGTTCTGGCGCAGATGGGTGAAGTCTGCGGTTTTTTCCTGGAAGCGCCGGGCGAGCCCCGCTTTTACTGGGCCGGCGATACCGTCTGGACCGAAGAAGTGGCTGGAGTCATCAAGAGTCTGCGGCCGGAAGTCATCGTCACCCACTCCGGTGGGGCGGTCTGGGGCGAGGGAGAGCTGATCATCATGGACGCGGCTCAGACGATCCAGGTCTGCCGGGCCGCGCCGGGAGCGCTGGTCATCGCCACCCACCTGGATGCGCTCGATCACTGCCTGAGCGGCCGGGACGATCTGGCGGCGGCCGCCCGCGCAGCCGGATTCGGACCGGACCGGCTGCGGATCCCGGCCGACGGAGAGACCATTGAAATCGGGAAACCGGCCTGACCGAACGGGCCGGACCGTGCAAGGAGAAACCGATGAATGTACGAATCGCCCTGGTCACCGGGGCGGCGCGGGGAATCGGCCTGGCTATCGCCCGGGCGCTGCTGGAGCAGGAGATTCAGGTCGCCGCGGTCGATATCGACGCGGCCGGCCTGACGCAGACCGCCCGGTCGCTGGCGGCCGACATTGGGGGCGGCCGCTTCCACCCCTATCCGGCTGATCTGACCGATCCGGCGCAGGTGGCGGCGGTTTTCGCCGGGGTGGAGGCGGCGCTGGGAGGGATTGATATTCTGGTCAACAACGCAGGCACCTGCCTGATGAACGATTTTGTCGACATCAGCGCGGAAGAACTGCGGCGGCAGATGGCGATCAATTTTGAAAGCGCGTTTTTCTGCTGCCAGCAGGCGATTCCGGCCATGCTGCGCCGGCCGGGGGTCAAAAAAATCGTCAACATTTCTTCGAACGGGGCCTACAATTTCGACGTCTTCGACCCGGCTCACTACCGGGCGAGCAAGGCGGCGCTCGACAACCTGACCAAGCACCTGGCCCGGCGCTATGCGAAAGAAGGCATCGCCGTCAATTCGATCGCCCCGGCGATGACCCGCACCGATCTGTTCGACGTCGTCTCCCCGGAAGTGCTGGTTGAGGCGCTGGCCGGCATGCCGCGCGGCGAGCCGATGCAGCCGGCCGAAATCGCCGCCTGGGTGGCCTTTCTCGTCTCTCCAGCCGGCGACTGCGCCAGCGGCAACGTCATTATTCTCAATCAGGGACGGGATGTGCGCTGAAACCCGCGCCGCCTCAAACGTAGCCGTCTGGCGCTTTGCGCAGACTCCCCCACTGGTCGGGATCGTGGCCGTAGATGAGCCAGCCCTCCGCTTCCCGGGCGATGGCCAGCAGGCGGGCGGCGCTGGCGGCGGCCGCCGCGTTGTCCCAGGCCCCGCCGAATCCCTCTTCAAGCTCGGCCGGCCGGGAAATCGCATCCCCGGTCAGCACGACCAGCCCGGTCTGTGGCAGCCGCACGGCCAGCGACAGGTGGCCGGGGGAGTGGCCGGGAGTCGGCAGGACGGCCACGCCCGGCGCGAGGACGGTGTCGGCGTCGATCAGCCGGTAGTCCGCGCCGGCCGGCCAGGCGATGGGGGTCACCTCCCCGAAGTAGCGGGGGCGGGGCAGCGCCCGCTCCGCCCGGCCGACGACGATCGGCCGGGCGGCGAAATCCGCGAGACCCCCGACGTGGTCGACGTCGGAGTGGGTCAGGATGAGCAGGTCGACGTCGACCGGCGCCAGCCCCAAACGGGCCAGCTGGCCGGCCGGCAGGTTCTCGGCCGTCAGCCGGAGCACCCGGCCAAAGGTGTCGAGCCCGTCCGCGCGCCCGGCCGCTGCTGGATCGCCGGCGTAGTGGGCCGGGAAACCGGTGTCGACAAGCAGGCGCCGGCCGTCGGCGGTTTCGATCAGGTAGCCGGGGATGCCGATGATGCGGCCGTTCTCGTGCACCTGGAAGAGGCCGAAATCGAGCACGGTCAGGCGGGCGGCCGGGGCCGCCAGGAATGCTTCGCTGTGAAGAATGGACATCAGATGGCCTCCCTGGGGTTGGCGGCGGGTGGAAAAAGGCCGGTTCAGGCCGGCCGCTTCATGGTAGCGAACTCGAGATGAAAGTCAAAATTCACGCCCTCTTCGAATATTTGTTGGAAACGGCCCGTGAGGCACCGGAGGCGGTGCTCGGATTTTCCCTGGCCGAGCCCCCCCGCCTGGGGGAATTTCTGGCCGAGCTCGACCCCAACCTCTCGCTCGACTGGTCGAACCAGTCCTTTCAGGGGATGCCCGCGCTGCGCGAGCGGATTCTCGACGCGGCCGGTTTGCGTGGGGTCTGTGGGGTTGAGGACGTACTGGTGACGGCCGGGGCGGCCGAGGCCAACTTCCTGGCGATCACCCAGCTCGTCCATCCGGGTGACGAACTCATCCTGGAAACGCCGGGATGGCCCCAGCCGGCCGTGCTGGGGGAAGCGCTCGGGGCGCGGCTGCGGTTGATTGAGCGGCGGGAGGCGGCCGGCTGGCGGCTCGACCTCGACGAACTGGCCGCCCTGATCAACCCGCAGACCCGCCTGATTTTCCTGAGCAATCCCAACAACCCGACCGGCCAGGTTCTGCGCGAAGCCGAGCTGGCCGAGATCGCCCGGCTGGCCGGCCGGGTGGGGGCCTACCTGCTCGTCGACGAGGCCTACGCCGGCCTGGAATGGTCGGGCGGTCGGGTGCCGGCGGCGGCCGGCTTCTACGAGCGGGCGATCACGACCGGCAGCGTCTCCAAAGGGCTCGGCCTGCAGGGGCTGCGCACCGGCTGGCTCATCTGCCGGGAGCCCCGGGTGATTTTCGACGCGGTCGTCCTGCGAGAGAACACCAGCGAGATCATGAACATCCTCGGCGAGGCGATCGCCGAGATCGCCCTGCGGCCGCATAGACTGGGGCCGGCGCTCGAGCGGGCGCGGGCCGATGGCCGGGAGAAGCTGGCCCGGCTCAACGCCTTCATCGACGGCCGGCCGGAGCTCTCCTGGATTCCGCCGCCGGCCGGGCTGATCGGCCTCTGCCGGCTGCACCTGCCGATCGACGGGGAAACGCTGGCCCGCCGCCTGCTGCTGCCCCCCTACCGCACCTTTTTGATCCCCGGCAGCGCCTATGGCTGCCCGCAGCACATCCGATTGGGAGTGGGCGGTGGGGCGGCGGTCGAGCTGGAGAAAGGCATCGAGCGGCTGGCCCGCTTTCTCGATGCGCTGGCCTGAGCGGCCAGTTTCAAAACAGTCGATTTTGTGTCATAATTTCGGAGGCGCCCCACCGGCACACCTGATGGAGGAGGACCATGACCGTTTCCCTAGATCATTCCAAGGCGATTTACCAGGGGATCAAGGAGGCCGGGATCCGTTCGATTTCCGCCCTGCCGGAAACCTGGCTGGTCTATCTGCTGCAGATGGCGGATGACGATCCGGCCATGCAGCTCATCGAGGTGGCCAAGGAAGAAGAGGCGATCGGGGTGGCGGCCGGGGCCTACTTCGCCGGGGAAAAGCATCTGCTTCTGATGCAGAACCACGGCTTCCTGGCGGCCATCAACGGCATCGTCTCCCTGGCCCAGCTCTACAAAATCCCCCTGTGCATGCTTGTCGCTCACCGCGGCCACTGGGGCGAGCCCTACCCGTGGCACACCCGCGGCGGGATTGTGACCGAGGAGGTGCTGCGGGCGCTGGGCATTCCCTTCGAATACGCCCGGGATCCGGCCAGAGTCGGCCGGCAGATCCGGGAGGCCTATACCTTTTCCCAGAGCTCGCTTGGCCCGGTCGCCCTGCTGCTGACCCGGGATCTGATGGAGGATTAGCCATGCTGCGTGCCAAATGCCTGGAAGCGATTTACCCGGCGCTCGAGGAGTCGCTGGTGGTGACGATCATGGGCGCCTGCGCCCAGGAGCTCTACGATCTCGGCCATCGAGACAACTTTTTCTACCTGCAGCACGCCATGGGGCTGGCTTCGTCAATCGGGCTGGGGTTGGCCCTGCACGCGCCAGAGCAGAAAGTGATCGTGCTGGACGGGGATGGGTCGGTCCTGATGAACATGGGCTCCCTGGCCACCCTGGCCCGCTACCGGCCGAAAAACCTGATCCATATCATTTTCGACAACGGGAGCCTGCTGTCGACCGGTGGTTTTCCCACCCACACGACCGACGGGGTGACCGACCTGGCGGTCGTGGCCCGGGGGGCCGGCGTCCCCCACGTCGCCCGCGTGGGTACTCCCTATGATTTCATGGAGGCGGTCGGCGAGGCGCTCGATCGGGATGATCTGAGCGTGATCGTCGCCAAAGTCGACGCGTTCGGTCCCGACCATTTCGGCATGGATTTTCAGCTGCCGGAAAACGCTTTCATGTTCAAACGGGCGATCGGCCGCCTGCGCCAGAACGAAGCGCCGTAGCCCGGCACCGGGCCGCGCGGCTACAATCCCGGTTTCGGCCGCGCGAAACCGGCCCTCATCCACCCGCACCAATCCAGGAGGTAACGCATGACCCCGAAAGTGACCGTTTTATCTCTTCTCGTCGAGGAGCTGCGCGCCGGCCGGATCAAGGTCGTCGACCTGACGCAGCCGCTTGGGCCGGACACGCCGGTCATCGAGCTGCCGCCGATGTTCGCCTCCTCGCCGGGGCTGACGATCGAGCAGATCTCGAAATACGACGACGACGGCCCGGCATGGTACTGGAACACGCTTCACCTTGGAGAGCACACCGGCACCCATTTCGATGCCCCGATCCACTGGATCACCGGCAAGGACCGGCCGCGCAGTACGACCGACACGCTGCCGCCGGGGCAGTTTGTCGGCCCGGCCTGCGTCATCGATGTGAGCAAGGAAGCGGCCGAGTTCAACGATTTTCTGCTGACCCGAGAGCATGTCCTGGCCTGGGAGGGAGAGCACGGCAAGATCCAGCCCGGCTCCTGGGTGCTGATGCGCTCCGACTGGTCCAAGCGCAAAGGGAAAGAGGCTTTTCTCAATGCCGGGGAAGACGGCCCCCATTCCCCCGGCCCCCATCCGGACTGCGTCCGCTTCCTGGCGCACGAGCGGGATGTCCTCGGCTTTGGCACCGAGACGGTTGGCACCGACGCCGGCCAGGCAGGCGGCTTCGATCCACCGTTCCCCTGCCACAACATCATGCACGGGGCCGGCAAACTCGGCCTGGCCAGCCTGAACAACCTCGATCAGCTGCCCCCGGTCGGCGCGGTGATCATCGCCGCCCCGCTCAAAATCGTCAACGGCTCGGGGAGCCCGCTGCGGGTCCTGGCGCTGGTCCCTGCCTGAGGGCGGCGCGGCGCACCAGACAATTTTCGTAAAAACCCGGGAGTTTCACGCGGCCCAACCCTGATCGGGCAGGGCCGTTCATTTTGGCGCGCTCCGGTTGGCCTCCGGCCTGGCTGCGATCCAGGCTGGCGGTTACACCAGCAGCGCCCGATGCTCGGTCAGGCAGTCGATCAGGCGATCGACATCGGCCTGGTTGTTGTAGAAGTGGGGGGAGATGCGCAGGTTGTCGTCCCGGCTGGAGACGATCACCCCGTCTTTTTCCAGCCATTTGACCAGCAGGTCGACTTTATGGGAGCGCAGGGCGACCATGGCCCCGTGTCGGTCCGGGTCGGCGGGGGTCACGAGGTTAAAGCCGCGCCGCATGGCGCCGGCTTTGATGGCCCCGGTCAGTTCGCGAATGTGGGATTCGATCCGTTCGAGGCCGACTTCCTGCACCAGCCGAATGCCGGCCTGGGCGGCGTAGGTGTTGGGGACCGGCGGCGTGCCCGCTTCGAAGCGGCGGGCGGAGGGGGAAGGGGTGTGGTGGTAGATGTCCATGGCGAAGATGTTGGCCTGGGCGAACCAGCCGGTGCTGGTCGGTGAGAGGGCGGCCGTCCGATCCGGCCGGCTGTAGAGAAAGGCCAGTCCAGCCGAGGCGCAGAGGTATTTGAGGACGCCGCCGACGAGAAAATCGACCCGCAGCGCCCGGACGTCGATGGGCATGGTGCCGACCGTCTGGAAGCTGTCGAGCAGGACGAGCGCCCCTTTGCGGTGGGCGATCTCGACGACGGCCGGCACGTCGATCCGGGCGCCGTTCCGGTAGCAGACGTGGGTCAGATTGACGAGGAGAGTCCGTTCATCGATGGCATTTTCGAAATAGTCGAGGGGAATCGAACTGCCGGCCGCCGGCACGTGGACGATGCGGGCGCCGCGGGTGGTCTGAGCGTGCCAGATCTGGGCGGTGGTCGGAAAGGCGAAATCGTCGACGACGATTTTGTCCCGCTCGCCGCCAAAGTCGAGGGCGCTGGCCAGGCTGCTGACGGCCGCCGAAACCGAGGTGGTCACGGCCACGTCATCGACGCCGGCGTTGAGCAGGCCGGCGATCTGCTGGCGCACCACCTCCCCCCGCTCGACCCACAGCTCCCACGGGGAGCCCTTCTCCTGCCAGTCGTCGAGATAGGTCCGGTAAGCCTGGATGACATCCAGCGACAGCGCTCCCTGGGAGCAGCTGTTCAGGTAGACTTTGTCTTGAAAGATGGGGAAGCGGTCGCGTTTGAACATGGCGTTTGGGGAACGGGGAATAGGGAACAGGGAACGGTGGGGCAATATACAGGAAATAGTTAAAAGTTGAAAGTGAAAAGTTTAAAGTAGAAGAAGGGCATGGTGGTCGGCGAACGACCTCCCACTTTCGACTTTCCACTGTTGAAAGTGAAAAGTTTAAAGTAGAAGAAGGGCATGATAGTCGGCGAACGACCTCCCACTTTCGACTTTCCACTGTTGAAAGTGAAAAGTCTTACCGCCTGACAGTAATATGCGAAAAAACAAGCTCAAGCGGTTATTGATACAAACGCAAATGGGTCGAAATGGGTCGACCAAGGGCATGAGAATGAACCAAAAAGTCCCATCCAATGCGAAAATAGCTGTAATGTCGTTTTTTTTGAGTCCACTAACGGCCGTTTTCCTTGTTTGACCAGAGTTCGACCGATGGAAATCGCCCATAAATAAGCGATTGAAGTGGCTAAGAGCAAGTTTTCCAGGCGATCGGGATGCAATTTCGAAAAATGGAGGCAAAAACCGGCCGATTTGAGATCTTTAAACAGGCATTCAATGCCCCACCGCTGGCGCCCCAGCTGCTTGAGGGTGTGACCTTTTGGCAGACTGGTGACACCATAGCGCTTCTCCACGATCGGGTTATTCTTGCCGTTTTTGTGCGGTTGGTAAAAGGCAAACAGGGTCAGCGGACCGAAGCGATGTTCCTTGGTCCAACGGATATTCTCGACCACGGTGGTGTGTCGTTTGGTTAGAGGTAAATCACCCAGATAATGCCGCTGGCCATCAGCATCTTCGTAGTAGGTATGAGGACTTTGACTCAAGATGAAATCGGCTTGAACTTCCTGAGTGATCATTTGCATCATTGGCACCGACCCAAACTCGGTATCGCCGTGGACAATCACCGCCTGGCCCTCTGGTAGCAGCGGTAAAATGGTGCGCAACAGAGCCATCTGGCTCTCGGCGGAAGACATGCCAAAGGGTTGCCACCGCCACCCTAACGGCAGGGCTCGTTTATGGTAAATCAGGCCAATCATCAGCAAATCCAGTTCATGGGGTCGGATGGTCGTGCGATCCAAAGTGAGATGCCAGATTGGCGCCTGGTAGAACTGGAAAGCTTGGGCCAGCAGCGGCTGATAGGTGTACGCCTGGGAGTACATGGGTGCATCGAAAAAGCGCTGCAACCAACGGAGACGACTCGCTTGCTGGCCCCCGTTTGGCAGCTGGCGAGCGAGGTGGGTTTGAGTCAGCGATCCTGCCAAAAGCTCTGCACTGATGACGGTGGCCAAGCGGCGGAGATGGCGTCGATTGCCAGGCAAATAGCGAGATAACATGTCAAAAGTCTTGTTTTCCAGATGTTTATTTGACATAACGGACCCAAATCGGTGTGTTTTTCTTTAAAACATACTGGAAACGGGTCGCTAACGATAGTGATTGCCTTGAAATTCCTTGATTATCCCTCACCGATTTCGCATATTACTGTCCCCCGGTGAGACTTTCGACTTTCGACTCGGAACTCGGAACTCGGAACTCGGAACTCGGAACTCGGAACTCGGAACTATTTCTCTTTTGTGATCCACACCCGATTCGTGTGAAACGTGCTCTGGCCGGCGAGGTCGGCGAGGGCGTCGGGGGTGAGCCAGTTGACATTGCGGCCGCCGCTGCGGTTGGCCCAGCGTCCTTTGGGAGAGATGACCACGCCGGGGCGCACGCGATCGGTGACGACGGCGCGCAGGGTGACGCAGCCCCGGCCGTTTTCGACGGCCACCGTCTCGCCATCGACGATACCGCGGACGGCCGCGTCCTGCGGATGGATCTCGACGAACGGGGTGCCCTCATGGTCGACCATGGCCGGGCTGTTGGCGAAGGTGGTCGTGGTAAAGTGATGGGCCGCCCCGGAAATCAGGGTGAGGGCCAGGCCGGCCGGAAAGCGGCGGGCGTCTTTTTCCGACAGACCGGCCGGATCGAACGCGGGATGGTATGTCGGCAGCGGATCGTGGCCCAGGGCGGCCATCGGCGCGCTGAAGATCTCGACCCGGCCGCTCGGCGTGGGATAGCGGCCGTCGGCGAAGGGGACCTCCGGGGCGAAGGGAACCTGCCAGCCCCCCGGCCGGCCGCGCAGAAAGTCGACCGAAACGCCGTCCAGCTCCGGGATGGCCCGGGATGACGCCCGCAGCACTTCGTCGATGACCGTTTCCGGTTCGTCGTGCAGCCAGGGCTCGCCAAAACCCATCGCCCCGGCCAGGGCGCGCATCGTATCCCAGTTGCTGCGGCAGTCGCCGGGCGGGGCCAGGGCCGGTTCGTTGAGGATCAGCCGGGTGTGGCCGTAGGCGCGGTGCAGGTCGAGCTGCTCCAGCTGGCCGGTGGCCGGCAGGACGATGTCGGCCATTTCCGCCGTGTCGGTCATGAACAGTTCGTGGACGACGGTGAAGAGATCCGGCCGCTCCATCCCCCGCCGAATGAGGGCGGCATTGGGACTGGCCGCCAGTGGATTGGCCCCGAAGACAAAGAGAGACATGACCGGCGGATCGGTCACTTCCCCCGTCAGCGCCGCGCCGAGCCGGTTCATGTTGACTTTTCGGGTCGGCGGCTGGGGGCAGGCGCCCCATTTGTCGACCGCCTCGGCGTCCCATGGGAAATACCCGCTGGTGCTGTAGCCGAGGCCGCCGCCGCGCACGCCGTACTGGCCGATCAGGGCCGGCAGGACCGCCAGGGCGCGGCAGGTCTGGCCGCCGTTTTGATGGCGGTTGATGCCGTCGCCGAACTTGAGGAGCGCCGGCCGGGTCGTGGCGTAGAGGTGGGCCAGCCGGCGAATATCGGTTTCGGCCAACCCGGTTTCGGCGGCCGTCCAGGCCGGGGTGCAGGGTTCGACGTGCTGCCGGTATTCCCGCCAGCCGAGCGCGTGCGCTTCCAGCCAGGCCTCGTCGTGGAGATTCTCGGCAAAAATCAGGTGGGCCAGTCCAAGCGCCAGGGCGCCGTCGGTGGCCGGCCGGGGCTGCAGATGCCAGTCGACCCCGGCGGCCGAACGGGTCCGGCGCGGATCGATGACGACGACTTGGGTTCCCTGCCGCCGGGCGCGGACGAGATGGGGCATGAAGTGGGGGGCTGTGCTGACCGGATTGTGCCCCCAGATGAGTACGAGCCGGCTGTCGGCGACGTGGTCATACGGGACGCCGCGCCGGGCGCCCAGTGTGAAGTTGACAGCGGCCGCCGCCGCGTCGCCGCAGATCGCCCGCTCCAGCCGGCTGGCTCCCAGCCGGTTCCAGAAGCGGCCGCTGGCCACCCCCATCTGCAGCAGGCCGAGCGTGCCGCTGTAGCTGTACGGCAGGATGGCCTCCGCCCCGTACCGGGCGATGATCGCCCGCCAGCGGGCGCCGATCTCATCCAGGGCCTCTTCCCAGGTGATCGGCCGCCAGGCGGCCGGCTCTCCCTTGCCGCTCGTCCGCCGCAGCGGGTAGAGCAGCCGCTCCGGGTGATAGACATGGTCGAGATAAGGCCGCACCTTGGCGCACAGCCAGCCGCCGGTCAGCGGCTGGTCTGGATCGGCGTAAAAGGCGACCGCCCGGCCGTCGCGCACTTCGGTGATGGTTCCGCAGGTGTCGGGACAGTCGTGGGGGCACACGCCGTATACTTTTCGGGATGGGGTCATGTGGGGGGCCTCCTGAGTCGATGAGGACGACCTCATTATACTTGTTTTTCCCGACGTCATGAGGAAATCAATCGTCGACTCATACGGATAAGGCCGCAGTACTAAATCCAGAGACCGCATTTACCGAATTCTTACGCCCGGTAGTACTTAAGTTATCTGGTACAGTCCGACGCTTCTCGAGTAATCTTTGGGCGCGGGGCGTCTACCACGAGGATCCGGGGATATTTCTCTCCATTCCTTTCGCCGGGCTTGGGGGCAATGTTGAAATTTTGAGCAGGCGAAACGGGTTTTTCTAGCGCGATTAGATTGACATTCCAGGGACGAAAGCTGAGAGCAGCCAATTGTATAGGGGATTTTGACTTTTATGATGTACGCCGTGCTTTCGCCACGCTCACGCTCACTCCTTACCGCCGCGGCCATGGCAGCATTCCTGCTGATTACCTTTCTGGGCATCAGCGGGATCTCCCCCCTGAGTGCGGCCAACCCCAATGGGGACCTGAGACTGGAAATAATCAGCGCCTACAATCTGGTCGTCGACTCCAATGTCGAGTCGCCGTCGACCTATGCGCCGCGAGCTTTTCACGCCGGGGTCAAGGTCTGCAACGACGGGACCAATGCGCTGACCGATGTCTACGCCAGCATCGGCAACTACATCAACGGCACCAGCGACACGCCCGGTGTCTACCCGGCTCGCACCCATGCCGGCCTGGTCGGCACTTTTTCGCTGACCCACCAGGGAGGCTCCGCTGGGGCCCGGGACGCCGTCCGCTACATCGGAAATATCGCCGGCGGCCAGTGCGTCACCCAGTACTGGCTGCTGAGCTACCCGCGGCTCGACGCCAATGGCAAGTCGGTGACTCTGGGAATCAAACCGGATGACGACCTCTGGCTCGAGTACGACATCTGGGCTACCGCCAACGATGCGGGCGTCAATCTCCTGGCCGATCAGACGCGCAAGGTGACGATGCGCAATGAAATTTCGGCCATGGCCAATAAGATCTGGCCCAATACCTCCAGCAAAGTGCCCAACGAGTTCCTGGCCGTCGTCAACCAGCTTGGCTGGGGAAACCCGGACGTGGTGGCCGGATCGGAAGGAATTTACCCGGGCCAGACCACCGTCATCGAGGGGATCTGGTACGATCTGGGCAACGTTCGCCATGGATTCGACAACGACGGCGACCTGCTGCCCGACTACAACGTCTGGATGCAGCCGGTGGGCGATCCAGCCGCCTACGACGCCGGCTGCTTCCGGCTGGTCCGCACCGATGCCCTGCTGGTGGTCAAGCTGAACAACGGCACGTTTGATACGCGTACGGTCACCGACCAGCTCTATTTCGCCAATCTGCCCGAAAACAACACGGGGGCGGTCGGTCTCGTCTACTACACTTTCGCCGCCCTCAACGGGGTCTGTTCCGCCACCCTGACCCCTTATCAGGAAGTGGCGTCCGGCTTCGACAATGAAAAATTCAACGGCGATTACGGGGCATCCATTGCCCCGCTGAAGAGCAAACCACCGGCCGTTTCCTTTAATAAAGCGGTCAACCGCACCGTCATTACACCGAGCCTGCCGGCCACCCTGGCCTTCACGATGACCTTCACCAACACCGGTCCGGTCAACATCGGCGACCCGGCGCTGGGGATTCCCTTCGTCATCCAGGACCGGGTGCCGACTGGAACCCTCTACGTCTCCGGTACGGCCGCCCTGAATAATACCCTCCCGGTCGCCTACACCATCCTCTATTCGACCAACAGCGGGGTCTCCTGGACCCGGATTCCGCCGCCGGCGGCGTCCGTGACTGACATCCAGTGGTGGCTGGACGCGCCGCTGGCCCCCGGCGCCGGGGGGTCCGCCACCTTCCAGGTCACGGTGCCGACGACATACACCCAGCCGCTCGTGCTCAACACCGGCGGGGCCAGCTACGGCAGCGCCGCACCTTTTATTCAGAGCACGACCACCACACTCGTCCCCGGTCCGAACAGCATCGGCAGTCTCGTCTGGGCGGATAACGGGGGCACGAGCGGCCTGGCCGGCAACGGCGCCCAGGAAGGGGGTGAAACCGGGATCGCCAATATGACCGTTTCCCTGTATTTCGACGCCAACGGCAACGGGACGCTCGAGGCGACCGACACGCTCCTGCAGACGCGCCTGACGAACGGCACCGGCAACTACCTGTTCAGCGGGCTGCCGGACGGCCGCTACATCGTCGCGGTCAGCAGCGCCGATCCAACCCTGACAGGCAGCTACCCGGGGTGGGGCAATACGACCCCACTGCGCCAGGCGGTCAGTCTCGATCCGAACAGCACGACAACCACGGCCGTGAACGTGCTCGACAAGAACTTCGGCTTCGCCCCGGTTCTTTCGATTCAGAAAAAGGTGATCAGCTCGACCCCGCTCTACGAGGGGTACCCGGTCACCTATACGATCGATCTGAAGAGCAACCTCCCGGGCAATGGGACGGGCACACCGCTGAACTGCCAGTACACTGTCTGGGCCAGGCAGGAGGATACCGGGCATTCCGGGACCAGCACGAAGATCTGGGGCGATATTCCCAACGCCTTTGGCAGTGCTGAACCAAACAAGCTTTATGCTTCGGCCGATTTCCTCCAGGGTTCCAACAAACTGCTGGCCGGCACCGGCTTCACGCTGGGGAACGACGGCGCGGCCATCACCAAGGTCGAACTCCTGTTCCCGGTCTATGTCAGCCAGCCGCTCGCCGATGACTTCGCCATCGGCTACCTCTGGTTTGACGACGTCCAGCTCGGCTCGACGCAGGCCTTTACCACCGGTCAAATCAACCAGTACGTCGGGGCGGCCAATGTCGGGACGATGGCCTGGGATGTCACTGCCCGCCGGGCCTGGACCTGGGCCGATTTCACGCCGAATCGGATCGACGTCGCCATGGAAGGTCAAAAGAACGCCAGTCCGGATTCCTCGGTCCTCTACCTGGATGGCTTTGGCCTGCGGGTGACGTCGAGCCGGGTCTGCGACCAGCCGGGACTGACCCTCTCCCCACTGCCGCTGACCGATACCTACGATCCGAACCGGCTGCAGTTCGTTTCCTCGGTTCCAGCTGTCAGCAGCAGCTCACCTGCCGGAACCCTGAATTGGAACGACCTCGGCCCGCTCTACGCCGGCGGGACGCGCCAGGTGACGGTCACCTTCAAGGCGCTGGAGCCGGCCGGCAACGTGACCCAGACGATCACCAACACGGCGGCTGTCACGCAGGCCACTTTTGTCAACGGCCTGCCAGCCAACAGCGCCAGCAGCTTTGTCACGTCGACCCTGGCGCCCACCGGTTCGATCACCGGCGTGGTCTGGAGCGATTTGAACGCCAACGGCTGGCCGGTCGGCACCATCGGGAAAGAGACGACCGAACCGGGTATTCCGGGGGTCACCATGACGCTCACCAGCTGCTCCGTGCCGTTTTCCGGCGGCAGCTGCTCCGGGACGACCTCGACCATGACGGCGGTGACCGATCAAAACGGCCTCTACCGCTTTGACGGCCTCTTCCAGGGGCTGTACTACCGGGTGGTGGCCACTTCGCCCGGCGGCACCCAGACCGGCGACCCGGAAGACGACAACAACAGCAGCACCGGCACGACCGGCGACTACGGCCTCTGCGGCGGGACCTCTCCCAGCGCCCCCTGCGACAACACCTGGCTCGACGCCGGCAACGGCACGAACGGCTTCCGCATGGGGGTTGAAACCTGGGGTGGGAACAGCTGGGATGTTAAGAATATCAATTTTGGCTATGCCGGCGCCCCGGCCACGATTCACGGCAACATCTGGAACGACGTCAACCGGAACGGCGTGCAGAATACGGCCGACAACCCGCTGGCCAACGTGACTGTTTACCTCTGCCTGACCAGCCCCTGCACGAGCGCCAATGCCGTGCAGACGACGAAGACCAACGCGGCCGGCAATTACAGTTTCAGAGTATCTTCAGCCGGGCTGTACTACATCGGCGTGGCCGCCAACCTGGCCCCGCTGGGAAGCGGCTGGAGCCAGACGGTTGATCCCGGCGAAAGTGGGGTCTGTACAACGTGCGACAGCACCCATTCCGTGACGGTAGTGCTCGGCCAGGTCTATGGTTCCTATAATTTCGCCTACGGCAAGACCGGCACCGGCCAGATCGGCGACATGATCTTTTACGACTGGAACGGCAACGGCGTGCAGGATGCTATCGACGAGGGGATCCCGGGCCGTACCGTCGAGCTTTATGAAGATTTCAACAACGACGGTGTGATCGACGCCAATGTCGATCCCCTGATTTCGACGACCGTCACCGCCCTGAACGGCAGCTACCTGTTCAGCCAGGTGCCGGCCGGCAACTACCTGGTGCGCACGTCGACGCCGACCGGCACGCTGCAGACCAAGGATCCCGACCAGGGCGGGACCTGCACCCTGTGCGACAACCGGGGGGTGGTGAGCGCCTTCCCGAGCACCGGGATCACGCTGACGGTCGACTTCGGCTACAAACCGTTTGGCACCGGCCAGATCGGCGACGCCGTCTGGTTCGACCAGAATGGAGATGGTGTCCAGAGCGGGGTCCTGGAAACTGGCCTGATCTCGATCACGGTCAGCCTGCTGGCGGACCTGAACGGGGATGGGGTCTACGTGCCCATCACTTCCACCGTGACCAGCAGCACCGGCGGTTATCTCTTCAGCAATCTGCCAGACGGCCGCTACCGCGTGGTAGTCGATACGACCGACACCGATCTGCCCAACGACCTTTATGGCAACCGGTACGTGCCGACGACGCCCATCACCCACACCGTTGTCATGAGCGGCGGCGTGGTATCGACGCTCAACGGCACCGGCTGCACCGGCTGCGATCTCAAGTCGGATTTTGGTTTCACCAATCTCGGTGCCCTGGGGGATACGATCTACTGGGACGCCAACAACAACGGCACCCAGGACTGGAACGAAGTCGGCATCGCCGGGGTGACCATCACCCTGACCAACAGCTCGACGATCACCATGCCGAACGGGACCGTCTGGCCCCCTGGCACCTACGTGACGACGACCGTGACATCCAGCGGCGGCAGCACGCCGATCGGCACCTACCGCTTTACCGGGCTGCCGGCTGGCGGCTACACCGTGACGGTGAGCACTTCTGGCCCGATTGGCGGCGCGGCACAGACGGCTGACCCCGACCGGGACGGCGAGAACTGCATCAGCACCCTCTACCCGTCGCTGCCGGCCTGTGACAACGGGGCTAACCGGACCCTGGCACTCGGTTCCAGCTTCATGGGGCTCGACTTCGGCTACCTGCCGGCGGGGACGATCGGCGATTTCGTCTGGTTCGATCAAAACGGCGACGGCCTGCAGAGTGGGACGGAGCTGGGAATATCCGGTCTGGTCGTCACGGTGACCAACGGGGCCAGCACGGTCACGACGACGACCGACCTGGACGGCCGCTACACCTTCCAGGGGCTCGGCGCGGGCACCTGGACGGTGACCGTGCAGCAGCCGGCCGGCATGACGCCATCCAGCAGCGGGAATATCAGCGATCTGCTCAACGGCAACGGCAGCGTCGGCAGCACGAGCGGCACGGTGACAATCGACGGCACGGGGGCGGTGACCGCCCTGAATGGGAGCAGCTGCACAGGCTGTCCCCTGAACCTCGATTTCGGCTTCAAATACAGCGGCCTCTATGCCCTGAACGGGTCGGTCTGCCTCGAAGAGAGCCTGACGACGGCCAATGTTGGCGGCTGTGACGTGGGGGATACGAAGGTGATGAGCCAGACGGTTTTCCTCTACAACAGCACCGGGCAGCTCATCGGGCAGACGATGACCAGCGCCAGTGGAACTTACACCTTTACTAACCTGGTCACCGACACCTACCGGGTGGTCGTCGGCACGAGCACGGCCATGCTCAGCAATACCCAGCTGAAGACGACCGTCGGCAACAGCCCGGCCAACTCGGGCAACCCGGGAACGCCGCTGTCGGCCGTGACCCTCAACCCCGGCTCGGTCTTCCAGACGGTGCTCGTCAACGGCACGACGGCCGGCGGGGACAGCGCGGTCACGACGGTCGACTTCGCCTTCGAGTCGACGCTGACCTATGACTACGGCGACCTCCCGCAGAGCTACAATACCCTGCTGGAAGGGAGCCCGAGCGGCCCGCGCCACGTCACGTCGCTGACGCCAAGCCTCTATCTGGGCAGCGCGCCCGACAGCGAAGTGAACGGCGCGCCGGGTGTCCTGGCCGACGGGGATGGGGCCGACGAGGACGGCGTGACACTGGCCGGCGGCTGGGATGAAGGCGCGAACGGCGGTCCCCTGTCGATTGTTGTCAACGGCAGCGGCTGGCTGGTCGGGTGGATCGACTTCAACATGGACGGCGATTTCTACGACAGCGGCGAAATGGTGATCAGCCAGGCCGTCACGACCGGCACCCTGCCGATCAGCGTCGATGTGCCCGCCGGCACCTTTTCCGGTGGGGCGGTCTCGCTCTACAGCCGCTTCCGCCTTTTTCCGAGCCAGCCCTCCTTCCCGGAGGTCTCTTTCACCGGCAGCTCGACCGGGGGCGAGGTTGAGGATTACATCTTCAACTTCAGCCCGACCCAGGTGTCGCTCCTGACCGTCTCGACCAACCGGCCGGCCGGCGGGGCTGCCTGGCTCTGGCTGCTCCTGGCCGTGACCCTCATCCAGATTTCCCTTGTCCTGCTGGGCGGCCGCGCCAGGCGCTGGCGGCGCAAAGGCTGACGGTTCCCCGTCGGAGCCGCGGCCCCACAACGGACCGATAGACGACACCCGGATGGGCCGGCCCATCCGGGTGTCTTAATTTTTAGGCGCCGGCGGACCGCCTGGTTTTCAGGCAACCGGAGCGGCTGTGAGTTCAATACCGGCGGCGGCCGCCAGTGTAAAAAAAGATACCCCGCTCGGTAGGACCAAAGTGATCTGGTGAGATCCCGGCGGCCACTTATACTTATTGGTAGAGCGGGCGGAGCGAAAGAAACCTCGTCAGGTTTATCCTCCCGGCTGACCCGGAACATGGTCTGTGTGATGAAATAGACCGGGTGGCGGCGATTCAAAATACGTTTGGCGAATTCTGATTCGCAGGTGGAGACAATATGATGAGACACGAGCACGTCGAGACGACGAAACCGAAATTCAGTACCTTGCTGCTGGTCTCCCTGCTCATCATGGGGGCGATCTGGCTGGCGGTGGCGATGCCGGGCCTGCTCGACCTGGGCGGCATTAAAGTCGTGAAGTGGGTCATGTGGATCGTCGCGTATTTTGCGGCCCAGCTCCTGGTCGGCATGGTGATCGGCCGGGTGATTCGGGGACCTGAATCTCACGGATAGGCCTCATTTTCTTTATTTATATTCCTCATAAACATGAGTCATCCCGAATTTGCCCTCAAAGCAGACCGGGGTGGTGGATAAAAGAGCCACAAGCGACTCAAAGCGGATCTTAAACGGTAAAGCGGTAGCG
>JBFFZG010000069.1:0-17882 GCA_041568735.1 Promineifilaceae bacterium (SeqCode)
TCTCCTGCGCCAGCCGGGCCTGAGCCTCGAGGGCGATCGTCACTTCCGATCCGGTGGCCAGAATGGCGGCCACATCGTCTGGGGAGGCTCCGATCGCGTAGCCTCCCCGAAGGGCGCCGGTGGCGACGGTAGACTCCAGAGTTGGAAGGTTCTGTCGGGTCAGGGCCAGGGCGGTCGGCCCATCTTTTCTCTCCAGGGCGATTTGCCAGGCCGCGGCCGTTTCGTTCGCCTCGGCCGGCCGGATGACCCACAGGTTGGGCATCGCCCGCAGCGCCATCAGCTGTTCAACCGGCTGGTGAGTCGGTCCATCTTCCCCCAGCCCGATGCTGTCATGGGTGAAGACATAGATGACCTGCTGCTCCATCAGGGCGGCCAGCCGAATGCTGGCCCGCATGTAGTCTGAGAAGACAAGAAAGGTGCCGCCATAGGGGATAACGCCCCCGTGCAGGGCCATGCCGTTCATGATCGCCCCCATACCGTGTTCGCGCACGCCATAGTGGATGTAGCGGCCGGTCATGTCCGCTTTTTGGATCGTCCCGGTTCCTTTGACATCGGTCTTGTTAGACCCCGTCAGGTCGGCCGACCCGCCCAGCATCTGCGGGATTCGGGGAACCAGGGCTTCGAGCACCTTCCCGGAAGCGGCCCGGGTCGCCATCGATGAACCGGGGGCAAACGCCGGCAGGTCAGCCTGCCAGCCTTCCGGCAGGTCGCCGCGGACCATGGTTTCAAATTCGGCCGCCAGATCGGGATAGGTCGCCCGGTAAGCCGCAAAGAGCGATTCCCAGGCTTCCTGTGCGGCCGAACCGGCTTCCCGGGCGTCGAGAAATTCGCGGACTTCACCCGGGACCATAAAGTGGGCATCCGCCGGCCAGCCCAGCTTATCTTTCGTCAGCCGGATTTCCGCCTCACCCATCGGCTCTCCGTGGATTTTATTCGTGCCGGCGCGGTTGGGACTGCCAAACCCGATGATGGTTTTGCAGGCGATGAGCGACGGCCGGTCGGTCACCTCCCGCGCCGCCCGCAGGGCTTCGGCCACCGATTCGGGGTCATGGCCGTCGACGCGGCTGGTGTGCCACCCGTAGGCCTCGAACCGCTGCAGGACATTTTCACTGAAGGCGAGGTGGGTCGGCCCATCGATCTGGATGTCGTTGTCGTCGTAGAGGGCGATGAGTTTGCCCAGCCCGAGATGGCCGGCCAGGGCGCAGGCCTCGTGGGCAATCCCTTCCTGGAGATCCCCGTCACTGCAGATCGTGTAGGTAAAGTGATCCACGATGGGAAACTCTGGCCGGTTGAAGCGGGCGGCCAGCCAGGCTTCGGCCAGGGAAAAGCCAACGGCGTTGGAGATCCCCTGGCCCAGGGGTCCGGTGGTGGTTTCGACGCCTGGAGTCAGGTGGCTTTCCGGGTGACCGGGTGTCAGGCTGCCCCACTGCCGGAACTGCTGGATTTCCGCCAGGGGCAGGTCATATCCGGTCAGGTGGAGAAGGCTGTAGAGCAGCATCGAGCCGTGTCCGGCCGACAGGATGAAGCGATCGCGGTTGGGCCAGTGGGGATCCGAAGGGTTGTGGCGCAGAAACTGGCGCCAGAGGGCGACGGCCGCATCGGCCATGCCCATCGGCATGCCGGGGTGGCCGGAGTTGGCTTTTTGCACGGCATCGGCTGCCAGAAATCGGATCGTATCGGCCGCCAGCCGGGGTAGTTCCTCGCGTTGAAGCATGGGTTCTCCTGCAGGTGTCTTTCGCTTGCTTGAATCTTGAATCTTAAAGGGTCTGCCTATTTCGGTGCCATGCGGATGGCTCCATCCAGCCGGATGGTTTCTCCATTCAGCATTTCATTTTCGATGATGTGCTGGGCCAGCTGCGCATAGTCATCAGGGCGGCCGAGGCGATTGGGAAAGGGGACCTGGGCGGCCAGGGAATCCTGGACCTCCTGCGGCATTGCCCCCAGCATCGGCGTGTGGAAAATGCCGGGAGCGATCGTACATACCCGGATCCCGAAACGGGCCAGCTCCCGGGCGATGGGCAGGGTCATGCCGACGACCCCCCCTTTGGAGGCCGAGTAGGCGGCCTGCCCGATCTGACCATCGAACGCCGCAACCGAGGCGGTGTTGATGATGATGCCGCGCTCCCCATTCTCCCCGGGTTCATTCCGGGTCATGGCTGCGGCCGCCAGCCGGATGACGTTGAACGTGCCGATCAGATTGACCTGGATGACCCGGGTAAACGAATCGAGCTGATGCGGACCCTGGCGCCCAACCACCCGCTCGCCGATGGCGATCCCGGCGCAGTTGATCGCCCCGTGGACAGCGCCAAATTTTTCGACTGCCAGGTCGACGGCAGCCGCCACTTCCCGTTCATCCGCCACATTGGCGCGGGCGAAGACAGCCCGCTCACCGCATTCCACAGCGAGCGGCTCCCCCCATTCGGCGTTCAAGTCGAGGATGACGACATTCCCGCCCAGGGAAGCCAGACGGCGGACGCAGCCGGCTCCCAGGCCAGAGCTGCCACCGCTGATAAGAAAGGTATGCCGGGCTACTTGCATGGAAAACTCCTGATGGGTCTTTGTCGTTTTGCCAGCTGGCCGATTGGAGGGGCCAGCGCGCTGGCATGTAATTATAGCCGGGATGATGGTTGGTGGACAGCGACGGCGTTGAGGGGCAGGTCGTGGGCCAGTCCCCAGGCTTCCCAGTCGCCGGCCGTGCGCGTTTTAAACACCGCTGCCAGCTGCGTTTCGTCGGGATTCTTCAGGGCCAGCAGGTCGCCGAGCCGGATCCAGAAATGGGGTTCCAGCGCAGCCAGGGCGACCCATCCATCGGCTGCCTCGTAGAGCCGGTAGCCCGGCCAGCCGCCGCCCAGGATGCCGCCGGGTGCGGTCAATCCACTGCGGAGGGGCAGGGCGAAATGGGCCGCCGCGGCCGCCAGGGAAATCTCCAGGTAGCGGCCGTCTGAACGGCTCCGCGCTCGGCCGAGGAGCAGCGCCAGTCCACCGCTGACCGCCATCTCCGCACCGGCCATGTCGGCCAGCAGCGTCGGGGGATTGAATGGGGGACGAAGAAGTCCTTCGGCTGCCTGGTAGTTCAGGTCGTGACCGGGTAAATATTCGTCGGGACGCGGAAAACCAATGATGGCGACCTGGACCAGCCGCGGAAAGCGTCCGGCCAGCTCTGACCAGCCCAGGCGCAGCCGCTCGAGGGCGGCGGGCCTCGACGACGTCAGCAGTAAATCGACCCCGGCGAGGAGCCGTTCGAGTTCGACCCGCCCGGCTTCGCTTTTGAGATCCACCCGTTGAATGGTCTGGCCGTCTGTCAGCCGCCGATAGACGGCTGGGGCACTGACCGCCAGAGGATCGCCGGCCGGCGGTTCGATCTTGATCACCTGAGCCCCCCACTCCTGCAGGCGCCGCGCGGCCACCGGACCGGGCAGGTTGGTCGCCAGGGATAATATCTGGTATCCAGCCAGGGGGGTAAAGAGATCGTCGGTCACGGTGAGAAAGGATTTCTGTTCCGCTGCCCGGCCAGCGGGCCGGATCCATCAGGGAATTCTTTCGACGATCGTGGCGGTCGCCATCCCGTGACCGATGCACATCACCTGCAGGCCGGTGCGGCCGCCGGATGCTTCCAGGCCGCTGAGCAGCTTGGCCATCAGACCCCCGCCGGTAGCCCCCAGGGGATGACCGTGGGCTATGGCACCTCCCCAGGGATTGACCCGGGCCAGATCGGCTTCAAAATGGCGGGCCCAGGCCAGGACGACGGAGGCGAACGCCTCATTGATTTCGACCCAATCGATATCATCCAGGGACAGGCCGGCTCGGTCGAGGGCTTTTTGTGTGGCCGGAATGACGCCATCGAGCTGCATCGTCGGATCGCTGCCGACGGCAACGCGGGCCAGGAAGCGGGCCCGCGGCCGCAGGCCGTCGGCTTCGGCTGCCGCCCGATCGCCGACCAGAACCGCCGATGCCCCGTCGGAAATCTGGCTGGCATTCGCCGCCGTGACCACACCATTCCCTTCAGGGCGGAAAACGGTGGGCAGACTGGCCATTTTATCCCGGTTGACCGGAAAGCGAACGCCATCGTCGTAATCGATTTCGACGGGCAGGCCTTCCGCGTCGTGCCCGCAGGTCGGGAGAATCTCTTTCATCCGCTTTTCCCGGCCGGCCTCGAACGCCCGCCGGTGGCTTTCCGCCGCGTAGGTGTCCATCTCGTCGCGGGTGATGCCCCACTTGGCGGCGATCCGCTCGGCGCTCTCCCCCTGGTGGACCAGGTCGACTTTTTCGGCCAGTGCCGGGTTCAGCTTTTCAAATCCGCCACCAATATCGCTGAACATCGGGGCGCGGGTCATGCTCTCCACGCCGCAGCCGATGGCGTACTGGGCATCCCCGGCCGACACCGCCTGGGCGGCAAAATGGACCGCCTGCTGGCTCGACCCGCACATCCGGTTCAAACTGACGGCCGGCACGGTTTCCGGGAAGCCCGCCAGGAGGACGGCCAGCCGGCCGATGTTAGCCCCCTGTTCGCCGGCCTGGGTGACGGTGCCGTTGATGACATCATCGACGGCGGCCGGGTCGACCCCGGTGCGGACGAGCAGGCCGTTGAGTGCATGGGCAAGCAGGCTGTCCGGCCGAGTCAGGCGAAAGAACCCGTTTTTCCGTACAAACGGGGTGCGAATCGCATCGATGATTACCGCTTCAGGCATGGTTTGTCTCCTTTTTCAGGACCTCAATAGCCGGATGAGCCGGCCACTTCTCAAATTATACCACCCTTGTCGCGGCCGTTTTACCTGGCGGTTAAACCTGTTACAATTCCCCAATTCATAATCAAAATTCCCTGTCGCCCGGCGGGGAAGTGCAGGAGATATCATTCGATGTCCAAGGATTTTGTTTTCCGCGGCCGCGTCGCCGATCTCGACCCCGATTTGCATGAAATTTTAATCCGAGAAAAAGAACGCCAGGAGCGCACCATCATTCTCATCCCATCGGAAAGCATGGCTCCGGATGCCGTGGAAGAAGCCATGGGCAGCAAGTTCGGCAATGTCTATGCGGAGGGGTACCCGCGAGAGAGCAGCCGCCGCCAGACCGAACGGGAAATTCTCGATATCGAGGTGGAGCTGGCGATCTACCGGCGAAACAGCGACCCGCGCTATTACAAAGGGGTCGAATACGCCGACATCCTCGAGGCGCTGGCCCGCCGCCGGGCAGCCGATCTGTTTGCCGCCAACGGTGTCTCACCCGATGAGCTCTACGTCAATGTGCAGCCTCTGAGCGGCGGTCCGGCCAACAGCGCCCTGTACACGGCGATATTAAATCCCGGCGACACGATTATGGGGCTCAAATTATCCGATGGAGGGCACCTGTCCCACGGGGCGCCGGTCAATCGCTCTGGATCGGTTTACCGCAGCGTCAGCTACACCGTTGATCCAGATTCAGAACGCCTCGATTACGATGCGATCGAACAGATGGCGCTGCGCGAAAAGCCGCAGTGCCTCGTGGCCGGCTTTTCCGCCTATCCACTGCAGGTAGACTGGCAGCGCTTCCGCGAGATCGCCGATAAAGTCGGGGCTCACTTCCACGCCGATATCGCCCATATCTCCGGCCTGGTCGCCGCCGGCGTCCACCCGAGTCCGATTGGGATTGCCGACAGCGTCATGACGACGACCCATAAATCACTCTGCGGCCCGCGCGGAGCGATGCTGATGACGCACCGCCGCGACATCGGGGAAAAAATAGACAAGGCGGTCTTCCCGGGTGAGCAGGGTGGCGGCCACTTTAACACCATTGGCGCGCTGGCTGTGGCTCTGAAGCTGGCCCAGACCCCACAGTTCGCCGAACTGCAAAAGCGCATCGTGCAGAATGCTGCCCGGCTCGCCGCCAAGCTCACAGAACACGGCCTCCGCATTGTGGCCGGGGGAACGGAAACCCACCTGCTTCTGATCGACTGCGCCACGATCAAAAGTTCGGCCGGCGTTGCCCTCGATGGCGATTCGGCTGCCCGCCTGCTCGATATGGCCGGTATCGTGGTTAATAAAAACACGATTCCCGGTGATCGAAGCGCCCTGGCTCCCTCCGGGATTCGCCTGGGCACGGTCTGGATCAGCCAGCGCGGTTTTGCCGAGCGCGAGATCGATCGACTGGCCGAGGCAATCGCCATTCTGCTGCGGGAGGCGGTTCCTCACGAATACGCCGGGAGCGTGCGCCGGCGGACCACCCGTGCCCGCGTGCCGGCGGCCGTCTTGGCCCGGGCGAGGGAAATTGTCGAGGAGCTGACCCGGCAGGTGCCCGTCCGACCGGATGCGGAAGACCACACCCTGCGCATTCGCGGCGCCGATGCGATGACTTTCATGAATGGAGCCGTTCGCCAGGAGATTCTGGATATGGTGGATGGGGAAACCCGCGTCGTCTGCCTGAGGGCAGGGGAGGAGGAGCTGACCGCCTCCCTGCATCGGGGGACGGCCGAAAAAGCCTATCTGCGCTTCGCGACCCCGGCTCAGGCCGCTCGGGCCAGGGGCTGGCTGCAGGATCTGTCCGATGGCTACATCTTAATCGGAGACCCTTACGCCAAGCTGCCGGGACCGGTCACGATTGAAAATCGGTACAACATCGATCTGTCTCCCCCCGATTCGAAAGAGGGGCAGGAAGCGGCGGCCGTGGAAAACCGCAAACCCTTTTTCGTCGGAGGCGACGACCGGCCGGCCGGGCATCTCCCTCCGCTGCCTGCCTTTGAGTGGACCGAATCCAAAAACGGCGACCTGAAGCGGACCAGGCTCTACGATGTTCACGTCGCGGCCGGGGCCCGCATGGTCGACTTTGGCGGGTATGAAATGCCGGTCTGGTACAGTTCGGTCAGTGAGGAGCACGCTGCGGTACGCCAGGCGTCCGCCCTGTTTGACGTGAGCCACATGGGAATCTTTTCCGCTGATGGACCTGGGGCCTTTCATTTCCTGGACGCCGTGACCACGAATGATCTCTCGATGCTGGCCGTCGGCCGCTCCCAGTACACCTACCTCCTTGCTCCAGATGGGGCGGTGATCGACGATTTGATGATCTACCGCATGGGTCCCGAAGATTTCATGCTGGTCGTCAATGCGGCCAATATCGAAAAGGATTGGGCCTGGCTCCAGGCGGTGAACCGGCGGGAGGTGTGTATCGATCCGGCCCGGCCCTGGGCGGCCGTCTCGATGTCTTGTGAGCTTCGCGATGTGCGGGCGGCCGGAGAACGAGTCCTGATCGCCCTCCAGGGGCCTCAGTCAATCGATGTTTTGGAAAAAATTGGCGGACCGGCCGCCGCTCTGAAAAAGATGGGGTGGGCTTCGCAGAAGTCGATGACGGTCGGGGATTACGATCTGATCGTATCCCGCTCGGGCTACACAGGCGAACGCGTCGGCTTCGAACTCTTCGTCCACCCGGACCGAGTCGCAGCGCTCTGGGAAGCGCTCGTCCAGGCCGGAGCGGTCCAGGCCGGGCTCGCCTGCCGGGACAGCACGCGGACCGAAGCCGGCCTGCCGCTCTACGGACATGAGCTGGCAGGCCCTTTGGCAATCGATCCCGACACAGCCTGCTTCGGCCTCTATGTGAAGTTGTGGAAGCCGTTTTTCATCGGCCGCGAAGCCTACATCGAGCGCTACGAGAACCATCCCCAGACGATTGTCCGCTTCCAGATGGAAGAGAAGGGGGTCCGGCGGCCGGTCCAGGGCGATCCGATTATCGACAGGCGAGGGAAGGTCGTTGGCTTCGTCACCAGCTGCGCCATCGATTCGGACGGCCTGCTGACCGGGATGGCCCTCGTGCCGCAGGAATATAAGAAGAAGGGGACCCAGCTCCAGATTTATCAGCTGGATGGTGGGGCAAGACCACTGAAAGGGGCGGAGACGGTTGCCATGGGAACACGCCTTCCCCGGCCGGACACGGCCATCGTGCTCAACCGCTTTCCGAGCGCGAATTAATCGAGGCAGGGGGGATCGGAGTGTCCACTCCGGTCCCCCCTTTTTTCGCCCGGGCTCCCTGCAGGCCGTCATTTTCGACGGATAATCTGGTCTCTTTCCGGACCGACAGAGATGAGCCGAATGGGAATTTCCAGCTGTTCTTCGATAAAGGTGACGTAGGCCCTGGCGTTGGCGGGGAGGGAGGCGAAGGTGCGGGCGGCCATCACATCCTCCGGCCAGCCAGGCAGGTATTCATAGACCGGCTGGCAGCTGTTCAAAACGGGGAGATCAGTCGGCTGGTTGGTTAGACGGCCGCCGGCCGATTCATAAGCAACACAAACGGGAACCTGTTCCAGTCCGCTGAGAATATCGAGTTTGGTCAGGCAGAGTTCGGTCAGCCCATTCACGCGGACCGCATGTCTCAGGACCACCAGGTCGAGCCAGCCAACGCGCCGGGGCCGGCCGGTGGTTGTGCCGTACTCATCCCAGGGATTCTCCCCGGTACCGCGAAGGCGCATCGCCTCGTCGCCGTCCAGCTCAACCGGGAAGGGGCCGCCCCCGACCCGGCTGCTGAACGCCTTACCGACGCCGACCACGCGCCGTACGTGGCGCGGGCCGATGCCGAGTCCGGTCAGAACGCCGCCGGCCGTCGGGGAGGAACTCGTGACGAAGGGGTAGGTCCCGTGGTCGACATCAAGCATCGTCCCCTGGGCGCCTTCCGCCAGAACCACCAACCCGTTTCGCAGTGCCTCCTCAAGGAGGACGGATCCATCCGTCAGGTATGGAGCGATGGTGCGAGCATCCCTCTGGAACTGGCGGGCGATTTCCCCCGCATCAAGGGGCGCGAAGCCGAACACGGTGCGCAGAGTTTCATTGTGCTGATGAACATGCTGGTGGACCGCTTCTTCAAGCGCAGCCGGATCGGAAAAGAGCCCTGCGCGCAGCCCGGAGCGGCCGATTTTATCCCCATAGGCAGGGCCGATGCCGCGCAGGGTCGTGCCGATCGCCTGCCCGCCCCTTTTTTCCTCCCGGGCCCGGTCGAGGGCAACGTGGCAGGGGGTGATCAGGTGGGTCCGGGTGTCGATTTTGAGACGGTCGGGGCTGACATCGACGCCGCGGGCTTTCAGCCCCTCGATTTCACGCAAAAAGACGGTCGGATTCAGGACGACGCCATTGCCGATCAGGCAGATCTTCCCTTCATGAATGATGCCTGATGGGATGAGGTGGAGTTTGAAAGTTTCTCCGGCCACCGCCACGGTATGCCCGGCATTATCCCCTCCACTGAAACGGGCCACGATGTCGGCTTCGCGGGCCAATAAATCGGTAATTCTTCCTTTCCCTTCATCACCCCATTGGGCGCCGACGATGATATCGAGTGGCATCTTCATTCTCCTGATCGACCGGGATCTCGCGTAAAATGTAAAGAAACCCGACCTCTAACGAGGATCGGGTTTCTGACGGTCGACCTCTAATTTGTTCGCGCCGGAAGGGGACTGCCCCGCACGGCCGTTTTGTGATCTGTTCCACCGGTGACCTCACCAGGCGCGGTTTTATTTTTTGGCACCAGTGAATTGTGCCGATGAATTATACCAGCACCCCGGCCCATTTCCAACGGCTCGACCGGCTGCGCCTCCCCCTTTAGTAATGGACGTTCACCAGCATCCCGTAATCAGACCAGCTGTAAAGCCACTGGGCATCCGCCACCGTCATATTGACACAGCCGTGGCTGACCGGTGTCCCGAAGTTGTTGTGCCAGAACGCCCCGTGAAGGGCAAAATCACCGTAAAAATACTGGACCCAGGGCACCCCCTCGGTGACGTAATCAAAGCCAAGCCGGCGGCCGTCCATCGTCTGGCTTTCCAGGCGGTAGTAGATGCGAAACTGGCCGGTGACCGTGTAATACGGAGCCCGCCCGGAAGATATGAGGGTTTCCAGTACGGGGGTTCGCCCTTCGTAGGCGGTCAGTGTTTGCGTCGTCAGGTTGACGTCCACCCAGCGCTCATTCTCACCGACATGGGGCCAGTTGAGCCGGGCGTAATTGTCGATGACGGCCGTCGGTTCGATGGTGGCGGTGGGAATGGGGGTGCTGGTCGGCACCGGGGTCGGCGTCCACTGCGCCCGGCCGAGGCTGGAGGCGACGATTTGTTTCGCTTCCAGGAGAACGGGGGTGGCGGTTGGTGGGGGGACGTCGGTCGGCCGTCTCGTTGGGGTTGGCGTTGGTGGCATGACCTCGGCCGTAGCCTGAACCTGGGCGACCGGTTCGTTCTCCGGCTCTGGCTGATCGGCCACCAGGCTGATTGCTTCCGGCGCGCTGTTCTGAACCGAAGAGGCTGGGCGGGGCCGGAGTGCCCAGCCGGCGCTCGCGCCCAGGGCCAGTAAGGCGAGCAGAATTATCCAGAAGAGCGGCCGCCGGTAAAGACGGCGCCGGCTGCCGGCAGCCGCAGGGGTCCCCTCTCGAACGGCCTTCTCGCGCAGGTGATCGAGACTCAATCCCGGGGATGGGGGGGTGGCAGTTTCCGGTTTTCTGATGAGGCGCGGCGGTTCAAGCGCGGTTGGGGGCAGGTGGGCGGATGCCTCCCGCCGGTCCATCCAGGCCCGGGCTTTCTGCACGGCCGGGGCGTCGGGAGCCAGTTTTTCCGCCTGCTGCAGGCAGGCCGCCTGCCGATCCGGCGGGGCGACGGTCGCCAGGAGCAGCCACAGGCGATAATCCCTGGCGTCTTGCCCCAGGAGGTAGCGCAGGCGATCGACCGCCGCCTGCCGGCGCCCGGTCCGAATCAGTTCCTGAACGGCCCCGATTTCCTGAATGGCAATCATCTCATGGAACCCCTCTCTTCGTCAGCAGCCGTCTCATTGATCGGTCATAAAGCACAGGATGCCGTTGGCGATCCCTTCGGCGGGGAGATCTGATTGATTTTCCAGGAGCTCGCGATCCTGAAAAAGAAATCCCGTTTCAATAATGGCGGCCGGGGTTCCCGGTCCGATTTCGCGGAAAACGTGATAGTCGGTCATGTGGGTGGTGACCGTATTGGCGTGGATTGGCAGCCCGGTGATGGCGCCGTAGAGCCCTTCAAGGCAGGCCACGAGGCCGGTGGAATCGGTCAACGAAGAGCCGGCCACTTTAAAACCGGTAAAATCGGGACCGAGATCTGCGCAGGAGTCCGCATGCACCGAGACGAGCAGTGTGCCTTCAAATCCGTGCAGCTGGGGATCGAATTCGTCGAACAGGGTGGCGGCATAGCCGGCATTTTCGAGCAGGATAACGGCCTTTTCGGCAATGGCCGTGTTGACGGCCAGCTCGGTCAGGCCGTCTTCACAGACAGCCCCGGAATCGTTGCCCCGGTGGCCGACAATAAGGGCGATCCGCAGCGGCGGCTTGGTCTGGGCAAAGCGTTGTTTGACCGGCCGGGAGGCGACGGGCTTTGAGATAGGAGCGCTGAGGGACCGGCCGGCGCCGGCGATCGATACGGCTTCAGCAGCGCCTTCGCCGGCGGGGCTGAAATAGCCATGGATGCCGATCATCCCCCCTGCAGCCAGGACCAGAAAGATGATGACGGCGAGATTGCGCCGGAGCAGCCGCCAGAGGGTCGATTGTTCCAGGGGAGACTGAACTTGCATGGCCCCTATCTTACCCGATTACCGGACTTAACGTAAAGTATTAATAGAAAACCGATCCTGGTACGCAGGTCCGGTCGGTGTGTTGGCTTTCACTGGTGATTTGTCAGCCTGGAGCTGCAGCTGCCACCGCCGTCCGATCAGGAATCCGGCTGCTGAGCCGGGTCGGGCGCCCGGCCATAGAGGTGGTTCAATTCCCGCAGCCGGTCGGCCATCTCGTTTTTGAGCATTCCCGCCCGATAGCGCCAGGACCAGTAGCCGCCGGTGCGGCCGGGAAAATTCATGCGCGCTTCGTTGCCGAGCACCAGGATATCCTGCATGGGGATGACCGCCATGCAGGAGACCGACTGCAGGGCCAGCCGAATCATGTCCCAGACGATGTCGTGATCATTCCGGCCGAGATAACGGCGGACGTGATCCCTTTCCGATGCGCTGGCATTCTGATACCAACCGAGGGTCGTTTCATTGTCGTGGGAGCCGGTGTAGACGACACTGTTGGCGGTAAAATTGTGGGGGAGGAAATTGTTGTTGCGCTCTCCTCCGAAGCCGAACTGCAGGATCTTCATGCCGGGAAAGCCCATCCCGTCGCGCAGCTGCTCCACTTCCGGGGTAATCACACCCAGATCCTCGGCGATAATGGGCAGCCGGCCGATTTTTTCCTCGAGCCGCTGGAAGAAGGGGAGATCGGGCCCTTTCACCCAGCGGCCGACGGCCGCCGTTGGTTCGCCGGCTGGAATTTCCCAATAGGCTTCAAACCCGCGAAAATGATCGATGCGCACGATGTCCGCCTGTGCGAAAGCGCTGCGCAGGCGCGCCGCCCACCAATCGTAATCATTGGCGAGCATGCGATCCCAGCGGTAAAGTGGGTTGCCCCACCGCTGGCCGGTTTCGCTGAAATAATCGGGTGGTACACCGGCGATCACCGTGGGCTGCCCCGCCTCATCCAGGTAAAAGAGGTCCGGATTGGCCCACACTTCGGCGCTGTCGATCGCGACGAAAATCGGCATGTCCCCGATGATGCGGATGCCCTGCCTGTTGGCATGGCTTTTCACCCGGTTCCACTGGGTGAAGAAGAGAAACTGCAGGTATTTTTGCAGCTCAATTTCAGCTGACAGCTTTTCACGCCAGTCGGCCATCGCCTCCGGCTCCCGCTGTCGGATTGGCTCCGGCCAGGTATTCCAGACCCCGCCGTCCTGATCGGCAAAGGTTTCCTTGAGGGCCATGAAGAGGGCGTAGTCCTCCAGCCACCACCCGGTTTCCTGACAGAAATCCGCCAAAGCGTCCTGCTGTTCGGCCGTTTTGTTCTCCTGGAAATACTGGAAGGATTGTTTGAACAGGGCCGATTTATATTGAATCACCCAGCCGAAATCGACCCGGCCGGCCGGGAAATCCGGCACATCGGCCAGGGCGGCCGGTGGAAGGTAGCCGTCCCGCATCAGGTGATCCGGGCTGATCAGGAGAGGATTTCCGGCGAATGCCGAGAAGCATTGGTACGGGGAATCGCCGTAGCCGGTCGGCCCGAGCGGCAGGATCTGCCAGAGCGATATGTCACTTTCAGTCAAAAAATCGATGAATTCAAAGGCGCTATCACCCAGGTCGCCGATGCCGTAGCGGCCGGGAAAGGATGTTGGATGGACGAGGATTCCTGCGGAACGAGGAAACATTAAGGACCTCTTGTCTTTTCAGATCGTGAGTTTTCCCGGGGATCCCTTGTGTTCAGGCAGGCGAACCGGACGCCTGGAATCGCTCCTGAACGATTATTGCTGGATAAAATTTTTTCAAGGTGGACAGGTGACTCTATCCGCCCCCGGCAATACATTTGAAGAGTAAAAATTGTATCACAGACATCGACCATGTCACATTTCCTATTAAATGCTCCGTTAAAGCGTTCTCTCTGATTGCCAGAGGGGGTATAATCGGTACAATGACGGTTCGAAGATTGTGGGAGCGGCTCGCGTCCAAGCGGAAAAGTGACCGGCGTCGTAAGCATCAACCCTCCAGATTCCAATGGGCGGTTTCAGGCTCCCTTCCAGATAAGTGCCGGATTGGATTTTATTGGAATCCAATACTCATGACATAAGGTTTTTTGGCAGCTGCACGGACATTCCCATATCGGAAGCGTCATGGTTGATCAATTTTAAGGATTATTAAATTATGGAAGAGCAACAGCAACGTTCGCCAATCCCCCCCTGGGTCTGGGTGGTCGGCCTGGTCGCGATTTTCGTCGCCCTCCAGTTCTGGGCATCCGGGCAGTTTCAGAGCGAGGAAAAGATTCCTCTGGTGAGGGTCGCTCAGTATCTCGAGGAAGGGGATGTCCGGTCGATCGAGGTGACGGGCAACTCCGTTCTGGTCACCCTGAAATCCGGGGAAAAGTTTGAATCGTATAAAGAGAGCGACATTTTCGAAACCTTTGCGGCGATGGGGGTGGCGCCCGAAGTCATCAAATCGACTCCGATCTCGATTCAGGATATATCCCTTCGCAATACCCTGTTTCAGTTTGCCATCGGCCTGCTTCCGATTCTTCTCTTAATCTGGATTTTCACCCGCGGTTTCCGCCAGATTCAATCCGGCGGGAACAACATTTTTGGCTTCGGCCGTTCAAAGGCGAAAAACCTGAACGATGGGGACCGACCCACGGTGACATTCGACGATGTGGCCGGGGTTGAAGAGGCCAAGGAAGAAGTCCAGGAAATCGTACAGTTCCTGCGCGAACCGGAAAAATTCGTCCAGGTTGGCGCCCGCATTCCCAAGGGGGTTCTCATGGTCGGGCCGCCGGGAACGGGTAAAACCCTTCTGGCCCGGGCCATCGCCGGCGAAGCCGGGGTTCCTTTCTTCCATATATCCGGTTCGGAATTCGTCGAAATGTTTGTCGGTGTCGGGGCCAGCCGGGTGCGGGATCTGTTCAACAAGGCCAAAGAAAACGCGCCGGCCATCGTGTTTGTCGATGAAATTGACGCCGTCGGCCGCCAGCGTGGTGCCGGGCTGGGAGGTGGACATGATGAGCGCGAGCAGACACTCAACCAGATCCTGGTCGAAATGGACGGTTTTTCCAACGAGACGAATGTCATCGTCATCGCGGCAACTAATCGGGCGGATGTGCTCGATCCGGCGCTGCTGCGGCCGGGACGCTTTGATCGCAAGGTAATCGTCGACCGGCCGGACGTGCGCGGGCGCGAAGCGATCCTCAAGGTGCACGCCCGGGGTAAACCCCTCTCCAAAGAAGTTGACATGGCCGATATCGCCCGCCTGACCGCCGGCTTTTCCGGAGCGGACCTGGAAAACCTGATGAACGAAGCGGCCATCTTTACCGCCCGCCGCGCCGGCAATATGATCACCATGCGGGATATTCAGGATGCGTTTGATCGCATCGCCATCGGGCCGGAGCGGCGGAGCCGGGTGATCAGCGAAGAAGAAAAGGAAATTACCGCCTATCATGAAGCGGGTCACGCGGTGGTAGCCTTCCATCTCACCCACACCGACCCGGTGCAGAAGATCACCATCATTCCCCGCGGCCAGGCCGGCGGCTATACCATGTATTTGCCGGAGGATCGCATGTTCCGCAACAAGCGCCATTTCGAGGATTACATCGCCATGGCTTTGGGCGGCCGGGCGGCCGAGGAAATGTTCTTCGGTGAAATCACGACCGGCGCTTACGGGGATCTCCAGCAGGTCACCGAGACCGCCCGCGCGATGGTCATGGCCTATGGCATGAGTGAGGATCTCGGTCTGCGCACCTACGGTGAGCAGACGAGCAATCCGTTCCTCGGTCGTTCGATGACTTTCGATCGCAACTACAGTGAAGAAGCCGCCATTAAAATCGACAATGAAGTCCGCCAGATTGTCGATCGGAACTACCAGCGGGCCAAAGACATCATTCAGGAAAATCGGCACAAGATGGTCCGCCTCTCCGAAGCGCTGATCGAGCACGAGACGCTTGATCGCCGCGAATTTGAAGAACTGATGAACGAAGAGCCCCAGGTGCCAGCCGAGGATGAGTCCCTGATCCCGGCCGCCTGATCGCGAGTGATAGAGACGTCAAGAACGCCCGGCAGAACGCCTGCCGGGCGTTTTTTTCTGCCCGGGAGCGCCGCCAGGCGGTTGGCCGGTTGACGAGACAGGTCCGGTCACGGACAATCCCCATTCGATGGAAAAATTCTGGATTTCCGGCGGTCTGGCCGCCCTGTTTATTCTGGGGGGGTGTGGCGTCACAGCTGATCTGCCTGACTCCAATCCAGGGGAGGCCGGGGTGGCGCTGGTTTTGCCTACAGCGGCCGCCCTGGCTCCCACCCTGGCGCTCGCCGGCCCGGTGATGACGCTTACCCCTATCCCCACCACCTCGGCCACCTCCGATTTGCCTCCAACCAATACCCCGGCTGCCTCACCGGCGCCGACCACCGCGCCGTTGGCCGCCCCTATCGATCGCTCCTGCCCTGACCCGGAGCCGGTGAAGCCGGATTACAACCGCTTTCACCTGGGGGAGGTGGCCTGGCCGGAACCCCGACAGGGGGTGCCCGGCGAGCGGCTGTGGCTGGATAAGCCGCTGCCCGGGGGCGGCCGTTTCCTGATCAACGCCCAGTATCCCTATGGCTACGACGCCATGGGCAGCTACCTGCTCCACAATGGGGTCGACTCGGCCGCGCCGATGGCTACCCCGCTTCTGGCCGTCGGCGACGGGACGGTTGTCGTGGCCCAGAAGGACCAGGAATCGCTCTTTGGCTGGCGCTGTGATTGGTATGGACAGCTGGTCGTCATCGAACTCGATCAGCGCTGGCAGGGGCAGCCAGTTTTCGCCCTGTATGGCCATGTGCTCAATATCGCCGTGGCCGTTGGGGATCGGGTTGCAGCAGGTGAGCAGATTGCCGAAGTGGGCTTTGGCGGAGCGGCGATTGTGCCGCACCTCCATTTTGAGCTTCGGGTCGGCGAGAACCGCTTCGACGCCACCCGCAATCCAATGCTCTGGATCCGGCCGCCGGAAACGCGAGGCATCATCGCCGGCCGGCTGCTCGATCCCACAGGCCGCCCCTGGCAGGGAGTCTGGCTGAAAGCGGTCAGCCTGACCGACGCCGATACCGAGTATGTCACCTGGACCTATCTGGACGATCCGCGCCATCTGGCGAATCCGGATGAGATTCTGGCCGAAAATTTTGTCTTCAGCGACCTGCTCCCCGGAAAATATCGGCTTTATATCCAGGTCCAGGAAATCAACTACCAGGCAGATGTTGAGGTCAGGGGGGGAGAAATCAGCGCGGTCGAAGTGATTACCGGCCCATTTGTCCCTCCGGAGCCGGAATCTGGGAGTGGAGGATAGCCCCTTGCCCTATGTCCATGAACCGGCCGCCAGGGGTCCCGTTGACAGAACACTTTTTCCTCTGCAATAATGTAACCGGGAATCTCGAAGCCAAGCCATCCATTTCTCACCACCCGCGCCAAATTTTCGGGTAAAGGAGGAACCTTTCGATGCTGGTCCGTCAGGTGATGCAAAAAAAAGGAGGACAGATCTGGTCTGTTTCCCCGGACGACACGGTTTTTAAAGCTCTGGAATTGATGGCGGAAAAGAATATCGGGGCGGTCCTGGTTATGGAGGGAGACGAGCTACGCGGGATATTTTCAGAACGCGATTACGCGCGCAAAGTCGTGCTCCTGGAAAAATCATCCAAAACGACCCCGGTGCGCGACATTATGACCGCCCGTGTCTTTTACGTGACACCCCAGGAATCGATCGACGATTGTATGGGATTGATGACCGAGAAGCGGATTCGCCATCTGCCGGTCCTTGAGAATGATCGGGTGGTGGGGGTTATCTCCATCGGCGATGTCGTGAAAGAAGTGATCGCCATGCAGGCGTCGACGATCGAACATCTGGAGAGCTACATTACAACGGGATTTTTGACGGCCTGAAAAAAAACGGGCTGCTGAGCCCGTTTCCCTGGTTCCTTCAAGGCGATGGCTTGACCGCCATCGCTTTTTTATATCTCCACGCCGATCTTGTGCGCCAGCTCCCGGTAGGTGGGTTCGACGAGGATCGACCCATCCGGAAAGAGAATCGTGGGCACAGAACGATGGCCGCCATTCAGCCGGATGACGGTTTCGATTGCGTCTGGATTCTCCTCGATGTTGATTTCTTTAAATTCCACCCCGTAATTTTCAAAAAACCACTTGGCCCGGAAACAATCCGAGCACCAGGTGGTGCTGTACATGATGATGTCGCTGCTGTTGTTCATAAAAAGAAAGAATTTAATGGTTGACAATTCAATTGGTTAGCATGGTAGAATTTATCATCTTCTCCTTTGCATTGTGTTAACAGCGGAGGGATCTGAGGGGGGTGCAGCCTGTTTACACCCCTGTTCCTTCGCTCGATCA
>JBFFZG010000070.1:0-17726 GCA_041568735.1 Promineifilaceae bacterium (SeqCode)
CCCCAAATCTGGCGTTTTTTGGGTATTTTTCGGGTTAAAAGGACGCCATTTGCGGTATGCTCTCTCAGGATCGATTTGGATATTTGTTTGAATTCGAGGAAATGAGATCAAAATGCGTTCAAGAATGGGAGGCCTTTGAGGGACATCCTTCAAATTAAAGTGTCAGTCCCGGACAGGTGTGTATCCAAAGACTCCTTATGCAACCACCCCGATGATAGAGGTTGCTCCGGCCTATCGATTGATATTTGTGGGGAAATATCCTCTTCGAGACGGCCCGCGGTCCTGCAGTAAAATAGAGGATGTTGTTCTAAACACTCGCAGTGCCGTCAGCCCCCGGCCGCGGCCAGCATCCGAACCAATCCTTCGCGTAGTGATACAGCGGCCCGCCAGCCGATCCGGGATTCGGTCCCCTCAGCATCGGCCTGCTGCCGCTCCACTTCGCCCGGCCGGTCCGGCAGAGCACCGGGGAGCGGCCGGCCGGCGCTGCCGCTCAGCTCGTAGATGAGCCGCACGACGTCGACGACCCGGGTGGCCTGCCCGGTGCCCAGGTCGACGGTGGTCCCGGCCGGCAGGGTGGGGCTCTCGGCCGCCGCCCGCAGCCCCCGCACGACATCGTCGACATAGATCCAGTCCCGCGCCTGCTCCCCGGAAGTCATCGGGAAATCCTCCCCGGCCAGCGCCGCCCGCACCGCGGCCGGCACCAGCAGATGGTCGGGCTGGCCCGGCCCATAGCACTGAAAAATCATCGCCCCGGCGATCGGCCAGCCGTGCAGATTGGCCAAGGTGCGGCAGAAATCCCAGGCGGCCAGCTTGCTGGCGGCGTAAATATTGAGATGGGTCCGCTCCCCCGGCGTGCGGGCCACCAGCAGGCGGGAGGCATGGCGATTTTTTTCAAAGCAGGCCCGGGCCAGGTTGATCGTGCCGGTCACGTTGTGACGCAGGGCGGTTTCGATGGGAAGAAAGGGCTCGGCCGCGCCAACCGCCGCCAGGTGGATCACCAGGTCCGGCTCCGCCTCGCGCACGGCCCGCACGGTCAGATTAAAGCTGCGCAGATCGGCATAGACGAGGTCAAACCGCTCCCGCAGCGCGGCCAGCGGCGGGGGCAGCGGCTGGCCGGAGCCGTAAGCTTCCTTGACGAGGAGCGTGAGAGGGAAGCCGGCCGCCGCCAGGTGGGCGACGAGGTGGCGGCCGATGAAGCCGGTGGCGCCGGTGACCAGAAACCGGGTCAAGGCTCGCTCTCCGCCAGCAGGCGGCGGTACCAGGCGATCGTCTCGGCCACGCCGCGATCGAGATCGAACCGGGGCTCCCAGTCCAGCAGCCGGGCCGCTTTGGCCGCCGTGACGAATTTGACGTCGGTCTCGCCCCGGGCCTGGTTGAGTATGACCGGTTCCAGCTCCGGGTGGTTGGAGTGGCGAATGATCGTGCGCACCATCTCCAGGGCGGAGATCGGGGTCGAGCGGCCGAAGTTGAACGCCTCACCCTGCACTTCCGGCCGGTCGAGCTGCTCCGCCCCCATCATATAGCCGCGCACCGCATCCTTGACATAGAGGTAATCTCGCTTGAAGTGGCCGTCGGAGCGGATGACCGGCCGCTCGCCGCGAATGACGCTGCGGATCGTGCCGGGAATAAGCCGGTTCCAGTTGAGATCGCCGCCGCCGAACAGGTTGGAACAGCGGGTGACGAGCGTCGGCAGCTGGTAGGTCTGCGCGTAGCTGCGGGTGATCAGGTCGACGCAGGTCTTGGAGATGTCGTAGGGGAAGACGGCCTGCAGCGGCAGCGCTTCATCGTAAGGCAGCTCGGCCTGCGCTCCGTAGACGGTATCGCTGCTGGCGGCCACAAAGCGGCACACGGTCGGGTTGCGCCGCGCCGCCTCGAGCAGGAGCCAGGTGCCGCGAATATTGGTCTCGAAGGTGGAGAGGGGAGCCTTGTTGGCGATGCCGACGGTCGTCTGGGCGGCCAGGTGGAAGACGGTTTCCACCTCGTACTCGGCCAGGATCCGTTCGAGCAGCTCGTAGCTGCTCAAATCGCCGCGCACAATGCGGATGCGCCGGTGGTTGCCCGAGCGGAAGAGCTCGGCATGGGGCACCTCGTCGCGGATCAGCGCCACGACATTGGCCCCGTGGGCGAGCAGGGCGTCGATCAGCCAGGAGCCAACCAGGCCGGTCGCCCCGGTGACGAAGACGTTTCGATCCTGCCAGAAAGGCCGGCCGTGCCGGCCGTTTGTGCGCGTTTCGCTCATGGCCAGACTTTCCAGGGGGCCCGCTCGTCCCAGATCTTTTTCAGATCGAGGGCGTCTTTCAAGGTTTTCATCGACTGCCAGTAGCCCTGGTGGCGGTAGAGCATCAGCTGCTGATCGGCCGCCAGGGCCGGCAGCACCTCCCGCTCGAGATCGACATCCTCCCGCACGACATCGATGCGGTCGAGGACTCGCCGTTCAAACAGCATGAAGCCGCCGTTGATCCAGTAGGGGAGCGGTGGTTTCTCCTGGAAGCCGGTGACCCGGCCGTCCGGCTCGGCGTCGATGACCCCGTATTGAAAATCGACCTGGATGCCGGTGACGGTAGCTTCCCGGCCGTGATCCAGGTGAAACTCGAGCAGGGCGCGCAGATCGATATCGGCCACCGCCTCCCCATAGGCGACGAAAAAGCGCTCGCAGTCCGCCAGGTAGGGGGTGAGCTGGCGGATGCGGCTGGCTTTTTCGGTCTGCAGCCCGGTATCGACCATGGTCACCTCCCAGGCGGGGTGCTCGAAGCGGGTGCCGTAGCCGATCAGGGAGCGGCCGGTGGTCGTCTTACCGGAGCGCGAGAGCGTCAGCGTGACGTCCCGGGTCATCGCCTCGTACTCGAGGAAATACCGCCGCACCTGGTCGCCCAGATGTCCCAGGGCCAGCACGAAGGCGTCGTGGCCGTAAGCCGAAAATATGCGCATGACGTGCCAGAGCAGCGGCCGCTCGCCGATCTCGATCAGCTCCTTCTTGGTGAGGATATCACCCATGCGGGTTCCCTGCCCTCCGCAGAGAATGACGACTGGAGTGGACATTATCGATTAAAGGTGAAAGTTAAAAGTTGAAAGATGAAAGAGTACCGGGATCTGGCTGTTATAAAATCAGAGGAAGGGCATCGGAATTGCAGTCACTGAAAACAGGCCACTGGTCACTGTTCCCTGTTTGCTAATCCAAACAATGCCCACACCGACGCTACCCTTTCCCCTGGGCCTCTTCGACGGCGCGGCGGAGGTTTTTAACGAACGGGGGGTAGACGATACCGACTTCGGTCACGATGCCGGTCACGTAGCGGTGTGGTGTGACGTCAAAGGCCGGATTGCGGGCGGTGGTGCCGGCGGGCGCGATCGCCTGGCCGCCGACGATGGTGACTTCGTCGGAAGCCCGCTCTTCAATGGGGATGAGATCCCCGTGCTCGAGGGCGAGGTCGATCGTGCTGGTCGGGACGACCGGGTAGAACGGCACCCCGTTTTCATGGGCGAGGACGCCCAGATGGTAGGTGCCGATTTTATTGGCCACGTCCCCGTTGGCGGCCGTCCGATCGGAGCCGACGAGGACGAGGTCGACCTCCCCTTTGCGCATATAGAAGCCGGCGGCATTGTCGGCGATCAGATCAAACGAAATGCCGCGCTGCTGCAGCTCCCAGGCGGTCAGCCGGGCCCCCTGCAGGCGCGGCCGGGTCTCGTCGACCAGCACGTGAATCTGTTTCCCCTGTTCGTGGGCCGCGAATATTACGCCGAGGGCAGTGCCCCAGTCGACTGTGGCCAGGGCGCCGGTGTTGCAGTGGTGGAGGATCGTGTCCCCATCGCTCACCAGCTCCGCTCCGTGAAATCCCATGCGCCGATTGAGGGCGACATCTTCATCGGCGATCCGCTGGGCCTGTTCGAGCAGCGCCAGTCGAATATCGTCGATCGTTTCGAGTGATTCATCGGCCGCCAGCCGGACCTGCTGCAGAATCGCCCAGGAGAGGTTGACCGCAGTGGGCCGGGCGGCATTGAGAACGCCGGCCGCCAGTTCCAGCGCCTGCAGGAAGGCCAGCCGATCGGTTTGCTGGATCTGTCGGGCGGCCAGCGCCATGCCAAATGCCCCGGCCGCGCCGATGGCCGGCGCGCCGCGCACGACCATATCGGTGATCGCCTGCGCCAGCGCCTCGTAGGTTTCGAAGGCGGCGATTTCGAACTCCCAGGGGAGAAGCCGCTGATCGATCATCCTGACGGTCCCCTGGTCGTAATCCCAGAATACGGTTCGGGTCATGGTTCTTTCCTCATGGAGTCGGCCAAAATCAATCGCGCGGATGATAACACACGGCCGAATCTCCTCCAAAGGCCACCGCGGCCTGTCCCCCGGCACGAATCGGCGGTAGAATCGAAACTCACATGGCCGATCGCAGTAAACTCAGGCAGCAGTGGCGGCAGCAGCGGCTCTGGTTTTCCCCCGGCATGGGATTGAAGCGCTGGATTTTGCTGCTCGCCCTTGGCTCGGCGGCCCTCGGGATGGGGGTGGTCTACGGGCTGATCTGGCTGCGGCGCAGCGGCCTGATTCCCAGCAATCGGGTTTACGAATTGTTGACCCTGCAGTGGCTGCCTCCCTGGCTGGCCATGCTGCTGCCGCTGATTCTGGGGGTGGCGCTGATCGTGCTGGCCCTCGTCCGGCTGGGAGCGACAATTACCGCCCCATTTCGCCGGCCGGATGAAAGCATCACCGAGCTCATCTACAGCTACCAGCAGCGAAACCGGGGTCCGCGGGTCGTGGCGATCGGGGGCGGCACCGGGCTGTCGACCCTGCTGCGCGGGCTGACCGCCTACACCCGCAACATCACCGCCATTGTAACCGTGGCCGATGATGGCGGCAGCAGCGGCCGGCTGCGCCGCGAATTCGGCATCCTGCCCCCGGGGGATTTTCGCAACAACCTGGCGGCCCTTTCCCGGGATGAAGCGCTCATGACCCGGCTGCTGCAGTACCGCTTCGGCGGCAGCCAGGCGGGTGGGGAAAAAAGCGAGCTGGCCGGCCATGCCTTCGGCAACCTGCTGATAACTGCCCTGGTCGGACTGACCGGCAGCTTTGAGGATGCCCTTCTGGCGGCGCAGCGGGTGCTGGCCATCCGCGGTCGGGTGCTCCCTTCGACCCTGACCCCGGTGACCCTCGAAGCCGATGTCCTGGTTGACGGCCGCCTGGAGCGGGTAGCTGGGGAATCCCAGATTCCCATCGCAAGGGGTCAGATCGACCGGGTTTACCTGAATCCCCCGGAAGTTCGGGCCTATCCGGAGGCTCTGCAGGCCATTCTCCAGGCAGATCTGATTGTGCTGGGGCCGGGGAGCCTCTTTACCAGCATTCTGCCGAATTTGCTGGTCCGAGACCTGGCCGAAGCGCTGGGGCACGCCCGGGCGCGCGTGGTCTATGTGTGCAATGTGGCCACTCAGACCGGGGAAACCGAGGCCTATTCCGTATCCGATCATATCCGGATGCTGCAGAAACACATTCCGCCCGGCAGCATCGACCTGGTCATCGCCAACGATAATTTCTCAATTCCACCGGATACGGGTGGAGGACATACGATTTACGTGCCGCTGAGGATGCGGCCAGAAGTGGAGCTGATCCTGGCCGATCTCGTCGACGAATCCAGGCCCTGGCGCCACGACAGCGCCAAACTGGCGGCTGCCATCCTGCGCCTCCTTTCCTGACGTGTACGCCCGTTGAATTCCCGGGTAAACTTGGGTATAAATAAGGTCGAAACCGGCTGCCGTCCGGCAGCCGGCCCGAAACGGCTCCAGTTACCCCGCTGCTTCAAAATCGAGAATTTTATTCACCCATTCCAGGATTATCGGGCACTGGAATCAGGCTAAGTACTTTTGGAGGAAACAATGCCTATCAAGATTGGGATTAACGGCTTCGGCCGTATCGGACGCCAGGTTTATAAGATCATTTACCAGAAATACCGCGGCATCCTCGACGTGGAGGCCATTAACGATCTGAATACCGTCGAAACGAACGCACACCTGCTGAAATATGACTCGACCTACGGCCGTTTCCCTGGAAAGGTCGAGGTGAAAGACGGCGACATCTATGTCGACGGCGAAAAGCTGAAGAGCTACGCCATCAAAAACCCGGCCGAACTTCCGTGGAAGGAACTCGGGGTGGATATCGTTCTGGAATGCACCGGTATTTTCCGGGATAAAGAGACGGCCGGGGCTCACCTGACGGCCGGCGCGAAGAAAGTCATCATCTCCGCACCCGGCAAAACGGTTGACGGAACCTTCTGCCTCGGCGTCAATGAACAGGACTACGACCCGGCGACGATGGATGTCATTTCGAATGCCAGCTGCACCACCAACTGCCTCGCGCCGGTCGCCAAGGTCCTGCACGAAGAATTCGGGATTCTGTATGGCCTGATGTCAACCATACACGCCTACACCAACGACCAGCGAATCCTCGACATCGCCCACAAAGATATGCGCCGGGCGCGCAGTGCGGCGATCAATATCATCCCGACTTCGACCGGCGCGGCCCGGGCCATTGGCCTTGTCATGCCAGAGCTGAAAGGAAAGCTCGACGGGATGGCCTTTCGCGTGCCGGTGGCGACCGGATCGGTCGTCGATCTGACAGTCGCTCTCGAGAAAAAAGCCTCCGTCGCCGAAGTTAACGCCGCGCTGAAAGCGGCCGCGGAAAGCGATGGCTGGCTGGGCAAGGTGCTGGTCTACACGGAAGACGAAATCGTCTCGACCGACGTTGTCGGGTCGGAAGCTTCCTCCACCGTGGACGGCCTGCTGACCGCGACGGCCGGCGACAATATGGTCAAGGTCGTTACGTGGTATGACAACGAATGGGGTTATTCGAACCGGCTGGCCGACATCTGCGCCTTCGTCGGGGAAAAACTTTAACCTGGTAACGGAAAACCCATGAGATGCCAGTCGTCAGCGCGACGGCTGGCATTTTTATTTTATGGAGATTAAAGACCTCGAAGCGCGTATGCATGCCTTTGTCGCCAGTAAGGGCTGGTACGATGCCAACTCACCCCGGCCGCAGGAACCCAAAAATCTGGCCGTTTCCCTTGTGCTCGAAGCCGGCGAGATCCTGGAGCATTTTCAATGGACCAGTGAGCCGGCCGATCGGCAGGCGCTGGCCGGAGAGCTGGCCGATGTCGCCCTCTACCTGCTCCAGCTGGCCAGTATCCTGGAGATCGACCTGGAGCAGGCGATCCTGGATAAACTCTCCCGGAACTACGGTCGCGAGTGGCCCGATTCCCCGCCAGCGCCATGACCAAGATTCTGGCCGTCAGCGACAAGGTCGTCCCGCATCTCTACGACAGCGATGTGCGCCAGCGCCTGCCCCGGATCGACCTGATTCTGGGCTGCGGCGATCTGCCGTTTTATTACCTCGAATTTCTCCAATCGGCTCTGGATGCCCAGGTGCTGTATGTGCATGGGAATCACGACCAGAAGCCTCAGTTTACGGCCGACGGCCGGGTGCTGCGTGATGTTCAAGGAGGGATCGACGTCCACGGCCGCATCGTCACGACACACGGGCTTGCCATCGCCGGCCTTGAAGGGTCTATGCGCTACCGGCCGGGGGATCGCTACATGTATTCGGAAGGGGAGATGCGCCGCCAGGTCGGCCGGCTGCTGCCGCGCATCGTTTTTCGCCGGCTCCTCCGCAAACGAAATCTCGACATTCTGATCACCCATTCGCCCGTGAAAGATATCCACGACCTGAAAGATCTGCCGCACACGGGGTTTAAAGTTTTCCGCACCTTTTTGAAAATAGCCCGGCCGAAATACATGCTGCACGGGCATGTCCACCACTACGACCAGGTCCGGCAGCGGACGGAATTTGAGCAGACGGAAATCATCAACGTTTATCCTTCCTACCTGTTTGATTATGATGATCCGGAACGAATCAGCACGGATTAATCTCGGCTGTGTAATGGGGTTCGGCCGGCTGAAAATGTTTGCAGCGCCCGGTCGATCTGGTTATCATCAAAATTCATTCTTTGAGGCCTGTGCCTGAAGCAGGCCCCATCACAGGAAAATCCCTTGGATAATTCAGTTCAATCGCTTTACGAAGACATCGATCTGCGCCCCTATTTTGAAACGCTCCTGCGGCAGTGGCGGCTGGTGCTCATCATCCCGGTCGTTGCTTCCCTGCTGGCGTTTGCCGTGGCTCGCCTGATGCCGGAAAAGTTTGAAGCCACGGCGCTGACCGCCGTCACCCGGCCGCGATTTACCCTGGCCGATGGCGCGGTGGATCCGGCCGCGCCGTACAGAGCCTATCCGGAGCTGGCGATGAGCGATCAGATCATGGAGCAGCTCTTCACCTCGCTCACCCGCCTGCCGCCGGGCATCGAGACGCCGGATGATTTGAAAGCGGTCGCATCGGCCGAAAATGGGGCGGATCCGAGCCTCATTCGACTGGTGGTGGAAGTTGAGGATTCCGAACTGGCGGCTGCCCTCGTCAATCAATGGGCCGATATTTTTATCAAGACCGCCAACTTTGTTTTTGGCAATCAGGGAACCGAAGCTGTTGCCTTCTTCGAAAGCCAGCTCGATGAGGCGGAGCGGAAGCTGGCAGCTTCTGAACAAAAGCTGATCGAATTTCAGCGCAGCAACCAGAAGCTATCCCTGACTAATAAGCTGGCAGGCTTCACGGAGGATCAGCTGGTTTTTCAAACCGACCTGCGGCAGATCGCGTCCATCCTGCAGGAGGTACAGCTTCTGCGAAACCAGATTGCGGCGGCTGCCGGGACGGAAAATTCAGTCGACTCCCTGGCGACGCTCATGCTGCAGACAAAAACTCTGACCCTTGACGCCGACGAATCGCTGACATCGGCGCCGCAGGTACAGCTGCAGCTGGTTGCGGGTGACCTGGCATTGTCCCGAACCCAGCAGCTGCAGATTTTAAACGACCTGGAAGCGCTGCTGATCGAGAAGCAGTCCGCTACCCGAACCGGGCTGCAGGCGGTCGACGGAGAGATTCTGAAAATTCAGGTAGCCCTTCAGCAAAGCGAGGCGGAATTAAATCAGCTTCTCGACAGTCGAGACATCGCCCGGGAGACCTTTCAATCTCTTTCGCGCAAGGTCGAGGAGGTCACTATTTCCTCGCAGACAGCGGCCTCCCAGGTTCAGCTGGCCAGCTATGCCTCCCCGCCGCAGAATCCATCGGGGTTAGCCCCGCTTATCCAGGCCGTTCTGGCCGGGTTTATCAGTCTGCTGGCCTTTATCGCCTTCAGCTTTCTGCGGATCTGGTGGGAACAGGGAAAAGCCTCCTGACGGCCGAGGCCGGCCCGGTCGCCATAAAATAATCCACAATGGACCCGTGTTCGATGCCGAACCGGGTCTTTTTTTGTATACTTCCCCGGCTTTTCAGGCAGCTAACCCCCAACCCAGGAGCGTTCATCGATGGCGGTTACGGCGCAGGATCATCCCACTGATCTCCCTCTAAAAGTTCAGCTTTTTTACGCTGTCGGACAGCTTGGCTGGTCGACCCTGATCAATATCATCGGTCTGCAGCTCGTCTATTTTTATCTCCCCCCGGCCGGCTCCGGCCTGCCGATTTTCATCTCGCAGGCTTCTTTTCTCCTGGTGCTGAATGTCATCGCCATCCTCTCGGCTTCCGGCCGGCTCATCGACGCCATCACCGACCCGCTGTTCGCCAGCTGGAGCGATCGCTCGACCAACCCCCGGGGACGGCGCATTCCGTTCATGAAGTGGGGAGCGCTGCCGGCCGCCCTCTTCTGCGTGCTGATGTTTGTCCCCCCCGTGGCCGGGGAAAGCGGCTGGAACATCACCTGGCTGTTCTTTCTGCAGGCTCTGTTTTACATCGCCCTGACCGCCTATGTCACCCCGTTCTTTGCCCTCCTGCCGGAGCTCGGAAAAACGGCCGGACAGCGCTTAAACCTCTCGACCTGGATTTCGATCACCTACGCCCTGGGGATCATACTGGCCGGCCTGACGCCCAATATCGCCGGCGTTTTTGCCGGATTTGGCCTGTCCCGCGTGCAGGCGCTGCAGGCCGCTTTCACGGCGGCGGCGGTGCTGGCCCTCCTGTGCATGTTGGTTCCGGTCTGGACAATCGACGAACGGCGCTATGCCAGGCGGTCTCCGTCGAGTGTGCCCATGATGGCCGCCATCCGCCAGACCTTCGGCAATCCCCACTTCCGCTTCTATGTGGTGGCTGACTTCGCCTATTTTATGGGGCTGACGATCATCAATACCGGCCTGCTCTACTACGTCACCGTGCTGCTTGGTCTGGGCGAGGGGATGGTCAGCGTCCTGCTGCCCCTTCTCGTCCTCGTCTCCTTTGTGTTCTATCCGGTCGTCAACGTGCTGGCCCGCCGCTGGCAGAAAAAAGGGCTGGTCGTCATCGCCTTCCTGGCGATGAGCGTCATTTTTCTGGCCATTTATTTTCTCGGCCGGCTGCCGGTCGATCCGGCCGCCCAGGCCTACGCGGTGATCCTCACCTACGCCGTCCCGCTCGCCTTCCTCGGCATCCTGCCCAACGCCATCCTGGCCGATATCGCCCATCATGACTCCCTGAAAACGGGTGAGCCGAAAGAGGGGATGTACTTCGCCGCCCGCACCCTGATGCAGAAATTCGGCCAGACTTTCGGCATTCTCATCTTCGCCATGCTGACAACCTTCGGCAAGGATCCGGGCCACGATCTGGGGATACGGTTGAGCGGTGTCTTCGGCTTTCTTCTCTGCCTGGCGGCCGGCCTGATTTTCACCCGCTACGACGAGCAGCAGCTGCTGGGGGAAACAGAACAGCTGGCCCCGACCGCAGCCGATTAATGGGTGGACCGCCGGCGGGCCGCCCGACAGCCGCTTTGCGGAAGGCGCAGTTTCAGGCAGTTTCAGTTTGTTTGTTTGTTTGAATGAAAGGTCGAGGAAATTCCCTTTAAAGAAGGCCATGATCGATCGACTGCGACCCTGGCTCCCCGCCATCGCCTGGATGGCAGCCATTTTTGTGGTGTCCCACCAGCCGAAATCCGGGCTCCCCGATTTTCAAACATGGGATCTCCTGATCAAGAAGAGCGCCCACTTTTTAGTCTACGGATTGCTGGCGGTTCTGATCGCGCGAACCGGCGTCCGCTGGTCCACAGTCCTGCTCCTGACGATCGCCTATGCGGTCGCGGACGAATGGCACCAGACCTTTATTCCAGGGCGCAGCGGCAGCCTGCCAGATGTGATCATCGACGCTCTGGGAGGGGTCGCCGGTCTCTTCACCGGCCGGCTGTCCGGCCGGAAGACCGTGAGATCGGCGTCTGAGGAGCCGGTGACCACCCGCTCACGAGAGTGAGCGGCGCATCAGCTCGCCCATGAGGGGCAGGTAGACTGCCCGGATATTGCCGGCGATCTGGCTGATGTGATTGAAATCGTGATAGGGCCATTCGAAAAGGAAATCGCCAATAGTCAGCTCGCCGACCCGATGCACGGCCGGCCGGGAAAGCGAGTCCTCCTCAAGTGATCGAACCAGGGGCAGCCACTGCATTCGGCCGGCCGCCAGTTCGTCCAGCAATGAGGGCAGCGCGCGCTCATTATCCCGGCGAGCGGCCACCGCGCCTTTCATATCCCAGGCGGGCAGCACCGGCCGCTCTTCGGCCAGCATCCATTCGATCCGGCCGCCAAACGCGTGGATATCCGTCTCGACCAGATGGCCGATCACTTCCTTGATCGACCACTCGTCGGGCGCCGGCCGGGCGGTCAGGACTGCCTCGTCCAGCGGGGCCAGCATCACCGCCAGGGTCTGGGGGGTTGTCTCCAGGATGCCGGCCACCTGTTTCAGCTGCTGGGAAAAGGGGCTCATGCCACCCCCCCGGCCGTCAGCGCCGACTCGACAATACGGCGGGCTTCTTTCAATATGATCTGCAGGTGGCCCTCGCCTTTAAAGCTTTCGGCGTAGATCTTGTAAATATCCTCGGTGCCGGACGGCCGGGCGGCGAACCAGCCGCTGCCGGTGACGACCTTCAGCCCGCCGATCGGGGCGCTGTTGCCAGGCGCCCGCGTCAGTTTGGCCGTAATGGGATCGCCGGCCAGCCGGTCGGCCGTGACCATTTCCGGTGAGAGGTTGGACAGAACGGCCTTCTGCTGCCGGTTCGCCGGCGCTTCCGCCCGCACGTAGACCGGAGCGCCAAACCGCTCAGTCAACACCGCGTAGTGCTCGCCGGGATCCCGGCCGGTGACGGCCAGGATTTCCGCAGCCAGGAGATTCATGATGAACCCATCCTTATCCGTCGTCCAGACGGTCCCGTCCCGCCGCAGAAAAGAGGCGCCGGCGCTCTCCTCCCCGCCGAAGCCAAACGACCCGTCGATCAGCCCGGATACGAACCATTTAAAGCCAACGGGCACCTCGGCCAGGGGGCGGTTCAAGGCCTCGGCAACGCGATCGATCATCGAGCTGGAAACCAGCGTTTTGCCGATGGCGGCCGCGGCGGGCCAGTCCGGCCGGTGGGTGAAGAGGTATTCAATGGCCACGGCCAGGTAGTGGTTCGGATTGAGGAGACCGCTGCCGCGGGTGACGATGCCGTGCCGGTCAAAGTCGGGATCGTTGCCGAAGGCGATGTCGAAGTCATTTTTAAGGTCGATGAGGCCGGCCATGGCGAAGGGGGAGGAGCAGTCCATGCGAATTTTGCCGTCCCGATCGACCATCATGAACGCAAAAGTCGGATCGATCGTGTCATTGACCACCGTCAGATCCAGCCCGTATTTTTCCGCGATCGGTTCCCAGTAGGCGACCCCGGCCCCTCCCATCGGATCGACGCCGATTTTCAGTCCGGCGGCCGCGATCGCCGCCATGTCGACCACCTGCTCCAGGTCGGAAATGTAGGGGGTCACGTAATCGTGTTCATGGACCGAAGCGGATTGGAGGGCGCGGGTGTAGGGAAGCCGTTTGACCCCGGCCAGCCCGGCCTTCAGAAGTTCGTTGGCCCGGTTCTGGATCCAGCGGGTGGTGGCGGTGTCGGCCGGTCCTGCCTCCGGCGGATTGTATTTAAAGCCGCCGTCATCCGGCGGGTTGTGGGACGGCGTGATGACCACCCCGTCGGCCAGCCCGCTCGTCCGGCCCCGATTGGTGGTCAGGATGGCGTGGGAGATGACCGGCGTCGGGGTGTAGCCAAGCCCGGCCTGGATCATGAGCTCGACGCCGTTGGCCGCGAACACTTCGACAGCCGTGGCATGGGCTGCTTCCGAAAGAGCGTGCGTATCCATGCCGAGGAAGAGCGGCCCGGTCGTTCCCTGCCCCTGCCGGTACTCGCAGATCGCCTGGCTGACGGCGGCGATGTGATCCTCGTTGAAGCCGGCCGTCAGCGAACTCCCCCGATGGCCGGAAGTGCCGAAGGCGATCTGCTGCTCGGGTTCAGAGGGATCGGGTTTAATGAGGTAGTATGCCGCCATCAGGCGGGGAATGTTGGGAATGAGGTGGCGGGGGACCGGTTTCCCGGCCAGATTGTGCTGAGTCATCGCTTCCTTCCTTACCGGGTGCTGTCGAGCGGTTCTGGTGACCCTCAAATATTACCTGAATTGAGGAAAAGTCAACCCAAACCGATCGCCCGCCGGCCTGCGATCCGACCGGGTGGACGCTTCCAGAGGAAAAACACCCATCCAGGCGCCAATGAACGAGGTGGCAGATTGGACCTGCCATCGTCGGATGTGGGCTGCCCCCGGCGGGTTGTGGGGTTGGTCAGACCCGCCGGCCGAGATAAATGAGCCCGGCGCCGGCCAGGGCCAGCGCGCCGACGATGATGAACAGCACGGACAAAAAGCGGCTGGTGGTCTGGCTGGAGCCGGCCGCGGCGACCGGCAGGGGCTCGGCGGTGGGGGCAGGCGCCGTCGGCAGGGCCGAAACAGCCGTGGCCGGTGCGGTTGGCGTCGGCGGCGGCGCTGTCGCGGTTGCCGATGCGGTGGCCGTCGGGGATGGGGACGGGGTGGCCGTCGGCGCCTCCTGCGGCAGGTCGGCCGAGCCGCCGACCGCCTCCGGCTTTGGCGTGGGCACATAGCCGACGATGATCGGCTGGTTGATGCTGATCAGGCTGTTTTCGTTCAGCTGATTCCAGCTGAAGATATCCGGCATGTCGACGCCGTAGATCAGGGCGATCTCGATCAGAGTATTCCCCTCCCGCACGAGGTAGATGATGGCCCCATCTTCCTCGCGGATGGTGGTGTTGGGATAATTCTGTAAGACGGCCGGGGTACCGGTGGCCGGGGGCCCCTGGCGGGCGGCGGCCGTGGCCGTGCCCGCCACGATTTTCTGATCGAGGCCGATGGTGATTTCCTGCCCGATGCTCAGGAGGGAATTGGGGCCGAGATTGTTGAACTGGTAGAGGTCCTGGAGGTCGACGGAATAGCGGATGGCGATGCTGATCAGGGTGTCTCCGGGCTCGACCACGTGAATGATGCGCCCATCCGGCCGGGCGGTGGCCGTGGGGATCGGCGTCCTTGTCGGAAAGGGGGTATTCGTCGGCCCCTGCTGCTGGGAAACGACCGCTGCCGGTTGGCCGCCGCTTCCGCCGCTGCTGCCCCCCCCGGACGCCGGCGGCAGTGGAGCCGCGGCCGGAATGCCGCCTCCTTTGTAGGTGGTGATCAGTTCGCGGGCCAGGTTGAGGTAAAAATCGCCGAACTCCTGGCTCGGTTCGATATGGCTCCCCTCCGCCCATTCATTGAACGACGTGATGACGATCAGGTCGGCGCCGCTCTGGGCGGCGCCGCTGAAACTGCTGCGAAAATAAGCGCCATCCCCCCGATCGCGCACAATCGTGTTTGAGCCGCGGCCGAGCAGCGAATCGTTGAAGCCAGGCATGGCCGTGGCCACCCAGTATTTGGTGCCGCCGTAGGTGCCGGCAGCGCCCCGCGTTTCCCCACCCCAGCGGATGTTGATGCCGGCCGGGTCGGGCGACCAGGCAATATTGTACAGGTACATGCCGTCGAAGACCGAAAGATACTTCAGGGCGCCCCCCTCGGCGATCCAGATACTGTTCCGGTTGGGATCGGCGCTGTTCCGGATCGCTTCCCAATCGGCGACCGAAAGCGCCCAGTTGGCCCAGAAAAAGATGACCGGCTTGCCGTCCATCCGCAGATAGGCCGGGTGCTGCGCGTGCGTGGCCAGCAGGGTGGACAGGGCCGAGGCTCGGACCTCGTTATTGCCCATCCAGGCGCTCACCGGTTCGAAGGTCACCGCCGCCTTAAACCCACTGCCACCGGCGACCTCAAGCAGGGTCCTGAAATTCGGCTCGGTCTGCTGCGAGCTGTCCGGCCCGTACCAGGCCTGTACGAAGCCGTCGATTCCGGCTGCGCGCGCCTGGTCGACCTGCCGCTGGATAGTGGCCCGGTCGGTCGAAAAGTAGGGGTTGGGGTTTTTGAACGGGGTCTTGCCGGCGGCGAAGGCATTGGGATCGTACCAGGCGTAGTAATGGGCCAGGACGAGCCCCGTTTTACCCTGGGCTGCCGCCGGCCGCACCACGGCGCGTGGCAGGGTCAGGATGATCAACAGGCTGGTGACGAAAAACAGGATCAGGCGCTTCAAATTTAACTCGCTCCAGAATCACCGCAGTCCCAGCGCCGGTCGGCTGGCGGGGTGCGGTGGTGAAATTGTTCAGGAAAATCAGTGGACTGGTGGCCGGTTTGCTCCCGGTTATCGTCCAATATACCGGTACTCGACCTGAGGCGCAGTGAAATCATATACGGTATTGACGAGTTCCTCCGCCTGCGAGCGGCTGAGCCGGCTGCTGAAGTCGATCAGGAAATCGCTGAGGGTCGGCACCCGGTTATATTCGATCAGCCGCGGCTCGCCGGTGATGCCGCCCAGTTCGGCCGCCTTGTCGATCGCCTCCGGTAAATCGCCCAGGGCGTCCACCAGCCCGTTGGCCAGGGCCTGCCGGCCGGAATAAATGCGTCCATCCGCCAGCCGGCGCACCGTTTCCTCGGACAGGCCGCGGCCGGCCGCGATCGCGGCCACGAAATCGTCGAAGCTCTCGTCAATAAATGCCTCGAAGATTTCAACCTGTTCCGGGGTCAGCGTGTCCCAGGGGCTGCCGATGGATTTGTTGGGTCCGGTCGTGATGCTCGTCACCTCGACCCCGATCTCTTCCAGGAGCTCTTCGGCGTTGTAGAGGGTGAGGATGGCCCCGATGCTGCCAGTGACGGTGTCCGGCCGGGCCAGGATATAGTCGGCCGGAACGCTGATGTAAAGGCCGCCGGAAGCGGCCGTGCTGAACATGCTGACCACGACCGGCTTCTCGATTTCGTCCCGGATCACATCGTGAATCTGGGCCGATCCGGTGACCGTTCCACCCGGACTGTCGACCCGCAGCACGATCGCCTTCACGTCGGGATCGGCCTCTGCCTGCCGCAGTTCGCTGATGACCGTGCCGCTGCCGGCACCGCTGATAAAATTTTCGTCGTCCGTGCCGATGATCGTCCCTTCCACCCGAACGATCGCCACAGCCGGGCCGCTGCCGCTCGAGCTGGTCGTCCGCTGCCCGGCGAGCGGGGCCATGCTGCCCAGACCGGCGGCGCCGGCGACCAGCAGGAAACCGCAGGCGCAGATGGGGAGGAGAAATCCAGTAACCAGGCTGGCGATTATCCAGAGCGGCGAAAGGCGGCCGGCTGCCCGGCCGCCATCCGGCTGTTTCTCTGGCGATCCGGCCGCAATGGCCGCGCCGGGATCGCCTTCGTCGTGATCGGATCGTTGGGTCATGTTCGTGTTTCCAGGAGGGGCACGGGTTTCCGGGTGAATATCCGGCCGCCGGATAATTGGCCGGCCGCCGGGACGAAAAGTCCAGTTCGGATCGGATTATAGCCCAAAGCCCGCGGGTGGATCGGCTTTCTGGTCGATTGTTAATTCGATTTCAATTAGAAAAGCCGCCGCACTCTCTGGAAACCCGGAAAAATCCTTGCAGGATCTGGTGGATTTGCTATGATTACCCGTCGCACACTTAAGTGCCAACCAACGAACCTTGCTTTCCGCTCTCGGCCGCTGGCCACAGCGCGACCGACGGCTAAGACTCACTGAGTTCCGTTGAGTTCATCCAGGGAAAGGAGATTAATTTTCCATGTCACAGCTTCGCACATACGAAGTGACTGTTATCGTGCAGCCCGATCTGGACGATGACGCTCGCAAACAATATCTCGAAAAGTTTACCCAGACCCTGACTCATGGGGAAGGGGAAGAAGCGGCGCCGACCTTCGAAAACTGGGGCAAGCGGCAGCTGGCCTTTCCGATTCGGAAGTACACCGATGCCTACTACCTGTATTTCGAGGCCAATCTCGATCCGAGCAAGATCCGCCCGATCGAGAAGTCGATGAATTACGACGAAAATATCCTGCGCTACCTGTTCGTGCGCAAAGAAGGTTAAGGAGAGACGATCATGGGTTTTGATAATGACCGCCCCCGCCGCCGTTTTCGCAGCCGCGCCCGTCGCAAGAAAAGCTGCGGTGAAGTGACCTTTGACTACAAGCGGCCGGAAACGCTGCGCCCGTTCGTCACCTCGCACGGCCGCATCAAGCCGATGCGCCTGAATGGATTGTGCACCAAGCACCAGCGCCGGCTGGCCCGGGAAATCAAACGGGCGCGCCACCTGGGCATGCTCCCGTTTGTGTCCGACTAAATCTGACCAGCGAACTCACCGAACCGCCGACCATGCCAGCCCGCCGGAAGATTCTTTGTGAATTTTTCCGCCATCCCGGTCTCATTCGGCATTAAATCTGACTCGTCGACGGCTCAACGTATTCGTTGAGCC
>JBFFZG010000071.1:0-17639 GCA_041568735.1 Promineifilaceae bacterium (SeqCode)
CAGCCGGATCTGGCGGAAAAGCCGGGCGTTTTCGATGGCCACGGCCGCCGGGTTGGCGAATGCCGTCAGCAGGGTGGTGTCCTGCTCGCGGAAAATGCCGTCGACGATGCGGTTGTCGGCGTAGATGACCCCGATGGTAATTTTCTTCAGATTGAGGGGGACGCAAAGGATCGACCGCAGATTGTAATTGATGATGCTTTCCTGCCCGGAGAAGCGGGGATCGGACCGGGCGTTGGTCGTCAGCAGGGGTTGCCCACTGTCGAGCACGCTCATGATGACCGTGGACGAAATTTCCTGGGGGTCGGATATTGTTTCCCGGTTGATATTGCGCGCGGCCTGAACCTCGATTTCACCGGTTTCCTCGCTCATCAGCATCAGGAAACCGCGCTCGGCGCCGGTCAGCTGAATGAGGGTGTCCATGACCGCGTTCAGGACGTCAGTTGGATCGAGTGAAGAATTCAGGGCGGCGCCGACTTCCTGCAGCGCGCGCAGCTGCTGCCGCTCCTTTTCCTGCTCTTCGAGCTGTTTTTCCAGGGTCTGCAGGGCACGTTTGATCGGGCGCAGGATGTGGCGGCTGTCGGTGGGAGTCCCGGTTGGCGGCGGAACCTGGCCGTCTGCCTGGCGCTCCGGCCGTCCGGCCGCGGCGTCCATTTCATTGACCAACACCCGCAGGCGGGTCAGACTGTCCAGGGGACTGAGGGGAGGGGGCTGTTCCAAGTCTGGTTCCAAGATTCTGTTCGGCCATCTCGACCGGCCGGGAAAGACGGCCGGTCTGTCGTTTTCGATTGGAAAAAAGGGGGCCAGAAGTCGACCGCTTTCCCCCGCCGCGCGGGACATCCGGATCCAGAGCCAGCCGAATCTGCCGGCGTGTGCCGGCTGGAATCCGATCAGAGCGGATCGACCCTTTTGTCCTGCCTATTCCAGCGGGAGCACTCCGGCCCGGATCGCATAGCGAATCAGGTCGCTGATTGAGGTCAGGTTCAGTTTGCGCATGATATTCGCCCGGTGCGTTTCAACGGTGCGCGCGGCGATTGACAGGATCAGGGCGATCTCAGCGCTGGTTTTCCCTTCGGCAACCAGCTGCATGATCTCCCGTTCCCGCATGGTAAGAAGGGCCAGCTCATTTTCCTCGGCCGCAAGATCCCAGGTGAGATAGGTATCGAGACCTTTCTCGTCGAAAGGGCTGCCGAGGAAGCGCTCGCCATGAAGCGCCGCTTCGATGGCCCGGACCAGCTCATCACCGGTGGAGGTCTTGAGAATATACCCGGATGCGCCGGCCTGCATCGCTTCGGCCACGGTCACATCATCCGTATGCATCGAGAGAATGATGGCCCGGGTTCGTGGGCTGCGCGGCAGCACCCGGCGCAGAACTTCCTGGCCGGTCAGCTGTGGCATCGTCAGGTCACAGACGAGGATATCCGGCTTCATCCTTTCCACCAGGTCGACCGCTTCCTGACCGTTATCCGCCTCGCCGACGACGAGGAAGGCCGCTTCTTTCTCGAGAAGGGCTTTCGTGCCGGCGCGCACCGGGAAATGGTCATCTGCCAGGACAATGCGTATATGTTTAGCCATCGGGTCGTACTCTCTGTGGGCTGGTTTTAAGCTGTCCACCAGTCGTGAAATCGCCGGAACGGCATCGAGCGGCCGATCCGAATTTCAGACCGCCAGGTCGACGATTTCACCGACCGCTATAGCATACCACGTCCTGGCAAATCAGCGATAGGAAGAAAGGTTTGCGCGCCGGTTCCGTTTGGACCGTCGGGGTTGTCGTGGCATAATTCGAACCCGGACCAAAACCCGAGAGCGGGTCATTGATTTTGGGTATGAATCGTCGTCGCAGAACCTACCTCATCCTCGTTGGACTCATATTTACCACTCTGCCCTGCTACTGCCTGGGGATTTTCGCCTATCAGATGGCGCCCTCCGACGTGGCCCCTACCTCGACCGTGGAAATCGATGGGGGAGAGGCGCCGCCGGTCGGCGGCAGCACCCCGATCGGCACGCCGGTCATTCCGACGGCCATCGCCACCATTACCCTGCTGACGACCCCGGGAACGCTGCGGCCGACGCCCACGCTGCGGGCGACGCCGGGCCAGTTTCAGCCGCCGGCTGTCACACGCGCTATAGCCACGGCGACCCTCTTCCCTTCGGCGACGCAGATTTCAAGCCCGACGGCCACGGGAACCGCTTTCCCGACGCCGACCGCCACATCGACCCTGCCGGCGACGCCGACCGCGACGCCGTCACCGACCGCGACTCTGGCGTTGCCAACCGCCACGGCGACCCCCTTCCCGGAGGACCCCACGCCGACAACGGCCCCTCCGCCCACCGAAACAACCCCCACGGATACGCCGGTGCCGGAGGGAGGATAGACGAAATGGCAGCCGGTGGCACGGCGGTCGCGGCGGTGACCAATCGGCCCGATCCCTGATCTCACCGGATGTCAGCGGCAACCTATCAGGTCATGAATACATTTGAACTGCTCCAAACCTTAACCGAAACCCCCGGCCCATCGGGCTTTGAACGGGATATCGCAGCCGTCATTGAAAAAATTTGGCAGCCGCTCGTCGACGAGATCCGAACCGACCGGCTGGGCAATTTAATCGCCATCAAAAAAGGAAGCGGCCGGCGGCGGTCCGGCGAGGATCTCCGCCCGCGCATCCTGCTGGCCGCCCACATGGATGAAATCGGTCTCATGGTGAGCCGCATCATCGATTTCCACGGCCAGGGCTTCTTGCGGGTAGTCAACCTTGGTGGGGTCGATATCCGCCACCTCTACGGCCAGCGGGTGGTCGTCCACGGCCGGGATGGGGACGTTTCCAGAAATCTAAAAGGGATCATCGGGGCGCCGCCGGATTCCTATCTCCCGGTGTCCCGGCGCGATAAGCCGTTTGACCTGGAATCGTTGGTGGTCGATCCCGGGATGGCTTACGACGAGCTGATCCGCCTCGTTTCGGTGGGTGACGCCGTGACGTTTCACCAGCCGCTCCTGGCCCTGGAAAACAATCGAGTCGCCGGCAAAGCGCTCGACAACCGCTGCTCGGTGGCGGCCCTCACCGTCTGTCTCGAAGTTTTGAAAGATCGGACCCATGCCTGGGATGTCGTCGCCATCGCTACCTGCCAGGAGGAAACTCGCCTCCTCGGGGCGGCCACGACCGCCTTCGAGCTGCGGCCGGATATCGCCATTGCCCTCGATGTGACCTTCGGCAATGGCCCCGGCGCGTCGGATGAGCGAACCCTCAAACTGGACGAAGGACCTGTCATCAGCTTTAGCCCCGACACGCATCCCGGCATCTGCCAGGGGCTCAAGGCGGCGGCTGAACGGCTGGAGATGTCCGTACAGAGCGAGTTCGTCAATACACCGGGTGGAACCGACGCCTACGCCATGCAGGTGGCGCGAGATGGGGTGCCGACCGGCATCATCGGCGTCGCCCTGCGCTACATGCATACGATGGTCGAATCGATCAATCTGAAAGATGTCGAACGAACCGGCCGCCTGCTCGGCGAATACATCCTTCATCTAGACGGACAGACGCTGTCCGGACTGGCCGAAGGGCTGATGTCGGAAAAATAACCGGCCCTTGGAAGCGGGTAAAACGCATGAATGAACTGCTGAAACAACTTAGTGAAGCTGTGGGTGTGTCCGGCCAGGAAACGGACGTGCGGCTCATGATCAAGGATCTCATCGCCCCACACGTCGACGAATGGCAGGTCGATCCGATGGGAAATTTAATCGCCATCAAAAAGGGGACGGGGGCGGTTGATCTGAAGGTGATGGTCGATGCCCACATGGACGAAGTCGGCCTGATGGTAACGGCGGTCGAAACCAACGGCACCTTCAAGTTTGCCCCGGTTGGAGGGTTCGACGATCGCGCCCTCCTGGGCAAGGTGGTTCAGGTTGGCTCCAAACGGGTCCCGGGGGTCATCGGCTGCCAGCCAATTCATCTCGCCACCACCTCGGAGCGGCAAAAAATCGTGCCCCGCAGCAGCATGCGCATCGATATCGGATCGGCCGATAAAGATGGGGGCAAAGGCAAGGTCGCCGTCGGCGATCGCGCCGCCTTCCTGACTCCCTACGAGGAGCTCGGCCGCGTGGCACTGGGCAAGGCCTTTGACGACCGGGCCGGCTGCGCCATCCTGATCGAGCTGCTGCGGCAGCCGCCCTACCCGTTTGACCTGGTCGCCACATTTACCGTCCAGGAAGAGGTCGGTCTGCGCGGGGCGCAGGCGGCCGCCTTCCGGGTCCAACCGGATGTGGCCTTCATTCTCGACTGCACCCCGGCTTACGATCTGCCGGTGCCGCCGCATGTCGACGAAAGCCCGAATGTCCATCTCGGCCGGGGACCGGCCGTCTACGTCATGGATCGCTCGTCGATCCAGGATCCGCGGCTGGTGAGCTATCTGCTGCGCACGGCCGCCGAAAACGACCTGCGCGTCCAGGTGCGCCGACCCGGCGGCGGCGGAACGAACACCGGCAGCATCCAGCGGACGGCCGGCGGCAGCGCGGTGGCGACGGTGTCGCTGCCCGGCCGCTATCTTCATGCCCCCTGCTCGATGATCGATCTGGACGATTACGATCACATGCGCCGCCTGCTCGAAGCGGCGCTGCGGGGCCTGACCCCGGCCGTTTTACACCGGGAAAGCTGAGCGCGGTCCGAGGAACCGCGGCTGACCAAGACCGAAAGCGAAATCACGCCCCTTGTTTGAAGGAAACCTTTATGAATGATTTGATCAAAAAACTGGTCGAAGCTTACGGACCGAGCGGCTTCGAGGACCAGATGCGCGCACTAATTCGACCGGAAATCGAACCCTATGTCGACGAGATCCGGGTCGATCCGATGGGCAACCTGATCGGCTATAAAAAAGGAACCGGCGGCGGGCTCAAGGTCATGATCGCCGCTCATATGGATGAAATCGGCCTGATGGTGACCCACATCACTCGGGAAGGATTCCTTCGCTTTACCAGTATCGGCGGCGTCAATCCGCAGACCCTACTTGGCAACCGGGTCCAGTTCGCCGACGGGATCACCGGCGTGGTGTACAGCGATCGCAACACCAATCGCAGCACCGTTTTCGGGCTGGAAAAACACTACATCGACGTCGGCGCGGCCGACCGGGAGAGCTGCCCGGTGCCGGTTGGCGCGGCGGCCGGTTTCGCGCGCGAGATGCTGGTCCAGGGTGAGCGGTTGATCAGCAAGGCGATGGACGACCGGATTGGCTGTGTGGTCGCCATCGAAACTCTGAAAAAACTGGGGGATTCTCCCCATGAGCTCTATTTTGTCTTCAGCGTGCAGGAAGAGGTCGGCGTGCGCGGCGCGCAGGCGGCCGCCAATGCCATCCATCCGGATGTCGGCATCGCCCTCGACGTCACCCTGACGGGGGATATGCACGAAGGGGTGGAAATGGCTGTCCGGCTCGGCGATGGCCCGGCCATCAAGGCCAAGGACAGCGGCATGATCGCCCACACCGGCCTCGTCCAGCTGATGAAAAAACGGGCGGAAGAAACCGGAATCCCTTACCAGATCGAGGTGCTCACCGGTGGTTCCACGGACGCTCGCGCCATGCAGATCGCCGGCCCGGGCTGCGCGGCCGGCTGCCTATCGATCCCCTGCCGCTACGTCCATTCCCAGAGCGAGACGGTCGACCGGCGCGATGTCGAAGGCTGTGTGGCCCTGCTGACTGAGATATTGCGCCATCCGATTGACCTCTAGGTCCTCCATTTTGCTTTCTGCCAGACGGGCAAAGATTGGCCAACCACCATGAAAAATAACGGGGTTTTGTACGCGGTCGCCGCCTATATTTTGTGGGGACTGCTGCCCATTTACTGGAAGCTTCTGAGCGATGTCCCGTCTCTGCAGATTCTCTTCCACCGGATCGTCTGGGCGCTGTTCTTTCTGGTCGCCCTGCTGCTCTACAAAGGGCGGCTCCGGTCGCTGGCGGCCGCCTGGCGCGACCGGCGGATTCTGCTGGTTTACGCCCTGGCGGCGCTCTTTCTCGGGGTGAACTGGGGAGTCTACATCTGGGGCGTCAACGCCGGCTATATCCTGGAGACGAGCCTCGGCTACTTCATCAATCCCCTGGTCAGCGTGCTGTTTGGCATGGTGTTCTTGAAGGAGTCGCTGCGGCCAGGACAGTGGCTGGCCATTATCCTTGCGGCCGGCGGGGTGATTTACCTGACTATCAGCTACGGCCAGCTGCCCTGGATCGCCCTCACGCTCGCCTTCAGCTTCGGCATCTACGGCCTGATGAAGAAAAAGGCTCCGATGGACTCAATTCAGGGGCTGACCCTGGAAACCGCGGTGCTCTTCTTGCCGGCGCTGGGCCTGCTGCTGTACTTTCATGCGACCGGATCGGGCGGATTTGGCTCGATCAGCCGCTGGAACGATCTGCTTCTCATGGCATCGGGCGTCGTCACCGCAGTTCCCCTGCTGCTCTTTGGCGCGGCCGCCGCGCGCATTCCCCTCTCCCTGGTCGGCATCCTGCAGTACATCGCCCCGACCCTGCAGTTTTTAATCGGGGTTCTGATTTACGGGGAGGATTTTTCCAGGGCCCGCCTGATTGGCTTCAGCATAATCTGGGTGGCCCTGGCCATTTACACGATCGAAAACATCATGACCCGGCAGCGGACCCTTTCCTACCGGGCGATGGCCGATTGATTGACCGTCCGCCAGCCGGAAATAAATTGAAAACCATGATTCAGCTGATCGCCTTCGATGCCGACGACACCCTCTGGACAAACCAGGATCTCTACGACATGACCCAGGAGCGGTTTGCCGGTATTTTGAGCCGCTATCACGACCGGGATTGGGTCGTCGAACGCCTGTTTGAAGTCGAAATGCGCAACCTCCAATATTTTGGCTACGGCATCAAGGCCTTCACCCTCTCGATGATCGAGACGGCCATCGAACTGACCGAAGGGCGCATCACCGGGGGAGAGATCCAGAATATTCTCGACTATGCCCACCAGATGATGCGGGCCCCGGTGCAGCTGCTGCCGGATGTGCGCGAGGTGGTAGCGGGGCTGGCCGACCGGTTTCCTTTGATGATCATCACGAAGGGGGATCTGCTCGACCAGCAGTCCAAGGTCGCCCGCTCTGGACTGGGGGATTACTTCCAGGCCGTGGAAATCGTCAGCCACAAAACCCCCCGGATATACGCCGACATTCTCGATCGTTTTCAGCTCCCGCCGGATGCCTTCGTCATGGTCGGCAATTCGCTGAAATCGGACATCCTGCCGGTGGTGGAAATCGGCGCCCAGGCGGTGCACATCCCCTACCATTCGACCTGGGCCCATGAAGAGGTACCCGCCGCGAATCCATCCCGGCCGGCTTACCACGAAATCGAAAAAATCCGGCAGCTCCCCCCGCTCCTCACCCATCTATAACCCCCAAAATAAAAATGGCCGGCCCACTGCGGACCGGCCATTCCAAACTGCTGTTCCCAGCTACCCGCTCCCCGTACTCTGTGGAAGTCTTTCCGGGACGCCCTACTGGACGCGCGACCCACCAGCTCCCAACTCCCAAACCCCAACGCCTAGGAAGATCCCCCGGCCGCTTCAGAGGCCGCGCCGCGCTGCCGCCAGCGCCGGCGGATGAAGCGGGCGATGAAGTAGAGGGGCACGCCCAGGACCAGGAGGACCGGCAGGAAGAAGAGCACCAGCCAGATCAGGACGTCGACCAGGTTCTGTCCGGCGATGATCAGGGCTTCGATCGCATCGCGGGCGACGCCCTGGGGGCGCCAGCCGGCCACTTCGAGCGGCTGGTTCAGTTCATCGGGCGTCAGATTGACGTTGATGGTCGAGAAAGCGGCCGATTCACTCAGGTATTTCATCCGCCCCTTGATCACTTCGATCTGCTCTTCGAGCCGGCTGAGCTCCTGGTTGACAGCCAGGGCATCTTCGACCCGGCGGGCATCGTCGAGAAAAGAGCGCACCCGGTCGGCTGTCGCTTCCAGGTTGGCCAGGCGGGCGGAAAGGTCGACAAACTCTTCGGTGACATCCTGACCGGAGGTCGACTCGCTGTTGACGTCGACGGCACCCGCCTTGATCGTGGCCAGGGCCTGGTCGAAATTCTCGGCCGGGATGCGCATCGAGATATTCCCGCGATCGGCCGTGCCGAAATTGTAGATGCCGCTTCTGACGACCCAGCCGCCCATGTCAGCGGCCAGCTTGTTGAGCGCCTGCAGGCTTTCGGCCGTATCGGCCACCACGATGTCGAGGTCGGCCGTGCGAATGATCAGCCGCTCCGACGGGATCCCAACCTGGAAGTTGTCAGAAGCGGCCGGTTCGGCCGCCGGGGCGAACGCCGGTTCTTCCACGGCGATTTCGGCCGCGAAGCCGGGCGCACCGGCCGACTCACTGGGTTCCTCCATGCGAAGACCCTGGGTGGCAACGCTGCCGCAGGCCGCTAAAAAAGCGAACATCAGGAGAATCATCCACAACTTTGAATTTAATTTCTTGACCATGTTCCCTCCAAATTGCGAGACATTGCTTCCGTTTACTCAATGCGACCAATCGAGGTGGCTTTGAGCGGTCCTGGCTGCCGCCCATTCCGACTGAATCGAGTCGAATCACAGCGCCAGATTAATGGCCAATCGATGGATCTGTTAATGTAACGATGAGGTGAGGCAAAAAGTTCCCATCACCAGCCAAAGGCGAGGCGGGCGATTAACCGTTCCGAAAGCCCGTGCTGGCGCATCCGCCGCTGGGTCTCTTCGATGTCGTAGGGGACGCGGCGGTAGGTCCAGATCATTTTTTCGAGGTCGAGGAGGGCATAGGCGGCCCGCGGGTCGGAATCACGTGGCTGGCCGACACTGCCGGGGTTGATGATGCAGCGATGCTGCCCGTTGAGGTGCCAGGGCTCGTCATACAGCGGGTGCAGCATGTAGGTCCGCTCCCCGGCGATCATTTCAAAGACGACCGGAACGTGCGTATGGCCGACCAGGCAGTAGGGGGTTTCAAAATACTCGAAGTTGGCATCGGCCGTGCTCCGGTCGAGAATGTATTCCCAGATCGGCTGCCGGGGACTGGCGTGGGCCAGGGAAAAAGATGGATGGGGGATCAGCGATGGAGGGAGTTCGTCGAGGTAGGCCCGGGCATCCTCTCCGAGGATTTCCTGGGCCCAGAGCACGGCATGGCGGGCGTAGTCGTTAAACGAGTCGATGTCGAGCTTGCCCAGCACCGCCCAATCGTGGTTGCCCGACAGGGCGATATGATCCTGCTCTCGCATCAGGGCGACGCATTCGTTTGGATCGGGTCCGTAGCCGACGAGATCCCCCAGAAACCAGATCTTATCCCATGCCCCCCTGGCATCAGCCAGAACCGCTTCGAACGCGATCAGGTTGGCATGAATATCTGAAATGATGAGCACGCGCATCGAATATTCTCCAGAGGGGCAATCATACCACGATTCAGGAGGGAGAGTATAATAACCCCTGTTTTGCACGAGTAATGGATGCGCATGGTGATTTCGAACGAATTTTGGGCTCACGAGCGGCTGGCGGGGTGCGGAAAATGACCGGCTGTCTCGTCCTGATCTCCGCCCGGCCGGACCAGACGGAGATCCTCGGTGAATGGATCGGCGGCCGGTTGACAGGGGGGGATATCCTCTGCCTGCAGGGACCGCTCGGGGCCGGGAAAACCACCTTCGCCCGCGGCGTGGCCCGTGGGTGGGGCTCCTCGAGCCGCGTCACGAGCCCGACCTACACGCTGGTCAACGAATATCCACGTGCCGGAGACGGCCGGATTCTCTACCATCTCGACTGTTATCGGCTGGTTGAATCGGATGAGGCGGAAACGATCGGCCTGGGCGATATTCTGGCCTCCGAAGAGCCGGTCATGATCGAATGGCCGGAGCGGGTGGCCGACTGGCTGCCGGCGGATCGGCTGACGATCGTCTTCACCCGGGATGAGACGGCCGGTGAGGCGTCCCGCCGGCTGGAGCTGGCGGCCGGCGGACCCCACAGCGGCGCCCTGCTGGCGCGGATCGGTGAGCGGCAGCCGTGATCCTGGCCATCGACACAGCCACCCGGTGGACCGGATTGGCGCTGCACGACGGGTTCACCGTCCGGGCGGAATTCGGCTGGGCGGTGAACAAAAAGCAGACCGTCGAGCTGGCCCCACGGATCGCCGGCCTGCTGCAGGGGCAGGAGATTGACCCGGCCGCGCTGAAGGGGATCGCCGTGGCCATCGGTCCCGGATCCTACACCGGCCTGCGCATCGGCCTGGCAATCGCCAAGGGGCTGGCCCTGGTGCACGACCTGCCCCTCATTGGGGTGCCGACTCTCGACGTGACGGCCGCCGGCATTCCAATTTCGGCTGCGCCGGCGCTCGTCGTAACCGTCGAAGCCGGCCGCCAGCGGGTGATCGCCGGCGGCTACGAAGCCCACGACGGGCGATGGCAGGCGGCGGCCGCTCCAGAAATCCTGACATGGGACGTCCTGCTGGCCGGCCTGCGGGCTCCGACGGCCATCGCCGGGGAGATTTCGCCGGAAGCGAGAGAAAAAATAAAGAACCAGAGCGTCTTTGGCCTTCTGGTGCAGCCGGCCGCAGGGGTGCGGCGCGCCGGCTGGCTGGCCGAACTCGGCTGGGAGCGGCTGAGGGCCGGCCGGCTCGACGATGCGGCGGCCCTGACTCCGACCTACCTGCGGCGGCCGGATGGCAGCTGAAGGAACCCCGCTGACCGAACTGCCGGCCGGGCTGGCCATCCGGCCGATGGTCCCGGCCGACCTGCCTGTCGTGGCCGCCATCGACCGCGAGGCCAAGCCTTCCCCCTGGAGTGAAACCGCCTTCGCCGCCGAGCTGGAAAATCCGCAGGCGCGGGCGGTCGTCCTGACCGGCTCCGGTGCCATCCTCGGCTATGCCGTCAGCTGGTTCGTCGCCGGTGAAATCCAGATTCATACGCTCGCCGTCCATCCCGGCCGGCGTGGGAGCGGTCTGGGGGAGCTGCTCCTCCTCGACGCGCTCTGGCGGGGATTTGAACGGGGAGGGGTGGCCGCCACACTCGAGGTCCGGCCGTCCAACACGGCGGCCCTGGCCCTTTACCATAAGTACCATTTCGTTGCCATCGGGGAACGACCCCATTATTATCGAGACAATGCGGAAGCGGCCCTGCTGATGGATCTGGTCATCGACCGGACGACCTTCGAAGAAACCCTGCGCGGCCGCTGGGAAAGCCTGCTGCCCCGCCTGTCGACCTGGGAATCAGGGGGTTTTCGCGGACCGGGAGGGCCGGGGTAGCCGTATGGGCGAATCAATCTGGACGAAAAGGCATCACGGAGAACGAACATGAAGCTTCTCATCACGGGCGGGGCCGGTTTCATCGGCACCAACAGCGCGGATCACTTTTTGCGCCAGGGGGACGAGGTCACGGTATTTGACAACCTGAGCCGGCCGGGCACACGCCATAATCTCGACTGGCTGCGCCGCAGCCACGGATCACGGCTCCGCTTTGTCGAAGGCGATGTCCGGGATCATGCGGCCGTCAGCGCGGCGGTGCCCGGAAACGACGTCATCCTGCACCTCGCCGGCCAGGTCGCCGTCACAACTTCAGTGCGCGAGCCGCGGCAGGACTTCGAGATCAACGCCCTGGGCACCTTCAATGTGCTCGAGGCGCTGCGCCAGCTGGCCCCGGAAGCCATCCTGATTAATGCCTCGACCAACAAAGTCTACGGGGGAATGGAGGGGCTGCGCATTGTCGAAGAGGCGACCCGCTACCGGTTTGGGGATTACCCTCGGGGAATTCCGGAAGGCTTTCCCCTGGATTTTCACTCGCCATACGGCTGTTCCAAGGGTGCAGCCGATCAATACGTTCTCGATTACGCCCGGATTTACGGCCTGCGAACGGTCAGCCTGCGCCAGTCCTGCATCTACGGACCGCACCAGTTCGGCATCGAAGATCAGGGATGGGTTGCCTTTTTCGTCATCGCGGCCGTGCTCGACCGGCCGCTGTTCATTTACGGTGATGGGAAGCAGGTGCGGGACATCCTCCACGTGGACGACCTCATTCGATCTTACGAGCGGGTGATCGCCGCCATCGATTCGGTTCGTGGGGAAGCCTTCAATATCGGCGGGGGGCCGGAAAACACGCTCGCCATCTGGGCCGAGTTCGGACCCATTCTGCGCGAGCTGCGCGGCCGTGACATGGACCCGACCTATGCCGACTGGCGACCGGGCGACCAGCGGGTTTTTGTGGCCGACATCGGCAAGGCGGCCGATCGGCTCGGCTGGCGCCCGCAGATCGGCGCCCGCACGGGGATCGAAGCGCTGTACCGCTGGGTGACCGACAACCGGCCGCTGTTCCGGTCCTGATCCACCTCAAACTACCGCGCGCCGGGGCGGCGGCTGCCCCCGGTGTGACCAAAACCCTATTGTCCTGCCGGGTGTTCCCGGGAAAAATTAAGAGGATGACCATACCTGCCGCTGAGTGGATTGGATCCACCCGGCGCAGGCAGGCACGCACTGAATTGCCACGTCTGTTTCTGGTGTTCACTTCAACCACCACAGACCCGCTATGCACGATCGACTCAACAGTCTGCTACAGAGCCTGGGCTTAAACCAGGAGCGCCCGCCGTCCCAGGAGGAATGGCAGGGGTTCCTTTCCCATTTAAGCCTGGAATACCTCGAAACCCAGCTGCAGCGGACCGGGCAGGATCTGCAGAAACAGCTCGACGAGGCGATGCTGCTGAACCGGGTGATCGCCGCCGTTACGTCCTCCTCTGAGACCAATACAATTTTGACGATCGTCTGCCGGGAGCTCGCCAAGACGCTCGATCTCTCCCACGTCACCTGCGCGCTGTTGAACCCGGAGCATTCGGAAATGCGGGTGGTGGCTGAATATCTGCAAAAAGAGGAAATTCACAGCTCCCTCGGCGAGCGGCTGCCGGTTCAGGATAATCGCCTGACCGAATTCTTGCTGAAAAACCGGGGGCCGATCGTTTCAAAGAATATCTGGGGAGACGACCTGCTGGGGGCGGCCGATCTGGTGCCGGCTGGCTCCCGACACGATACGTCAGCCACCCTGCTGCTGCCCCTGATCGCCAAACAGCGGGTAATCGGCATCATTGCCCTCAACGATCAAAAGGTTCGGCAGTTTTCCAAAGAAGAAATCAACCTGGCTCAGAATGTGGCGGCCGCGGCCAGCCAGGCGCTCGAGAATGCGCAGCTCTACGAGGAGCTCCAGGTCAAACTCGAAGAGCAGGCCCGCGTCGAGCAGCTTCTGCGCAACCAGTATGCTTACATGGAAGCCCTCCATGAGACCACACTTGGTCTGGTCAACCGGCTCGATCTGACGAATCTGCTGGAAAATATCGTCGAGCGGGCGGGGACCCTCCTCGGGACGCGGCACGGGTTCCTCTATGTATTCGAACCGGAAACTCAAGAAACGACGCTGCAGGCCGGCCTGGGGATATTCAAGCACGCAGCCGGTTCCCGGCTGCAGCCGGGTGAGGGCCTGGGCGGCGAGGCCTGGTCGACCCAGGATACGGTGATCCTGGCCAGCCCCCGCGATATGGTCGTGCAGGGGAAAAATCTCGGCCGGATTTTCGCCGGTGTCAGCGTGCCGCTGCGTTCGGAGCACGGGCTCGTCGGCGTGATTGGCCTGGTTCATCTCCAGGCCGGCAATCAGTTCGTGCGCAACCAGATCGATCTGCTGGAGCGCTTTGCCCAGCTGGCAGCACTGGCCATCGACAATGCCATGCTCTACGCGGCCGCGCAGCAGGAAATCGGTGAACGAGAGCGGGCCGAGAAAAATCTGGAGCTGGCGCGCAAGATGGCCGAGGCCGCCAGTCGGGCCAAGAGCACCTTCCTGGCCCGCATGAGCCACGAGCTGCGTACGCCGCTGACGGCCATCATCGGCTACAGCGACATGATGCAGGAAGAAGTGAAAGAGCTCGGCTCCCCCGATCTGGTCGAGGATGTCGTGCGCATTCGCCGCTCGGCCCAGATTCTGCTCGACGTGATTAACGATGTGCTCGACCTGTCGAAGGTCGAGTCCGGAGAAGTGACCATGTACCTGCAGTCGTTCGATATCTTCGATCTGCTGCAAGATGTGGCCAGTGTCAGCCAATCTCTGGTGAAAAAGAAGAATAACCGGCTGGTGCTGAATGCCTCGCCGTACATCGGCCGGATGACGGCCGATATGACCAAGCTGCGCCAATCGCTGCTCAATTTGATCAGCAACGCGGCTAAATTCACCGAAAATGGGGTCATTTCCATTCGCGGTTCCCGCAGCCGGGAAGGGGAGCAGTCCTTCATCGAGATCGAAGTGGCCGATACCGGCATCGGCATCGCCCCGGACAAGCAGGCGGCCATCTTCGAGCCCTTTGTGCAGGCCGATGACTCCACCACCCGCAAATTTGGCGGCACCGGGCTGGGGCTGGCCATCAGCCGGCGCTACTGCCGCCTGATGGGCGGCGATATCATCCTGGAAAGCACCCCGAACGAGGGGTCGGTATTCACAATCCGCCTGCCGGTGGATGTGATGAGTGTCACCCGGGGCCATGTCATCGAGGTGATTTAGCCCCGCGGTTGGAAACGATCATGACGACCCACCACTTACTGCAGCGACAGCTCGACCTCCTCGGAATCGATCGAGACGCACTCCCGGATCAGGGGAGCTGGGAAGCGCTGCTGGAAAAAATCCAGGAGACCTATCAACAAACCGACACGGCCACGGAACGCTGGAAAGAAGCCTACAGCGCGCTGCGTGAAGAGCTGACCGGTGCCTATGAAAATTTACGGCGTTCCTCGGCCCATCTGCTGCGCAGCGAACGGGATAAGCTGCAGGCGGTTATCGAGTCCCTCGGCGAAGGGCTTTGTTCGCTGAATGAGAACGGCTGCCTTCTGTTCATGAATCCCGAGGCGGAAAATTTAATCGGCTGGCAGGAAGCCGAACTCCGGGGGCAGCTCGCCCTTGACTGGGTCATGCCGGCGGCCGATGACAGGACGACCACGGAACGCCTGTTCAACCAGATCCGCAACGGGGAGCCGGCCCGTGAAGAGAACGTCACTTTTCTCCATCGCAGCGGCCAGCGCCTGCCCGTCTCTTTCGTCCTCAACCCGATAATGCGGGATGGTATCTTCCAGGGAGCGGTGCTGACCTTTCAGAACATTACCGCCTTTATCCAGGCGCAGCAGGAGCGCGAGCGGAAGCTCAAAGAGACGATGCTCCTCAACCGGGTGATTGGCGCCACCACCTCGACCCTGGATCTCAGCGCCATCCTGGAGACGGTCTGCCAGGAGCTCGCCGATTTCCTGAATCTGCCCCAGGCGGCCTTCGGCGTTCTCAACGAGGAAAAAACGAAGCTGACGATCATCGCCGAATATCTGGATGAGGGCCGAATTTCCGCTCTGGGCGAGGTGATTCCGGTCGAAAATAATGTGGCGACACAGACCGTTCTGCGCACCAAGCAGCCGCTGTATATTCCAGATGCCCAGACCGACCCGCGCCAGGCGGTCATTCAGGATATTTCCCGCCGGCGCGGCACCCGCTCCATGCTGATCGTGCCGCTCATCGTGCGGGGACGGGTGATGGGGACCCTGGGGCTTAACGCCATCGAATTACGCGAATTCGATGAAGATGAAATCGCCCTGGTACAGAATGTCGCTTCGGCCGTCAGTCAGGTGGTGGATAACGCCGAACTCTATACCGAGGTGCAGCAGGAGCTGGCCGAACGACGGGCGGCGGAAATCGCTCTGGCCCAGGCGCGAGACCGCGCCCTCGACGCCAGCCGCCTGAAATCCGAGCTGATCGCCCGGGTCAGCCATGAACTCCGCACGCCGATGACGGCCATCCTGGGGTTCGCCGAAATGCTGCAGCTGGGTATTTACGGCCCGGTTGATCCGCGCCAGATTGAAATCCTGGATAAAGTGATGCAGAGCACCGATGGCCTGGTGAAGCTGGTGAACGATTTGCTCGACGTTGCCCAGCTGGAAGCCGGCCGCATGCATTTGAATGAAATTCCATTCGGAGTTGAGGACCTGGTGCATCGGGTCGAAATGACGATGCGGCTTCTGGCGGAAAAGAAAGGATTGAAATTGAGCTGCGAAATCGACCCGACGCTGCCGAGCACGCTGCTGGGTGACCCCGACCGCCTCTTCCAGATTTTGATCAATTTGATTAACAACGGGGTGAAATTTACACGAGCCGGCCGCATTGACGTGTCCATCTTTCTCGACCCGCCCTCGACCTGGCTCATTCGCGTGGCCGATACCGGAATTGGCATTCCAGCAGAAATGCAGTCGGCCATTTTTGATCAGTTTCAGCAGGTTCGATCCGGTCCAACCCGGGAGCACGGTGGTGTCGGTCTTGGCCTCTCGATCGTCAAGCAGCTGGTCAATTTGATGGGAGGCACCATTGAAGTCCAGAGCAGTCCCGGCGCCGGCAGCGCCTTTACACTCAGCCTCCCGCTCCTGCTGCCGGAAGCCGAGCCGCTACCATGCGAAACGGAGGCCGAACAGCCGGCCGGATGAAGGCTTATCACCCGGGAAGCCGGGTCATCAACGAAGGGAAATCTTATGACGAAACCGCAAGCGCTGGTCATTGAAGACGACGAAAATCTCTCCACAATTTTTTACCAGGCCCTGCACATGGCCGGTTACGAAACCGAAGTTATTCGAGATGGACAGCTGGCGCTCGAGCGGCTGCAGGGCGACCCGCCGCAGCTGATCGCTCTCGATCTCCATCTGCCGCGCGTGAGTGGGGAGGAGATTCTCGAGGCGCTGCGGGCTGATCCGCGGTATGATCGCTGCCGGGTGATCGTGACGACGGCCGATGCCCGCCTGGGCGAATACCTCGAGTCCAAGGTCGATCTGCTGCTGATCAAGCCGATCCGCTTCAGCCAGCTGCGCGACCTGGCCGATCGCTTGAAACCGCGGCAGCGGCAGCCGGATTAGCGATGGCAGTTTCCGGGGATTCGCTGGAGGCCGGGAGGCCGGCTGCAAACTGCTCACCTTTTTGAGACTTTAGTCCTATCCCCTGTCGCCCTATTTACATGACATAATCTTTCGATTCTGATAAACTGGCCACGCATGAAACGCTGGTGGGAAATTTTAGCTGCGCTGGGACGCGGCCTCTGGCGGCCGCTCCGCTGGCTTGCCCTGCTCCTGGCCTGGCCCTTCACGACCTTCGGCCGGTTGATTCATTGGCTGGCCACCGCCCTTTATCACCTCCGGGAGGCCAGGCGGCAGGCCCGTCTCCCTGAGCAGATCCGCCGCCGCCGCCGCCGCCGCTCACGCGCCTCGATTCTCAAAGCCCGCCTGCGGGTGCTTTTTCTCCGGCCGTCCCCACCGGCCGGTGCGTCCCTGGCAGCCGGTCAAACCCTGTCACCGCGCCGGCGGCTCCCGCTGCTGACCGTCACCGCGGTCGCCAGTGTGGCCCTGCTGTCGAGCGCCGCTCTCTTAAACCGCTTCAGCCTGTTTCCCGTCGAAACCCCGACTGCCGTGGCCCAGCTGCCTTCGGAAACGCCACGCCCTTCGGATACCCCGACTCCCCTGCCCACAGCCACCCCGAGCAGCGCCTTGGTGACCAGCGCCACGTCCGAGCCGTAGGCCACGCCGACCGGAACGTGCACGCGGACGATGTTGTCTCCGTGAGACCAATTGATGACCGTCCGATTGATGAAGTCGGAGTTGGGGACGATGA
>JBFFZG010000072.1:0-17555 GCA_041568735.1 Promineifilaceae bacterium (SeqCode)
GAGGTTTACCTTGCTGCCGATTGCCGGGGCCAGGCGGGTATCCACCGTGCCCACGTAGGTCAGTTTGCCGGTGGTGATGTACAGATGGAGTTCGTGGCCGAGCAGTTCGATGACGTCGACGACCCCTTCCAGCGGAGAGGCTTGGATGCTCGGGGGAGCGAAGCTTGCGCCGTGGATGTGTTCGGGGCGCAGCCCAAAGGTCACCTGCTTGCCGATATAGGATTCGTAGGCCTTATTCCGATCGGCCGGAACAGCCAGGCGGAAGCTGCCGGTATCGACGTAGAGCTTGCCTTCCTCGGCCACCAGGGTGGCATCGAAAAAGTTCATGCTCGGGCTGCCGATGAAGCCGGCCACGAAGATGTTGTCGGGATGTTCATAGAGATTGCGCGGCGTATCGATCTGCATCAGGTCCCCGGCATTGAGGACGGCGATCCGGTCTCCCATCGTCATTGCCTCGACCTGGTCGTGGGTCACGTAGACGAAAGTCGTCTGCAGCCGCTGGTGCAGCTTGGAGATTTCCGCCCGGGCGGTCACGCGCAGTTTGGCGTCGAGATTGGAAAGCGGCTCGTCCATCAGGAAGACGGCTGGTTCGCGCACAATGGCCCGGCCGACGGCGACGCGCTGGCGCTGACCGCCGGAGAGAGCTTTCGGCTTCCGATCGAGGTATTGGGTAAGACCGAGAATTTCTGCCGCTTCCTTCACGCGGCTGTCGATTTCCGCCTTGGGCGTTTTTCGCAGCTTCAGGCCGAACGCCATGTTGTCGTAGACCGACATATGCGGGTAGAGTGCATACGATTGGAATACCATGGCGATATCGCGATCTTTCGGAGGCACATCGTTGACCTTGCGGTCACCGATCCAGATTTCCCCTCCGGTGATCTCTTCCAGCCCGGCGAGCATACGCAGGCTGGTCGATTTGCCGCAGCCGGATGGTCCGACAAAGACCACAAATTCCTTGTCGGCGATTTCCATGCTGAGATCTTTGATGACGGTGACATCACCATACCGCTTAACGACGTGTTTATAGCTGACACTTGCCATTGGCCTCTCCTATTTTTTCCACCTTTTACTTGTTCGGCATTGGAATTTGCCAGATTTCAGGTGAATCACTTTATACCGATCAGGGGATATGGGGGTATAAAATTTCGGCCAAAATATAACGGGATTCTGAGGGAAAGTCAAGCTGAATTCGCATAGTTATCAATGAAAATCGATGGCAAACTGAAATCGTTTTCAACAGGAGCCGTTTCTTTCGATCGACAATTGATTTTCCCGGCCTGACCGGGGGATTCAACCTCGGACAGGAACCGTGATTTTTGGGACTCTCTTCAGGATATGGTGATGATCAGGGCGATGACGAAAAGGACGGCCGCGAAAATCAGGGCCACCCGGTTCTCCCGCACGGCCGCCAGCCAATCCGGGGTGCTGGCGGAAGCACCCCGCTCGAGCAGGGGTTGAATTTCCCCCAGGATGGCGGCGCGTATCAGCTCGCTGTTGGCTGGCCGCCGATCCGGGTGCATTTCCAGGGACCACATGATCGCCTGGGAGACATTTTCGCTGATCAGCGGGTTGAGCTCTCGCGGGGGGCGCAGCAGGTGCGGCCGCAGAAAACGCTCTTTTGCCGAAGGGGGTGGGGTGCCGACGACCAGGGTGTACATCGTCGCCCCCAGGGCGTAGAGATCCGAGCGGGCGTCAGTGTGATCTGAATCGCCGCCGTACTGTTCGAGCGGCGTATAGAGCTCCGTGCCCCGCCCCTGGATGACGGTAATGGTGCGCATATCGTCGGTTACCAGGATTTTGGCCAGGCCGAAATCGACGAGCTTGATGCGGTTGTCGGGAGTCAATTTGATATTGGATGGCTTGATATCCCGGTGGAGGACCGGGGGATCGTGCTGGTGCAGGTAGCGGAGGGCGTCGATGATCTGCATCGACCAGCTGATCACCAGGTCTTCGGCGATCGGATGGCCTCGTTCGAGCGTTTCATTGAGAATCTGCTTGAGATCCTTTCCCGGCACGAAGTCCATGACCAGGTAGTCGCGATCGTTTTCGTTAAAAAAATCGGATACCTTCGGCAGGTTGGGATGGTCGAGACGGGCCAGGATGCTCGCTTCCTGCAGAAACTGGGCCTGCTGCTGTGCGGCCAGTTCCGGCGGGGCATTCGGATCGGCCTGCACTTCCTTAATGGCGCAGAGCCGGCCGGGCAGGCGGGCATCTTCGGCCCGATAAACGCTGCCCATGCCGCCCTGACCCACCACCTCGGTGAGGATATAGCGCTCGCGTAGAACCGTGCCGTTAGCTAAAGGAGGAAGCATGATCGCCAGAGAGAAACGCCGACCGGACCACGGGATCTCATCCCGGCGAATCGAGTGTCCGCATTCCATCGCGGTTCGATCCGGCGGACCATCCCCTTGGGGAGATCGGCCGCCGGTCCTGCGGCTGCCGCCCGCAAATCCGATCGCGCTTGTAACTTTTAATGATTTTACCTAAAATTAGCGGCAGGGGTAACACATGAGCAATAAACCGGTTTTAATTACGCGGGAAGGGCAGTTGATCGGCCAGCGCTGGACGATCGAAGGCAGGGAATTCCTCATCGGCCGGGGCAATGACTGCGATCTCGTTCTTCCGGAACGACAGGTTTCTCGCCACCACGTCCGCATTACGCACGAGGGGGATCGCTATATCCTGCACGATCTGGGCAGTAAAAATGGCACGCACATCAACGGTCAGCGAATTGAAGGATCTGTTCCACTGCGGGATGGAGACCAGATTCAAATCGCGCTCTGTGTCACCCTGATGTTCGTCGGGACGGAAGCGACGCTGCCGCTGACCTGGACACCTCCGGTGCCCGGCAAGCGGCTGGTTCTCAATGAGGAGCTCCGCAACGTTTCCGTTCGGGGAAGCGAACTCGATCCACCGCTTTCCCTGGCCCAATTTCGCCTGCTCAAGCTGCTCTACGATGCCGAGGGGGCGGTGTGTGACCGGGAGGGGATCGTGGACATCGTCTGGCCGGGGACGGATGGCCTGGGAGTGACCGAGCAGGCGATTGACGCCCTGGTGCGCCGCCTGCGAGATCGCCTGGCCGAACTGGACGACTACAATTATGTGGTTACTGTTCGCGGTCACGGCTTTCGCCTCGATAACCCGATCGATTGAGGGGCGGCCGTTTCCCCAATAGAATAAAAAAAGCCGGGTTTCGCCCGGCATTTTTTTATGGAGTTCTGGGAGGGACTACTGCAGCAGCGCCTGGAGATTTTCGATTCGTTTGCTGATTTTCGGATCGCTCTTGGCGAATTCTCCCCCCATCATTTTCAGGAGAGCGCCGAACTCCGGCCGGGCCTCGGCCGGCAGCTGGTCGATCAACCGGCGCTGAACCGACTCGTCGTCGGTGCTCAGCAGCTCGTTGAGCAGACGAAGCTCCGGCGGCATCTGCTTTTCCGCTTCGGCCATGATGGCGCTGTGGATCCGCTCAAGCTCGGACAGCCGGCGGCTGTCCTGCAGGTTTTCCGCCTGCTGCATCTGCCCCGACAGGAAATAGAGGAAGCTGTCGTCGAAGTGATTGGCCTGTTCGATGATCGCCTTTTCTAGATCGGGGGCGGCGAGCAGGTGGTTGAGGGTCTGTTCGGCTTCTTTCAACATCGACTGGGCCTCTTCCTGCATGGCCTCATAGATGCCCAGGAGTTTTTCGCGCAGGGCTGTCAGTTGTTCCTTTTCGGCTGGATCTTGGCTCTGTTCAATCCGATCGGTGATCAGGGCGAACAGTTCGTAGCGGATTCCCTGCTGACCCATCTCGATGATGGCGTCGAGCGTCGGTTCATCCGGGGCGTATTTGAGCAGGTATTCGAGAAAGAGTTCGAGCGTGAGCCCGCCGCGCTGCTGCGCCGCCTGCTGGAAATCCCGCAGGGCCAGCTGCCGCTTTTCCAGCCGGGCGCCGGCTTCCGTCATGGTTAAAAGACGGGCCTGCAGATTCGTCAGCTTGATGAAGGTCTGATTGGCCTGGGGAGCTTGTGACTGCTCGGCCGATTGGAGGTTGGCGGCCAGCATGGCGAAAAAGGTCTCGTCGATCAGCGCCTGTTTTTCCGCAATCAGTTCTGTTTGCTTCTCCCGATCGGCGCCGGCCAGCTGCTGGAGCAGCTGGGCCTGGTCGCGCTGCCGCTTCAGCATCTCCGGGGTAATCCCCTCCGTGGCGTAGACCTTCTCCATGAAGGTCTGCATGGTCAGGATATTCTGCGGCTGCAGCAGGTAAGCTTTGAACTGGTCCTTTGGAATTCCTTCGGTAATGGCGCGCGTCATCTGGCCGATGAGCTTCTCCTGTTCAGCCATGGGGAGGTTCAGCTCCATGGGTACATAGACCATAAAAAGCTGGTTTTCGGCATCATGATATCCCATCGGTACGGAGAGTTGGGTGGCCGTCCCGCAGTTCTGGCACTGGGCCACGTTGAGCGCGCCGGCCAGCAGCATCTGTTTTAATTCGGGCGTGCGCTGGGCATCGACGATGTTGTAAATCTGGGCATTGATCGGTGCGCGGCACTTGGGGCAGTTAATCTGAGTTTGCATGCTATCTCCTGAAAATCGCGCCTGCGCAGAACCGGGCATTCCGGCTTGAATGGCGAACTCCGGAATGGTCGAAGGTGACCGGCTGCGGCCGGCGTGATTCAATTAATTCTGTTTTGGTAAGGAAAAAGTAAATGTGGTCCCAACCGGCCCTTCGTTCGGGTCGACATTGCTGGTAAACCAGATGCGGCCGTTGTGGGCTTCAATGATCGCTTTTGAGAGAAAAAGGCCCAGGCCGGTTCCTTCCGTCTTGCGGCTCAGATCATTGTCCAGGCGGGAAAATTGTTGAAAAATGCGGTGGCGCTCGTGATCCGGAATTCCAATCCCTTGGTCGGAAATGGAGGCGGTCACATAGCCATCGTTTATTGTACCACTGATCTCGATCCGGCCACCGTCCGGGGAATATTTGATGGCATTGCTGAGCAGGTTGTTGAACACCTGGGTCAGGCGCCGCTCATCGGCCACCACTTCGGGAAACCGGTCGGAAAAATCGACACCTATCGTGTGCTTGTTGGTCTGGGTCTGAAATTTCTTGGCCGTGTGTCTGGCGATGACCGGGATCGAAATGTTGTCGGCCACGTTCAGTTTGAAATTGCCGGCCTGCAGGCGGGAAACCTCCAGGAGATTGTCGATCAAATCGGTCAGCTGATCGGCTTCTTCTTCGATGACGGCCAGGTACTCGTCCATCACTTCCCGCGGCCAGCTGACGTCGCGCCGGCGCAGCGTGCCGGCATACCCCTTGATGATGGAAACGGGAGTTTTTAATTCGTGGCTGACGACGGAAATAAAGGTTTTTTGCAGCTGTTCTTCCTGCCGGTAGCGCGTGAGATCCCGCACATTGGCGATGATATTGATCATGCGGCCGCGGGCGCTCAGCAGGGGGGCGTATGTCACACCCAGGCTAATTTTCTCCCCGTTCGCCCGGACAATTTGCCCCTCGACGTACAGCGGAGCCGAGCCGGGCAGCGGCCAGCCCTGCTCGAGCGCCTGCAGGAGGTCGGTCTCGGTGCGCAGATTTTGCCATTGGAGAACGGTGTCGTGATGGCAGCCGATCACCTCCGAGGCTTTCCAGCCGGTGATGTGGCTCAGCGACTGATTGAAAACCTGGATATGCAGCTGGGGATCGAGGATGAGGACCCCGTCGGCGCTCTGTTCGAGGATGGCGTCCAGCCGCTGCTTTTCCGAAATGATCTGCTCGTAGAGGCGGGCGTTTTTTACGGCGATGGCCGCCTGGTCGGCAAAGCTCTGCAGGAGATTCGGGGCGTCGTTGCTGAAGACGTAGTTTTTCTCCTGGAAGACATAAATCATGCCGATGATCGTATCGCCGCTCTGCATGGGCAGGAGAATCGTCTGGGCCACGTCCAGGTCGGCGCTGACCTCGCCGGCCAGGGATTGAATGCCCTGGTCAATCCGGGGGATGGCTTCTTCTTCGGCGCCTTCTTCAAAGGGGATGCCGCGCAGCAGCTGGGGGTAGCGCTCGAAATTTTCCCCGGGAATTCCCAGGGCGGCGGCCACGCGGAAGATGTGCTCATTCGGGTCGGCCAGGACGATCATGCCGGCCCGGCCGGCGATGAATTCAACCGCCGCCTGCAGGATGATGCGCAGGACATCGGATAAATCCAGCTCCGCGGTCAGGGCGCGGCTGATCGCCAGCAAAAACTCTCGTTGCCGAATGCGAATGTCCAGTAAGTTGTTGCCCATAGTGGTTCAAAAAGCAAAAGAAGGCCCGAGAGCCAAGCGCTTCCCTATCTTAGACCCCGGCGATATGTATCGCGTAAAAACAACGGGTTTCCAACAAATGTCCGACGGATGGGAAAACAAAAAAAGGGGCTGCGTGGCGCAGCCCCTGGTGGTTTTAAGCGGTGCGGGTTGGAATTAGATTTCGACGCTGGAGGGGTCGATCCCGGCTGCTTTCAGGGCCTTTTTATAGGCGGAGATCGCCTTGGCGTTGGCGATGCGGGCCTGGCGGACATCGGCCGGGTCCATGTCGTCGCTGACTTCGATCAGATCCGGTTTAGGAATGTCGCTCAACCCTTCCGGCTCGGCGGCGGCGGCCGCTGCTGCGGGAGCCGGGGCCGCTTCGGCCACGGCCGATTCTTCCCCGCCGTCATCCCCGGCTGAGAGATCGACGCCGGCCGCCTTCAAGGCTTTCTTGTAGGCGGACATCGCCTTGGCATTGGCGATGCGCGCTTTGCGCACATCGGCCGGGTCCATGTCATCCGTGATTTCAATGAGATCCGGCTCGGCGATGCCGACGTCGGCGGCGGTTGGACCACTTGGCGCGGCGGGGGCCGCGGCGCGTGCGGCCGGCGCGGCGGCCGGCGCGGCCACCATATCGGCCCCGGCGGCTTTCAGCTCTTTCATGGCGGCCGACTTGGCCTTGGCATTGGCGATGCGGGCCTTCCGCTTTTCGGCCGGATCCATGTCGGGTGTGATTTCGATGACCGGGTAATCTTTGCCGGGGACGAGCTTCCGCTTGACCTGCTTGCCGGCCGCTTTGGGCGCGGCGACCACCTGGGTCGTCGCCTGAGCCTGCAGCGTTTCAAATTCGCCCAGGCCGCGCCAGCCCTGGACCGAGGCGATTTTGAAGGCGCTGATCGGGTCGTTTTTCAAATTCTTGCTGGCGGTGCGCAGCGTGGACGCGCCCTCGCGGCCGATGCGCATATTGGCCCCCCGCGGGGTGGCGGCCGCCAGCCGGGCCGCCTCTTTTCGGGCTTCCTGGAATTGAACGTCTTCATTTTCGGTCGGCGGAATTTTAAAACCCATCGTCGTGGCCGGCTTGTAGCGGGCCTGCTGTTTCTCCATGTCCTGGATATTCTGGGTAACGGCCAGATTCAGGCGGTAGGTGACGGCGGCCAGAAGGAGAGCAAGGAGTGCAACGCTGATGACGACGATGCCGATTACGGTAAAAACGTTCATACGGAAATCCTCTGGTTCAATTATCCTCAATTGGGTCGATTCAAATTATAACGTTTGTGCCAATTTTCTCAAACCGAGGCTGGCTGGTCCTGTTCTCCAAAGGGAGCGGGTCATCTTCAATGCGGGAGGCGCGGCGAATGGGTCCGCCCGCGGAAACGAAAACAGCCCAAACGGATCGTTTGAGCTGTTAACCGGGTGTGCCGAAGGTGGGAGTCGAACCCACACGGGCGTAATGCCCACTACGCCCTGAACGTAGCGCGTCTGCCGATTCCGCCACTTCGGCGTCAAGTGGTTGGAATTTTACTCCCTCACTGCTAAAAGTCAAACAAACCAGCTGGAAATTGATCGGCCGTTACTCGTGAATGGAGCGTGGATTTCCACCCCATTGGGTGAAAAAAATGGTTTAATTATTTGAGGAAGGGGGGAAATGGGGATGGGCGAATTGCCCTTCAAAATTGGGGCTAGGACCATGGTCCAATTTTCCTTGCTGGGATGTGCCAACCCGTCTAAGATAAGGTGGTGAAACGGTATCCCGGATGGCATTTTGCTAATGGATTATGATCAACCTACTGCGAAAAGTTCAGCTGTTTAATGGATTGACCCAGGGTGAGCTGGAGCTGCTTTCGGCTATCAGCCGCGAGCGATCCTACGCGCCCGGCGATCTGGTGATCCAGCAAAATACGACCGGGGATGAGGTGTTTATCGTGGCCGAAGGCTCGATTGATGTCTTTATTTCCGGGCTGGCAGCCGAGCAGCCGCTCGTGGTGCTCGGCATCGGTCAGGTTTTTGGGGAAATGGCTTTAATCGCCCAGGGATATCGTTCCGCGTCTGGCCGCGCTGGGAATGACGGCTGCCGCCTCTACGTGATCAAGTATGCCCCGTTCAATGAGATCTGCAATTTTCACGCCCACGTTGGCTACAAGATCATGCGCAACCTGGCCCAGGACCTGGCCTTTAAGCTGCGCCACCGCAATCTCGCCACGATGTAGACCCGTCAGAGGATTCACGAATCGCGATGTCTGAAGCCATCTATTACAAAGTCAGTTATGTTGTCGAGGGCGGGGGGCACCCCGGCGCCATCATCAACGTCGATGAAAAGCCGGAAATCGGGCAGGAGGTCGAGTTTGACGGGCGCGTGTTCCTGATAACCGACGTCACGGAATTGATGCCTCCGCTGGGTGATTTTGGCTTCCTGCACGCCGCCTGCCGCTTTCTGCGGCTGGTCGAAAAAAGGTAACCTCCTGCTCTGTCGATCGCGATCGACCGGTTAAACAGCCTAGAAAAAAAAGCCCCGCCTGCGCGGGGCTTTTTTTTGGCCGGCTCGTTTACCGGCCCAGGACCTGTTTAAACTTGGCGCAGGCCGGGCAGCTGCCATTCGGCCGAATGATCGCATACCCCGCCTGGGGATCGCCGTTGGTCTGGTAGAGGGTGAAATCAATATTGTAGACGATAAACATGCTCACCCGGCTGTCGTTGACGGCCAGCCGCAGGGCATCGGCCAGCCACTGGGCGTGCTGGTCGACCGTTGTGCCGGCCGCCCAGGAAAAATTAGCCGGGATGGCGCCGTACCCCTCACTGCTCAAATACCCGATTTCGGTGAAGCAGAGCGGCCGCGCCCCGCCGACGGCGTTGCTGTAGGTGGTGACCATCGGGCCGTAGTACCAGCTGTAGTGGCTGCCGCCCGGATGCCCGCTGGTCGTGTTGGGCGCCGTTGCCCCGGCATTGAAGTGAATGCCGATGCAGTCGGCGTAGCGCGTGCCGCCGGCCGCGGTAAAGCCGCGCATGTAGCGGTCATCGGCCCAGGCGTTGGTCGAATTGTCAAAACCGGTTGGAGCGGGGGCACCGGAAATGACGAGAATTTTCGAATTGGCCTGCTTGATGGCATTATACGCCGGGGCGAGCATGTTGTTGACATAACTTGTCGGGCTGATCTGCCCGGCCGGCCATTCAAAATCGATATTCATTTCATTCCAGACTTCGATGGCATCCGGCGGCTCGGGGAGGGAGGCCACTCCTTTCAGAAATTCGACATAAGCCGCCGCATTGATCGACGTGGGATAGGTGCGGGCGCCGGGCATGCTCAGGAGGACCTTGAAGCCCTGGGCGTGGCCGTTTTTAATCAACCCAGCCACCGCGTTGGGGGAATCCCCCTCGTTCCACTTGTGCTGGAATTTGACCCACGTCATGCCGATATCCCGCATCGTGCCGGCGTTGGCGAAGGTCTGGGTCTGGCCGCCAAAGGCCGTTCCCGTCAGGTTGATCGGCCCGGTTGTCGGCGGCTGGGTCGTCCCGCCGCCGCTGCTCCCACCGCTCGACCCGCCTGAAATGCGCAGCGATTGGCCGACATAAATGAGGTTGGGATTGGAGAGTCCATTGGCCTGCATGATCGCCGCCACGGTGGTCCGGTAGAGGGCCGCGATACGGCTCAGCGTGTCACCGGGGCGGACAATATGGATGATCGTCCCGGACGGTGGTGTCCCGCCTGAAGAACCCCCACCCGGGGTCGCAGTCGGCGGCGGCGCGGGCGGCGGCGTGCCGCCGGAGGCGCCCGGAATGCGAAGCTGCTGCCCGACGTAAATGAGATTGGGATTGATCAGGCTGTTGGCCTGGGCGATGGCGGTGACGGTCGAGCCGTACTGGCGGGCGATCGTCGCCAGCGTTTCACCGCTGCGGACGGTGTGGATCGTGCCGGTGGCCGGGCCGCCGCTGCCCCCTCCCGCCGGCGGCGTGCTGCCCGTTGTGGGAATCACGATGACCTGCCCGACCTCAATGCGGTTGGGATTGGGAATATTGTTGACGGCCAGAATTTCTTGAATCGACACCCCGTAGCGGCGCGAGATGCCGTAAAGCGTCTCGCCCGGCTGGACGATGTGATTGATATCGGCGAAGGCGATCGCCGTCACGATGAACAGGGCGATAACCGCCAGCAGTGGACCGATTTTGCGCCAGAGTCGGATACCTGTCATTCCACACCTCCCCGGTGCCTGTAAAATAGATTACATTTCGTACAATTTAGCGGTTTTTGAACCCTCCGGCAAGCATTTGGGGGGCGGCGCAGGCAAACGGCGGTGAAAAGTTGACTTCTCGGAGGGGAAAGCCATACTTGTTGCATGCAAAACGACATTGAACAATCTCTCCATGACATCGTCCGAGAGGCCGGCCGCCTGATACTTTCTTTTTATCGAGGGGCTTTCGAGGTCGGGGAAAAAAGCCCCGATAATCCGGTGACCGAAGCCGATTTAGCCGCCGACAGCCTCTTAAAAGCGCGGCTGCGGGCTCTTCTCCCGGAGGCCGGCTGGCTCAGCGAGGAGTCGGCCGACCGGCCGGAGCGGCTCGAACGCTCCCAGGTCTGGGTGGTTGATCCCCTCGACGGCACCAAGGAATTTGTTCTGGGCATTCCGGAGTTCTCCGTTTCAGTGGCCCTCGTGGCGGACGGAAAGCCGGTGCTGGCCGCCGTCTATCATCCCGTTTCCGAAAACCTTTTCTCCGCCCGCCTGGAGCAGGGGACCCGGTTAAACGGCCGGCCGGTCGCCGTTTCCGATCTCGCCACACTGGCCGGCGCCCGGATCGACGCCAGCCGCTCGGAGCACAAACGGGGTGAATTCGCCCCGTTTGAGGAGCTGGTGGAGTTGAGAACCGTTGGGAGCATCGCCTACAAGCTGGCGCGGGTGGCGGCCGGGCTGGCGGACGCCACCTGGAGCCGGGGACCGAAGCATGAGTGGGATATCTGTGCCGGCTCGCTCCTGGTCACCGAAGCCGGAGGGGAAGCGGTCGACCTCGACGACCGGCCGTTTACTTTCAACAAACCCTTTCCCAAAGTCAACGGCATCATCGCCGACAACCACCGTCTGCACGCCGCCATCCGCACGGCCCTGGCGCCCCATCGCCATACCGCCCGCACGGACTGATCGCCGCCTGAGATGACGGGCAGGCCCCGGTAAAATCAGGTATAGTACCGCCAGTTCAACCGATCTGGCTGATTGTGTATCCCCTATGACCGAAATCGCCCAAACCGCCCGCGCCCTGCGGGAGAATATTCAGAAAGTCATTGTCGGCAAAGATACCATCATCGACCTGACGCTCGTGGCGCTGCTGACCGGGGGTCATCTTCTGCTCGAAGACGTCCCGGGCACGGGCAAGACGACACTGGCCAAGGCGGTGGCCGCCTCGCTGGGATGCACCTTCCGGCGCATTCAGTTCACACCGGATCTGCTGCCATCGGATGTTACGGGGATCTATTTTTACAATCAGAAGCTCCAGGAATTTGAATTTCGACCCGGGCCGATCATCTCCCAGATCCTGCTGGCCGATGAAATCAATCGGGCCACGCCGCGCACGCAGTCTTCCTTGCTGGAGGCGATGCAGGAGCGGCAGGTCACGGTCGATATCCAGACCCATCCCCTCCCCCGCCCCTTTCTGGTCCTGGCAACCCAGAATCCGGTCGAGCTGGAAGGGACTTTTCCTTTGCCCGAAGCCCAGCTGGACCGCTTCCTGATGCGCCTGGCCATCGGGTATCCCAATGAAACCGAGGAAGAAGAAATTCTGCTCCGATTCGAGCGTCAAGATCCGCTCGTTACGCTGCAGCCTGTGGCCGACCCGGAAACCATCATCACACTGCAGATGCAGGTCCGCGCCGTGCGGGTGGAAGAGTCGGTGCGCCGCTATATCGTCCAGGTTTGTCGCGCGACCCGGGACCATGCCGACATCGAGCTGGGGGCCAGCCCGCGAGCGACGATGGCCCTATACCACACCGCCCAGGCGCTGGCGGCCATTCGCAACCGGGATTTCGTCATTCCCGACGATGTCAAGCTGCTGGCGCCGGCCGTGCTCGTCCATCGCCTGGTCGTCAATCCCCAGACCCGGCTGCGCGGCCGCACCCCTGTCGACGTTCTCCACGACGTCATGAGCACCGTCCCGGTCCCGGTTGAAGGGTAGAGATTTCCATTTTGGTTTACCCCGTTTCCCGTTCCCCGTTCCCCCTTCCCTGACCCCCCATGTCCAACATCCACCTCGTCGAAGGTTTGACCCAGGACCAGATCAAACAGGCCCGCAAGCGGGTGGGGGAGGCCTGGCGGCAGGGACAGAATCCGGCGGTCGAGGATCTGGCCGGGGCGCGCGGGCTGGCGGTGGCGGAAAGGGAGCACAGCATTTTCAGCGATGCCTGGGTGCCCCTGGCGGTCATTTTTCTCGTCGGCGGGTTTTTCATCGGCCGCAATATTCCCTGCATGACGCTCGGATCCCTGCTGCTGCTCATCGTCGCGGCCGGCCGCTGGTGGCGGGATCGATCGCTGATCGGCGTCGTCTACGGCCGCGCATTCGATCACACCCATGTTTTCCCGGGGGAGATGATCGAAATGACCCTGACGGTAATCAACGACAAGCCGCTGCCGCTGACCTGGCTCCAGTTCCAGGATCCGATCAGCGGGCCAGTTCGGGTGATGAGCGATTACGCCCCGCCAATCGATTCACTGGAGCGGTTTTCTTTCTTCACCAGCTTTTCGATGCGCGCGCGGGAGGTGCAGGAGCGGCGGGTGCAGCTGCTCTTCCATAAGCGCGGCTTTTACCAGGTCGGTCCGGTTTCCTATCGGGCAGGCGATCTGTTCACCCTGTTCACCAAAGAAGAAGATTACAACCACACCAATACGCTTGTCGTCTACCCGCAGATCTGGCCGCTCGAAGCGCTCGGTCTGCCGGCGAAAGAGCCGTTTGGGGATCTGCGTATCCGCCGGAGCCTCTTCACCGACCCGATCCGAACCCTGGGCATCCGCGATTATCACCCGCAGGATCGCTTTCGCGACATTCATTGGAAGGCGACCGCCCGCCGCGGTTCCCTGCAGACTAAAGTCTACGATCCGTCGACGGGGCTGACGGCTGCCATTTTTCTCAATACGGCCACCACCGAAAAATACTGGATGGGGCACGAGCCGGAGCTGCTGGAGCGGCTGATCGCAGTGGCGGCCTCGATCGCCAGCTACGGCGCCGAGCAGGGGTGGGCGGTCGGGCTCTTCGCCAACGGGGCGGTTCCCCGCTCCGACCAGCCGATCAAGGTTCAGCCGGGCCGATCGCCGGACCAGCTGATGCATGTCCTGGAAGCACTGGCAGCGATTACCGGCTATGCGACCGGAACGATCGAACGGCTGCTGCAGACGGAAAGTCCCCGGCTGCCGTGGGTGGCCACATTTATCCTGGTGAGTGGAACCGTCACGCCGGAGATCGCCGTCACCCTGACCCGGCTGCGGGAGGCCGGCCGGCGGGTCGTTCTGATCTCCCTGGCCGAAGAGCCCCCGCCGCCCGAATTAAAATCGATCATCACCTACCATATCCCGGCCGATTTACCGGCCTTTCAGCCCATCCGGCCGGCCGACTCGATGGCCGCGGCCGCCCTGCAGGCGGTTTCGATGGCCCAGCTGGAATCGGAGCAGGATCTCGGCGTGCGGTTGAAGCGGACCGGCCGGCGCAACAACAGCCGCCGGGATGGCCGGGCGAGGTGAAAGGCGATTAACCCATGAGCGGTCCTTCAATCCCAGCTTCCCCCCAGCCCTTCTGGCAGTACCTGCGCCTGGAAATTCCCATCTGGCTCTGGACCCTGGCCGAGGTTTCCTTGCTCGTGCCGCTGTCTTATGCCCTGATGCCCTGGGCCCGCTACTGGCCGCCGGTTGTCCTGACGCTCTTCATCGGCTGTCTCATGCTGATTCCATTCAATTTAATTCGCCTGATGAGCCTGACCGGCCTTTCGCTGCGCCGGCAGCGGCAAATCCTCTTCGCCAGCCTCCTCTTCGTCCTCCTTTTGTCCCTGCGCAGCCTGCTGTACGAGCCGGCCGGGCTGCTGGACCTCTCCTGGATGGTGGCCGTGTTCGACCACCTGACGGCGGCCGGATACCCGTTCTGGGCCCGAGACCTCGGCCTGATCGGCCTGGTCCTTTACGGCTGGTGGCGGGGTATGACCCTTTTTGAACGGCCGACTTCCCTGACCTGGGTCGGTTTGCAGTTTCGGGTGCGCGCCCTGCTTTTCGCCCCCGTGATCATTCTGCTGGCCAGCCGTCGTCTCATCATCGACATGGCTCCTTTTCTCCTGCTGTTCGGCTTTGCTCAGCTGATGGTGGTGGCCCTGGCCCGGGCGAATGACGTGCAGCGGCAGGAGACCGGGCTCGCCTTTCATTTTCAACCGCGCTGGCTCCTGGTCGTCTCGGGGGCGGCCCTGATCGTCGTCGCGGCCGCCGGTTTCATCGGCTATGCGGTGGGCAGCAGCGGGGTCGGTAATCCCCCCCAGGAAGCGGTCCTTCTCGGACTGACCGTCATCTTTTTTACGCTGGCCTATCTGCTGGCGCCGATCCTGTTTCCCCTGCTCGAGTGGCTGGCCAACAGCCTGGTCATCGCTCTGCGGCCGCTGGCCCGGCTGATCAGTGGGTTCCAGGGGCTGCCCGGATTTCAGGAAGAGCCGCAGGAACTCGTCGCACCGGAAGCCGGCGGTCTCATGGCCCAGTACGCCGCCTATCTGCCGGCGATCATCTTCCTCCTGATCCTAATCGGAGTGATCGTCCTCATCGTGTTTCTCTACACCCAGGTGGTTTTGGGGCGGGAAGGAGATGAAGGCGGCCGGCCGGCCGGCCGCGCTTCCGCCGCCCCGCCGGATCTGGAAAAACCATCCCTCTGGGATCGCCTGCGCAAGCTTATCCCCGGGTGGCGCGACTGGCAGACCGCGCGCTCAATCCGGCGAATTTACTATCAGATGGTATTTGCAGCGACCCACCGCGGCTTTCCCCGGGAGACGGCCGAAACCCCCTTTGAATACCTGGCGACCCTCGATCGCCTCTGGCCGGAGAATCGGGTGGAAACCGAGCTGATCACCAATGCCTATGTCCGGGTGCGCTACGGCCAGCTGCCGGAAACACCGGCCGATCTGCAGGTGATCTTTGACGCCTGGCTGTTGCTGGAGAAGGAGCTTTTAGAAGAAAATGGAGGCTGAACCGGGCGCGAGAAATCGATCCAGACCGGCTTCCAAATAGCCCAAAAGTCCTCTCTCAACCCCCTTCCTGAGGTTTGACATGGGTATACCCATATGATATGATCCGCGCCGTTAGAGCTAACATAATCTTTGTTGGAGCACCTCGACAAATTTGCGGTCTGAGCCCTCGAACAAGCACGACTTCCAAGGAGAAATGAATGAGATCGCGCACCGAGATGATGGTCGATCGCTTGCGTGATTTGCAGGCAGGTACACCCGATATCGAAGCCTCTGCCGTCGTCAGTGTCGATGGGCTGATCATGGCGTCATCTCTGCCTTCCGGAGTCGATGAGGACCGCATATCCGCCATGTCGGCCGCCATGCTCTCGCTTGGGGATCGGATCGCCACGGAGCTCAAACGGGGCACCCTCGATCGAGTCTATATCAGCGGCACGGCCGGCATCATCGTCCTGATGGCCGTCGGCGAAGACGCCGTCCTGACCGTTCTGGCCCGCAGCAGCGCCAAGCTCGGCTTAATTTTTCTCGACATGAAACGAGCAGCAGATGATCTGGCACGCCTTCTCTAGAACGAAATTTTTAAGGCCCGCCCGGCCGAACATACGATAAAATAAGTGGGGCATATCACCCAAGGTGATATGCCCCACGATCTTTATAGATAGGATTGGGAGAGAACGGAAATGACAAAATTCATCTTCTTCACCGGTGGGGTTGTGAGTTCGGTGGGCAAGGGGGTCACGGCGGCCGCCCTCGGTCGCCTGTTGAAAAACCGAGGGATCTCTGTGGCGGTGCAGAAGCTTGACCCCTACATCAATGTCGATCCCGGGACGATGTCCCCCTACCAGCACGGTGAGGTTTTTGTCACGGAGGACGGCGCTGAGACCGATCTCGACCTCGGTCATTACGAGCGCTTTATCGACATCAATTTGAGCCAGCTCTCCAATGTGACGACCGGCGGCGTTTACGCCGAAGTCATTTCTCGCGAGCGGCGCGGCGATTATCTGGGCGGTACGATCCAGGTCATTCCCCACATCACCAACGAAATCAAGCGGCGGGTTCATCTGGTGGCCCGCGATACGCAGGCGGACGTGGTTCTGGTGGAAGTCGGGGGGACGGTCGGCGACATCGAAAGCCTGCCGTTTCTCGAGGCGCTGCGGCAGATTCGCTCCGATATCGGCCGGGAAAACACCCTCTATGTCCACGTCACCTACCTGCCTTTTATTAAAGCCAGCGGAGAGCTGAAAACGAAGCCCACGCAGCACAGCGTGCGCGAGCTGCGCGGAATCGGCATTCAACCCGATGTCATCATCGCCCGCGCCGACTTCTCGATGGCGGAAGACATCATTAATAAGATCGCCCTCTTCTGCGATGTCGAACCGCGCGCCGTGATCCCGGCCGTCACCTCGGAAATTCTCTACCAGGTGCCGCTCAAACTGGAGGATACCGGTTTTGATGACCTGGTCATCGAGCGGCTCGGTTTGAAAGCCCGCAAGCTCGACCTCTCCGAATGGCGCCAGATCGTGCAGGAGATCGAGCGGCCGAAACAGAAAGTTCGCATCGGCCTGGTCGGCAAATACGTCGAGCTGCACGATGCCTACCTCAGCGTTCGGGAAGCGCTCTATCACGCCGGCATTCCCAATAATCGAGATGTCGAAATCGAATGGATCCACTCCAGCGATCTCGAGCGGGGGCACGGGTGGGAGCAGTTTGAGGATATCGACGGGGTGCTGGTGCCCGGTGGTTTCGGCCATCGAGGAATCGAAGGCAAGATTCTGGCCGCTCATTGGGCCCGGGAAAACCGGGTGCCATACCTTGGCCTCTGCCTGGGCATGCAGGTGATGTGTATCGAATTCGCCCGCCATATCCTGGAGACGGACTCGGTGAACAGCACCGAATTTGAAGAGCAGACCCCCCACCCGGTCATCAGCCTCATGCCGGACCAGCATCACCTGGCCGAAATGGGTGGCACCATGCGGCTCGGCCGGTATGCCTGCCACCTCATCCCCGGTACGGCGGCCGCCTCCGCCTACGGCGAAGAGGTCGTCTACGAGCGCCATCGCCACCGCTGGGAGTTCAACAACGCCTATCGCGATCTTCTCGGCGAGCACGGTCTCGTCTACTC
>JBFFZG010000073.1:0-17405 GCA_041568735.1 Promineifilaceae bacterium (SeqCode)
CCATTAAGACTTGAGGGAATCGGCCGCCTATCAAATCAGGCCGGAATAAAAGAGACCCGCTCGCTGCCGCCTGCCGGATGGGGTATACAGAAGACGAGGCCATCGTTTATACTCATGGGAGAGCCGAAACACCTGGTGAGGAAATGGCCCAGCACCCGGGCCACAGCGGGTCGACCCGACCCCAAGGGAGGGCAAAATGGCAGAAAGCGTTTATAAAGTCATCACGTTGGTTGGCACGAGCACGGATTCCTGGGAAAAGGCGGCGACGGCGGCCGTCAGCCGGGCCTCCCAATCGCTGCGGGATCTGCGCGTGGCGGAGGTCGTCGAGCTGGACATGACTTTGGAGAACGGTCAGGTGCACGCCTTCCGGGCCAAGGTCCGGATTTCGTTTAAATATGAGGGGAAAGAAGATTGACAGGCTGAACCCGAAACCTGACGGCCGTTCCCATCGCCAGCCGGCGACCGGGAACGGCCGTTTTAGGGTCAGGGACCCGATTCCACCTCGGCCGGGCCGGGAATTCGGCCGATCCGCACCTTTCCGGATCTCGAATGAACTGCATCGGGCAAGGCTTCCACATTTTCGACTTGACCAGAATCCCCGGCTCGTTTTAGAATGGTCGGGCACCCTGGAGAAACAAACGACATAGGCATGGTGAATCCGCGCCGCAGGCGAGCATAAGTGACCTGGCACGGCCTCCAACCGGTTCGCGGGATCCTGCTTCGCCCAAGTTCAGGAAACCGCAGCTGTACCGCGGTGGGAAATTCCGCAGGCCCGGCCGGTTTTCATTTGGCTGCAAATGGATATCGAATTGTTTCCAAACCAAATAAAATAAAGGAAGGATATAATGGGTAATAAGTGGGCTCTCCTCATCGGAATCCTGGTGCTGGCCTTTTTGGCCGCAGCCGCCTCCGCCAGCACGACAATGCAGAGCGGGGAGCACCCTGTACGCTTGAAGGCGGGCACTTTTTATCCTGCGCGAGGGGATGAGCCAGCCGTGGCGCCGGGATTGGCCCTGGCCGGCTATGAGCCGGGGCAGCGCGGCTACTATATTGTCCAGTTCGGCGGGCCGGTGCGCGAGAGCTGGAAGGCGGATGTTACCGTGGCCGGCGGGGAGCTGCTGGAGTACATTCCTGAATACGCCTTTAAAGTTCGCATGAACCCGGCGCAGGCGGCCCGGGTTGCCTCCCAGCCGTCGGTCGCCTGGGTTGGCCTTTTCCAGCCGGCGTATAAGCTCGCGCCGGAGCTGCTGGGCGACGCCCGTGGGGTCTACCGGGTGCGGGTCGAGCAGGGCGTTGACGCCGGCCAGGCCACCGCCGCCATCGCGCGGAGCGGCGCCCGGGTCCTCGAGCGGCGGGGGAACCTGCTTCTGGTTGGCGCTGAAGGCGACCAGCTGACGGCGATTGCCGGCATCCTCGACGTGGCCTGGATCGAGCGCTTCGTCCTGCCAGAAAAGCACAATGAATACGGCGCCGGCCAGATTGTTGGCGCCAATACGGCCAACGCCGCCGGCTACAACGGCTCGACGCAGACCGCGGCCGTCTCGGATACGGGAATCGGCGGGGGGACGGCCGCCACCGCCCACCGCGATATTCCGGCAAGCCGCGTCACGGCCATCTACAACTGGCCGGGCGCCGCGGGCGGGTGTTTCACCAGTGTGGTCGATGATGGGCCGCAGGATGTCGACAGCGGCCACGGGACCCACACGGCCGCCTCGGTCCTGGGCGGGGGCGGCACGACCGGCGAGGAGCGGGGCACCGCCCCGGCGGCGAAACTCGTCTTCCAGGCGACCGAAAACTGGGCGACCGTCTCGAACTTTTGCCAGATTTTTGGCGGCTGGCCGCCCAACGGCTACTTCCTGACCGGCCTGCCGGCCGATCTGCGCACGATGTACCAGCAGGCCTACAGCGCCGGAGCCCGCATCCACTCCAACTCGTGGGGCAGCGCGCAGGCCGGGGTCTACACGGCCGACAGCGCCAACACCGACGATTTTATTTTTAACAACCGGGATATGACGATTACCTTTTCGGCCGGCAACTCCGGGGTCGACGCCAACAGCAACGGCGTGGTGGACGATGACTCGATCGGCTCGCCGGCCACGGCTAAGAACGTCATTACTGTCGGCGCCAGTGAGAATGACCGTGGGGGGAGCTACCCGTGCGATACCGGTTTGACTTACCCCTCCCGCGACGCTTACCAGAGCGGCCAGACCTGCGGCAGCATGGGCGGCAACCAGGTCAACTTCCTCGGCACCTGGGGGCAGCGCTATCCGTCGAGTTTCCCGGCCCAACCCCTTTCCGGCGATGTCACGGCCGGCAACGCCCACCAGATGGCCTCCTGGTCGAGCCGCGGGCCGACGGACGACGGCCGCATCAAGCCGGACGTCGTCGCTCCCGGCACCTGGATCCTCTCGGGCTATTCCGATCTCTACCAGGAAGGGTACGGGGACCCGGTCAACCCGCGCAACAACGCCTACCAGTGGGACGGCTGGGGTATGCCGATGAACGCCTTCTATAAGTTCATGGGTGGAACGTCGATGTCCAACCCGATCGCCGCCGGCGCGGCCGCCGTCGTTCGGGACTACTACCAGAAGGTGTACGTCCATGGGGCCAGCGCCGCCCTGGTCAAGGCGACGCTGATCAACTCGGCCGTCGACCTGCTTGACGAGAACAACGACGGCGCCAATGACAACGATTTCCCGATCCCCAACGTGCACGAGGGCTGGGGGCGGGTCAATGTGGCCAATGCTACCGACGGCAGCTTCCAGTACGTCGACCAGGCGGTCGGGCTGACCACCGGCGGCAGCGCTACGTTCCAGTACACGGTTGCGGCCGGCACGCCCTTTAAGGTGACCCTGGTGTGGAGCGACTTCCGCTCGAGCGAATCCGCTTCCGTGAACCTGGTCAATGACCTCGATCTGCTGGTGACCGCCCCCGGCGGCGCGATGTATCGCGGGAACGTTTTCAGCGGCGGCTGGTCCCAGACCGGCGGCAGCGCGGACCGGCGAAACAACGTCGAGAATGTCTACGTGCAGGCGCCGGCCGCCGGCACCTGGACGGTGCAGGTCAGCGGCTCCAATGTGCCCAGCGGCCCGCAGCCCTTTGCCCTGGTCGTCGACGGGAATCTGGGTGGAACGCCGACACCGACCTTCACCCCATCTCCGGGTCCCTCTTTGACCCCAACCGCGACGGCAACGGCCACTCCGACCGCTGTTCCATCCAATACCCCAACCGCCACGCCCACGCACACGCCGACACCGACCCCGACGAACACCCCCACAGGAGGTATTGTGCTGCACGTCGGTGACCTGGACGGGATGCCGGTGATCAACGGCGGCCGGTGGGATGCGCTTGTCACGATTACAGTGCACAATGCCGGTGAGAGTCCTGTGTCTGGTGCAACGGTGAACGGTTCCTGGAGCGGCGGGGCCAGCGGTGGGGCCAGCTGTGTCACGAATGGGACCGGCCAGTGCACCGTCACGAAGAACAACCTGAAGAACAACGTCAGTGAGATCACGTTCACGGTGACCGGAGTTTCCCTGACCGGGGCCACCTATAATCCGGGCGCCAACCACGATCCGGATGGGGACAGCAGCGGCACGTCGATCACCGTTTTCCGGGATGGACCGCCCATGCCGACCCCCACCCCCACACCTACAGCAACGCCGGGGCCCGGCGTGACGATGCACGTGGGGGACCTCGACGGCAGTGCGGTCGCTGCGCCGCGCAACCGCTGGGATGCCTCGGTGGTGATCACGGTCCATACTGCCGGCGAGAGCCCGGTGGCCGGCGCCACGGTCAGCGGCTCGTGGGATGTCGGCGGCAGCAGTTCCTGCGTCACCGCCACCAACGGCCAGTGCACGGTTGCGAAGAACAACATCAAGAACAGCGACGCCAGCGCGACCTTTACCGTCACGACCATCAGCCGAAATGCCGGCGACACGTACAATTCAGGCGCCAATCACGACCCGGATGGGGACAGCAACGGTACGTCGATTACAGTGTTTCAGCCGTAGCTGTTTTCACGGTGAATACGAAAAGCGCCCTGGGACCGACCGGTCCCAGGGCGCTTTTTATTTTCCGCTGGGCGGCGCCGAAGCGCTCAGTCGATCGTCTCTTTCTCCGTGTCGAGCCCATCTCCATCCGCTTTCAGATGGAATTTGACGAGCTTGTGCTGCCGGCCGCTGGCCACGGTGATGACCGTCTTGACGTCGACATCGGCCGGGATCAGGCCGAAATCCTGCAGTGTCCAGACCGTGGTGATGCGGCCGCTGAGGTTTGGCCATTGATCCTTGGCCCAGTGGTAGCGCGCCCGGCTGAACTGCCAGATCGGTTCCGGGAGCACCTGCGGTTTGAAGGCGCAGAATTCCGCCCAGATCTCATCGTGCGGGGTCTGGGGGAAGAGAATGTCGACCATCGCCTGCTGCACGATCTTTTCATCTCGCCCTCTTTCCTTCTCGACCCAGTTCAGGTGGTAGTTGTTGATGAAGGTGAAGATGCCGTAGTGGGAGTAGTCCTCGATCCGGCGCAGGAGTCTGTCCTTCTGGCCGTAGGCGGCATGGTAGGTCGCCTCCAGCTCGACGCTTGGTTCCTCGATGCGCTCGTGATGGTGGTCGTCGTGGATGGCGAAAAGCAGCGGGTCGATATTGTAAAGGTGGCAGACCAGACGTTTGATACGTTCCGGCCCGACGTTGAATTTGGCAAAGGCATTGGTGGCGACCAGGTCGAGGACCAGATCGGCAACCCCGCGCTGCCGGGCCTCGTCGTGGGCGCGCTGGAGCCCCATTTCGTAGGCCGGCTCGGCCGTCCCCGGGGCGAAGGCGGGCGGTTCGTGCTTGACCTCGGTCCGGCCCAGGCCGCCGTTGGAGATGTAGATCTGAAAGACCGTGATGGCGGCGCCGAAAATGACGATGGCCAGCAGGGCGTCGGTTTTCTGGGTGATCAGGACGATGCCCATAATGTAGCTGGCAATCATGCCGCGCAGGCCGGCGAACCGGAGGGAGCGGGCTTCAGCCGACCCCGGCGTGATCCCCCGCTCGATTAACGCCGATTCGCGGACAAAAAAGACGGTGGTGCTGGTGATGATAAAGGCGCTGACGAAGCCGAAGGCGTAGTAGGCTTCGACGATGACGACTTCCCGGATGACGGGGATCAGCACGGCCGCGAAGCCCCAGATGACGGCGATTCCGATCCGGTCGTCGATAAAAAAGCCCGGGAGCCGGCCGAGCCGGGCGGCATTGGCGGCCACGGCCGCCCCACCGACATACCCGCCGCCCTGGGCCAGCAGCAGAATAATCGCCAGCAGGATGCCGGCCAGGAAAAGGAAGCTCTGCCCGGGAGTGTCGCTGGTGGCGTTGTTCAGAATGCGGGCAAAGGCGATATCATAGGCGACTTCTTCGATGAACTCCTCCCGGGAAAGACCGGCCAGCTCATCGGCCGGTTCCCCGTCTTCCCCGAACAGCTCCTCGACCGGCACCGCGCGGTAGAGGTCCTCGGCTGCCAGCCGGTCCCCGCTCGTGACCTGGATATCGTCGGGGTTGACCCCCTTGCCCATGGTCTGGGCGGCGATTATTTCGTATTCGATGAGCAGCGTGCTGTAGCCCTCGGTCGCGGGGATATTCCACTGGGACGCGGCGAAGAGCTGGACGACCCCGGTGCCGATGAGAAAGATGGCGGCCAGGGTGAGCGAGGTGTTGATGACTTTCCATTTCGGCCGGGCGGCGTGCTTGCCGCTGGCCGGGATCACTTCGTAGCCCGAGAAACCGAGCATGGCGCTCGACATCGACCGGAAGAAGAGCTGGAACATGACCACCGTGCCGATGGCGGAAAGATCCTGCTGAGCGCGCACGACGTGCTCGACCACCCCGTTAGCTTCCAGCCGGCTGACGATCCCTTCGGTCAGGAAGGCCCACTCGGGGTTGCCGAGGGCGGCCGCTCCCACCAGTCCGAGAGCCCCGATCGTGAAGATCGTAAAGGCGCCGCCGCCGATGAGAAAGACCGGCACGGCCCGCTTGGGCCCCATGGCGACCAGAACGGCCATGATAAAGAAGGCGAACAGTTCGGCCAGTGGAATCCGGTAGGCCGCCCATTCCGGGTAGATGAGCATCATGACGTCGGCCGCGGAAATCGAGCTGATGATGATCGTCAGGACGGCGTCGAGAAAAAAGAGGCTGGTGCCGACCCATGACAGCCAGCGCAGCTTTGGCGGGCCGATCGCCTCAACCAGCGGCCCACTGCCACCCGCGTTCGGCCGCAGGTAGGCGCCTGCTTTGTAGGCGGGAACGATCCCGAAGAAAAGGAGGATCGAAAGCACGATAAAGGCGTAGATGGCGATCTGGTGGTACCCTTCCGCGCCGTGGATGGCCAGGAGGGTCTGGTAGGCGGCCACACTGAAGGCATCGGCGGCGATTTCAAAAATGAGGGCCAGTACACCCAGGCCGGAGCCCCCCATAAGCAGCCCTTCCACCATGAGGCGCGGCAGCTTGCGCTTCGCTTCCTGATTTTCAACCGGGTCAATGTAACTTTTCAACATCCTGGGATCCTCCGGGGTCCGTCATCTCGTGAAAAGAGGCAATATGGCCCTGTTTAACTCGCCAGCACGTGGCTGTTCAACATTCTTAAAAAAAACGAACCCGGGAATCGTGGGGCTGTCCCTGGCTTCCAGAGGTCGTCGCGGCGGGGAATGGGTGAAACAGTCGGTATGGCGCCGGGAAATTTGCCGGGTAATTATCCTGATATCTGCCGCGGATTCAAATTTACCGGGGCTGGTGGCAGGGAAAAACCGGCCCCAAAAGTCCTGTTTGCCCCGGCCAGGCGGGCCGGGATGGGGCGATGGTGGGAAAACTGGGGAAAAAATTAAGGATCGAACCGTTTTTGACCGGCTCGGGCTAAAATGGGGGGCAGAACGATCAGCAAAACACGGGAGCCCTGCCGCCGGCGGGCCGGCCATCGAGCGGCTCCTGGTTGCGAAACCCTTCAGATGGGAATGGGTTGGAAAACAGGAGCGGTTTGAGATGACAGGACAATATCGGGCTGGTGCGCGTCAAATCCGGGTCAAGCTGACGGCCGGTCTCCTGGGCCTTGGCCTGCTGTCCGGCTGCGTCCTGGGAGAGGCCGACCCCAACAATCTGATCGACGTGCCGGCGGCCACCCGGGTCGCCGCCAATCCGGCGGCCACGGCGGCGCTGCCCACCGCCACGCCAGGCCTTTTCGCCAACGAGACGGCCGCTCCGCCGCCCACCGCGGCCCCCAGCGAGACGCCGGCTCCCAGCGCCACCGCCACACCCTCCCCGACGGCCGTCCCTACCGCCACCCCGCCTCATCCGCTGATGATTGAGGTCATGCGCCAGGCCGACTACCCGGGCAGCGAAATCACTTTCGAGCAGATCCTGGAGCCAGGGGAGAACTACGAGCGCTACCTCGTTTCTTATCTGTCCGAAGGAAATAAGATTTACGCCCTGCTGACCAAGCCGATGGGACCGAAGCCGCCGGCCGGCTTTCCCATGATCATTTTCAACCACGGCTATATCCCGCCCGCCGAGTACCGCACGACCGAACGCTACGTCGCCTATGTCGACTATTTCGCCCGCAACGGCTACATGGTCTTTCGTTCCGACTACCGGGGCCATGGCTTCTCTGAGGGGGAAGCGCGCGGGGGCTACACCACGCCGGACTACACAATCGACGTTCTCAACGGGGTGGCGGCCGTGAAAAACCTGCCGAGCATCGATCCCAACCGGATCGGCATGTGGGGACATTCGATGGGAGGGCAGATCACGCTCCGCTCGATGGTCGTCAGCCCGGAGATCAAGGCGGGGGTGATCTGGGCCGGGGTTGTCGTCTCCTACACCGATCTGCAGAACCGCTGGCGGCGGGGGCGCGGGTCGACGGAGAGCCCGACCCCCGACCCGACCCGCAGCGGCCGCTTCCGCCGCTGGCAGGAAGTTTACGACCGGTACGGCACGCCGGAGGAGAACCCGGCTTTCTGGGCGTCGATCTCCCCCAACAGCTACCTGGCCGATCTGTCGGGGCCGGTGCAGCTTCACCATGGGTCGGAAGACACCTCGGTTCCGGCCGAGTTTTCCGAGATCCTGGCGGCGGAAATCGAGGCGGCCGGCCGGCCGGTCGAGCTCTATCTCTACGAAGGGGACAACCACAATATCGCCGTCAATTTCGAGACGGCCATGGCCCGCTCGCTCGCCTTTTTCGATCGCTATCTCAAAAATGCCGGCCAGCCCTGACCGCCATTCCCCTCGTTTTGCCGCCGCTCACAACCGCCGGGAGAGGGGCCCGAGAGGATTTTCGTAAGGTTCCTGTTATAATCTTTTAACGATGGCAGGTACCTCGGTACCACATCACACAGACGGCCATGCCGCACCGTTGCCCGGCAACGGGCTGCCCGCTTCTGATTTTTCCCCACCTCCCGGGGAAAAATTTCTCACCTCAAACAACGGATTGCTTTTGCCGGCTACGGGCGCCGGCTGCCCCATGGCCTGAAAATCGGGACACCATTGCCTATTTCTTTGTCGGCATAAAAACAACTGCTGTCAGGCTCAACGCTTTCGCTTTCGCTTTCGATTGAAGTTTACCTTTCGCATGGCTGCCGCATCGATTCCAAACACGAAAGATCTTTTTCGAAAGATTCCGCGCGAGTCTTCAACAGCAGGATGGAGGTTAGTGCCTATGGCATGAAGCGATGAGAGGGACCAAAGCCGATGAGGGGCGAGCTGATGGATCGCCTCTGGTGATGAACAATCGCCGAGCAACCTGATTTACCCACGCTTTAACCACCCATGAAACGAGGTAAAGAAAATGATGTCACCAACCACGAGGATTCGAGCTGTGCAGCGATTGGGTTTGCTGGCCGTTCTGGCCGCACTCCTTTTATTCGTCGCCTCGCTCGAAGCCGCCAGACCGGCCGCCGAGCCGGTTGACAGCTACATTGTCGTCATGGCGCTGGACCCCGTCGTTGCCTACGATGGCGAGATCCAGGGGCTGCCGGCCACCCGGCCGGAAAACGGCAAGAAAGTCAACCCGAACAGCGCCCGGGTCAAAAACTACGAAAAATTCCTGGAAAAAGGACACAATGACTCCCTGGCCGCCGCCGGGGTGAGTATCTCGCAGAAAGTCAATGACTACACCTTCGCCCTCAATGGGTATTCCGCTTTGCTGACCGAGGCTCAAGTTAAAAAGCTCGAAGGTCAGGAAGGCGTCATGAAGGTTTTGAAAGATGAACTGCGCCAACCGACGACTGACAGCTCACCTGAATTCCTCGGACTGACCGGCCCGGCCAGCGCCTGGCAGACCGGCTATACCGGAGAAAACGTGGTTGTCGGGATCGTCGACACCGGTATCTGGCCGGAGCATCCCTCTTTTGCGGACGACGGCAGCTACGGCCCCTCGCCGATTGGCCCCATTCCCTGTGAATTTGGCAATACGGCCCAGAACCCAAATGATGCGCCTTTCACCTGCAACAATAAGCTGCTTGGCGCCCGCCAGATGCTGGCTACCTACCGCGCCCTTATCGGGGCTGCCCCGGATGAATTTGATTCCGCCCGTGACGATGACGGCCATGGGACGCACACCGCCTCCACCGCCGCCGGTAACGCCGGCGTCGAAGCGGTTGTTCTGGGCGTCCCGCGGGGCACCGTGTCCGGTATTGCTCCTCGCGCACGAGTCGTAGCCTACAAAGGATTAGGTAACCTCGGCGGCTTCTCCTCCGACCTGGCGGCTGCGATTGATCAAGCCGTTGCCGATGGTGTTGATGTCATCAATTATTCAATCGGTTCCAGCTCCTTCGCTGTTGGTGCTGACGATATCGCTTTCCTTTTTGCGGCCAATGCCGGGGTGTTTGTCGCCACCTCCAACGGCAACAGTGGTCCTAACCCGGCCACGACCGGATCGCCGGCTTCAGTTCCCTGGTTGACCAGTGTTGGCGCCAGCACCCAGAGCCGATTCTTCCAGGGTTCGGTTTCATCTTCCGATGGTTGGGAATACACCGGTGCCTCGGTGACGGGCGGCACAGCTGAACTGCCGCTTGTTGACGCTGCTGCAGCCGGTGGGGATCTTTGTATTCCTGGTACGCTTGATCCGACCGCTGTCTCCGGCAAGATCGTTCTTTGCCGCCGCGGCGCAATCGCCCGTGTTGCCAAAGGGTACGCCGTTTCCCTCGCTGGTGGGGCCGGGATGGTACTCTACAACAACAATGATTTCGACAGCCTGAACACCGACAATCATTTCGTACCGTCGGTGCATGTTAACTTCACCAGCGGCTCGGCGATCAAGAGCTATATTGCCAGCACGACCAATCCGGTCGCGATGATCAATGCCGGCAGCAGTGTCACAGTCGATGCACCGTGGATGGCTTCCTTCTCGTCCCGCGGTCCTAATCGTCTCTCCGGCGACATCGTCAAACCGGATATCACCGCCCCCGGTGTCCAGATTCTGGCCGGCGCGTCACCTTTCCCCGGTCCGGGACAGGTTCAGGGTGAGCTCTTCCAGGCGATTGCCGGTACCTCGATGTCCAGCCCGCATGTTGCCGGTGTCTTTGCCCTGCTCAAGCAGGCCAATCCCGGCTGGAGCGCCGCGATGGCCAAATCGGCCATCATGACCACGGCCTACCAGGACGTGCAGAAAGAGGATGGGTTGACCCCGGCCGATCCCTTTGATATGGGCGCCGGTCACGTTAACCCGGGCAGTCCGGTACATAAAGGCTCCGCTTTCCAGCCAGGGCTGGTTTATGATGCCGGCCTCTTCGAGTATGCCGCCTTTACCTGCGGTGCGGATCTCGGTATCTTCACGTCCGGCAGCTGCGCGTTCCTCGAAGCGATTGGCGTGCCCACCGATCCGAGTGATTTGAACCTGCCGTCGATTGGCATTGACGGTGTCGCCGGCAGCCAGACCGTGCAGCGAACGGTAACGAGCGTCGCCAGGGAAAACGGCTGGCGTGAGTACACTGTCTCGGTGGATGCGCCGGACGGCTTTAACGTCACTGTCAGCCCGTCGACCATTCGCCTGAAGCGGGGTCAATCGGCCACGTATTACGTGACGATCACCAATGTCTCCGCCCCGGTTGGGGAATGGCGGCACGGATCCCTTACATGGAAGGACAAGACCGGGAATTTCAGCGTTTACAGCCCGATCTCAGCCAGTGCAGCTCTCTTTGGGGCACCGGGTCTGGTCGCCGGCAGCGGTGAATCTGGCTCCGGCAGCTTCGATGTCTCTTTTGGCTACACCGGCCCGTACGCTGCTGCTGCCCATGGGCTTGAGCCGGCTACGGTTACCAGCGACAATGTCCTGCAGGATCCGGATCAGAGCTTCAGCCCGTCAGATGGGTACAGCAACCTGCATACCTTCGATCTGAGCGGTGCCGCATTTTTCCGGATCGCCATGCCGCCGTCGGCCACCGAGTCCGGCGCCGACCTGGATATCTTTGTCTTTGATCCCAGCGGGTCGTTCTATGGTTCCAGCACCAATGCCGCTACGGATGAACTGATCGATATCGCTCAGCCGGCCGATGGAACCTGGTATGTCTTTGTCCATGGTTGGGCAGCGCCGGGGGGGGATTCCGATTACGATCTCTTCACCTGGGCGATTTCAGCCACGCCGGGAGGCAACCTGTCGCTTGATAGTGCGCCGACCGCGGCTGTTGTCGGGGCGACCGAGCCCATCAACTACAGCTGGAGTGGGGCGACGGCCGGTCAGTGGCACCTCGGTGCCATCTCTCATGCCGATGGGAGCGGTGTGATCGGCATGACCCTTGTCGAAGTCGACAATCGTTAAGTTCCCAGGCGATTAACGGCAATTAAAAACCGCCCCGGATGGCCATCCGGGGCGGTTTTTATTTTTGGATCATTTATCGAGATCACCACCAGGGGGTGGAATTAATTCGTCGAGTTTGGCCGGCGTCCCTTTGACGGTCGGCGACTGCTCACACAGAAACGGCCCCCGGCTGCCGCCGCTGTGGTAGTTGTACAAATTCCCGTTGGCGCGCAGCTGGATGAACGCGCCGTCGACGAGGACCTGGATATAGGCCATGCCCGGCTGCGGGCAGCCGAGGGAGCCGTCCGGCCAGGTAACTTCCTCGAAGCGGACGAGCTCAATCGCCTCCCGCGAAATGTTCAAGCGGGCGGCCAGGTCGTCGACGGCCAGGTCGATCAAAAAATTGGCCCCGCTCTCGGCGGGATTGATGGTCGGTCCGGGCATGGGTGTTACCTCCTGCATGGTGGGCGCCGCGGTGGGCGCCTCGCGGGTCGGCTCGGCCGCCGAGGCGGGCGTAGCGGCCGGCCGGCTGGTTGATTCGGCCGTGCCGGTCGGCTCGGCGGCGGCCGGGGTCACTTCCGGCACGGCCGGATTTGGGGCGGCGCAGCCCAGGCCGGCCGCGGCCAGCAGGCCGATGGCGATCATGGACAAAAGCTTCCCTTTCATATCTCCACTCCTAGACATCATAACCGGTCCATCGACAGGTTTCAATCAATTGACCTGCCGCTCAAACTGGAAACGCGCCGGGCCGTTGGAAAGTTCCCGCGGACGGCGTAAACCCTTGTTTTTTAAGCTTTTATTCAGACGATGGGGGGAGAGGACTCGCGGGAGGTTCAGACGGCCAAGGGTCGGGAAAGCTTCAGGCGATCAGCCGGCGGATTTTCTGGGCCCCTTTGCGGCTGAGGGGAATCAAGGTCCCTTCCCGGTCGGCCAGGCGCAGGCAGTAGGTTCCATCGGAGAGGGGATTGATTTCCGTCACGTGCTGGAGATTGACCAGGTAGTCGGGGTGGGCGCGGAAGAATCCGAAACAGCTCAGCGGCCGCTCGAGCTCGTCCACCGTGTCTTCGGCCAGAAATGGGTCGCCCAGGGTGTGGATCCGGCTGTGGGCATCCTCTCGCACGGCATAGAAAAAATCGGCCGGCCGGAGCCGGGTTTCCCCACCGGCTGTTTTGAGCGCAATCTGGACGGCCAGCGCTTCGTCTTCGCCGCCTGCTTTCGGGCTGTGCCGGTCGGCGATGCGGCCGTGATCGAGCAGATAAATCACGTCGCACAGCGCCGCCAGGTGGTTGTCCGTGGCGGCCAGGACCAGTACGCCGTGCCCTTCGGCGGCGTAGCTTTTCAGCGCCCGGGTTATAATCGGGATCGAGTCCGGCTCACTGCGGGCGAAGGGTTCGTGCACGATCAGGACGACCGGCTCGTGGAGCAGGGCGACGGCCAGAGACAGGCGGCGGACCTGGCCAGGGGTCAGCGATTCGACCGGCGCGTCGGCCAGATCGGCCAGATCGACGAGCGCCAGCACTTGCTGGACCCGGTGCGAGTGGATGCGCCGGAGGCGGGCCTGAAACTTGAGGTTGCCGGCCACCGAGCGATTCCTGGCCAGCGTGTCTTCCTGAAAGACAACCCCGACTTTGTGGCTGAAGGCGAGGGGAAAATCGACCGGGCTCTGCCCGCCGACGTGAATCGCGCCAGCCGTCGGCCGCAGGCGTCCGGTGAGCAGGCGGGAAAGCGCTTCGCCGCCGCTCCCGGCCGGCCCGACGATGGCCGCCACTTCGCCTGGAGCCACGGTCAGGGCGGGAATATCCAGTGAAACCTGGTCGGCCTGCTGGACCTGGAGATTCAGGAGTTCGATCATCACCATCTCATTTTATCAGAGTGCCGGGCAATCGGGTGTAGTTTTATTAATGATTTGGTCCGGGGTTCGGGATCACCTGCGAAGTCTGGTCTGACCGGTTGGGCGAAAATCGTTTAAAATATGAGCTTTGGTCGGTAAAAAGGTGACCAATGGCAGACCATCCGGTCTGTCTGAAGCGTATGCTTGTGGGCGGGAGCCAAAATCTTATCAACCAGCATCCGAGGGATTAAAACGATGGAAAAACAGCGCATCATCATTATGGGAGCAGCGGGCCGAGATTTCCACAATTTTAATGTGGCCTTTCGTCACAACCCGGCTTACGAGGTCGTCGCCTTTACGGCGACGCAGATTCCCAACATCGAAGGACGGACCTACGTGGCGGAGCTGGCCGGGGAACTCTATCCGGCCGGGATTCCGATTTTTCCAGAAGAGGAACTTCTCGACCTGATCCGCCGGGAAAAGATCGACCAGGTTATCTTTTCCTATAGCGATGTCCCCCACGATTACGTGATGCACCGGGCGTCGGCCGTTCTGGCGGCCGGTGCCGATTTTCGCCTGCTGGGTCGGGCGGCCACCGAAGTCAAATCGAGCAAGCCGGTCGTCTCGATCTGCGCCGTGCGCACCGGGGCGGGTAAAAGCCAGACCACCCGCCGCGTTTCAGTCATCCTGCGGGAGCTGGGATACCGCGTGGCCGCCGTGCGCCATCCGATGCCCTACGGCAATCTCGTGGCCCAGGCGGTGCAGCGCTTCGCCGATTACGACGATCTCGACGAATACGAATGCACCATCGAGGAGCGGGAAGAATATGAGCCTCACCTCGACAACGGCCTGATCGTCTACGCCGGGGTCGATTACGAGCGGATCCTGCGCCAGGCGGAAAAAGAGGTCGACATCGTCCTCTGGGATGGGGGCAACAACGATCTCCCGTTCTACCGTTCCGATTTTCACATCGTGGTGGCCGATCCGCACCGGCCGGGCCACGAGAGCGGCTATCATCCCGGGGAGGCCAACGCCCGGATGGCCGACGCCTTTGTCATCAACAAGGTCGACACCGCCCGGCCGGAGGATGTGATCGCCCTGCGGGAGAATCTGCACCGGCTCAACCCGGAAGCGGTGATCGTCGAGGGCGCTTCCCCGCTCTTTGTCGACGACCCGGCCGCCATCCGCGGCCGGCGCGTGCTGGTCATCGAGGACGGACCCACGCTGACCCACGGGGAAATGGCCTACGGGGCCGGCTGGGTGGCCGCCCGCCGTTTCGGGGCGGCCGAGATCGTCGACCCGCGGCCGTATGCCGTCGGTACGATCCGGGCGACCTTCGAGAAATACCCGACCACCGGCAGTGTGCTGCCGGCCATGGGCTACGGGGAAGCGCAAATCCGCGAGCTGGAGCAGACGATCAACGCGGCCGATGTCGACCTCGTCGTCGTCGGCACCCCCATCGACCTGACCCGGATTCTGAAGATCGATCGGCCGTCGCTGCGGGTGCGCTACGAACTGCAGGAGATCGGCCGGCCGACGCTGACCGATCTCCTGGTCGAGCGGTTCGGCCGCCGGTAATCCTGGGCACAGCGCTGCGGCCGGCGTCCTCGCCGGGCCCCTATACGTCACAAACCGGTCTCCTCGTCAGCCGGCCCCGACCCGGAGCCGGTTAGTCGCGCTGCGCGGCAGCGGTAGCCTGTCCCTTTGGCCAGGCTGGAGCTGGTCTCGTGCCTCTTCCCATCTCCCCGCCGGTCCCTTACAATGGGGTTGTTTCCACCTCGATCGGCCCAGGCCGTCCAGCCCCGGAGGTAACCCATGACGCGACGAAAATTCCTGCTGTTCGGACCGGCTCTGCTCGTATTTATCTCGCTGGCGGTGCCCGGCCGCGCCCTGGCGCATGGGGGCACCGGCGAAACGGCCCCCATGGCGGCCCCGCTCTCCTGGGGGTTTCTCGTCTTTGGCATCCTGGTCATCGGCGTGATGTCGGCGATCCTCTTTCGCGGGCAGACCGGGGGCAGCCAGATCACGGCGGCCGATTTCGAGGGGATGACCGGCTTCCAGGGGTACATCGCCAAGATGCGGCTCTTCAGCCGCAACGCCCGCCTGTTCATCCTGCACGTCGTCGGTATGGATGTCATCTACGGCACCTGGACGGTTATTTTCAATCTCTACCTGCTGGGGATCGGCTTTGATATCGCCTTTGTCGGCCTGCGCATTCTCCTGCAGACCGGGGCCATGGCCGTCTTTTCGATTCCGGCCGGCCTCATTTCCGACCGGGTCGGCCGCAAGCTGTCGTTCATCCTCGGCGACGGCGGCGGGGCGGTCATGTCCCTGATCGCCATTTCGACCGCCAGTCCCACCCTGCTGCTGCTGACGGGCGGGTTGAGCGGCATCTTCAACGCCCTGCACGGGGTGGCCGAGCCGGCCTTCATGGCGGAAAATTCCCAGGACTACGAGCGGGTCCACCTTTTCAGCGTGTCGACCGGAACCCGCATTGCCGCCGCCATCATTGGCTCGGCGCTGGCCGGGCTGGTCCCGCTGCTCTTCGCCGGGGGAGATCACGCGGCCGTCATTGGCCTCTACCGCTGGGTGGCCTACGCCGGGATCGCCGGCTGGTTCGCCTCGCTGATTCCGGCCCTGATGCTGACCCAGGTCTCGACGGATCGAATCCCGGTGCGGCGGCTGGCCGATCTGTTTGCCGGGGTCAGGCACCCGGATCGCATCTGGAAGCTGACCTCGCCGGAGGTCATCCTGGCCCTGGGGGCCGGCTTCGCCCTCCCGCTGCTCAACGTCTTTTTCCGGGAAAACCTGGGCAGTGAAGAAGTGGAAATCGGGGCGACCTTTGCCGCCGGACAGGCCTTCCTGGTCGTGGCGGCCCTGCTCGTGCCCATCGTGGCCGCCTGGCTGGGCAAGGTGCGCGCGGTCGTCTTCACCCGGCTGCTGGCGGTGCCGTTTATCCTGCTCATCGCTTTTTCCACGGATGTCGGCGGCTCGATCGGGGCGGCCCTGACCCTGGCCGGCGTGGCGCACATCGCCCGCATCACCTTTGCCAACATGGGATCGCCGGTGCGCTCGGCCTTCGCCATGGAAATCCTGGCTCCGTCTGAACGAGGAACCCAGGTCGGGCTGGAAATGGCTTTTGCGGCCGGCCTGTCCGGCCTGGCCAGCTACCTCGGCGCGCAGCTGATGGAAGCCGGCAATTTCAGCCTGCCGTTTGTTTTGATGGCGGTCTTTACCCTGGCCGGCACCCTGCTCTTCTGGCGGTTTTTCGCCGGCTGGGAGACCGAGCGCCTGGGGGTGAGTATGCCCGAAGGGGTCGGCGCGGCCGACTGAGCCCGGGTTGATTCCGGGCGCGCCCAGGCCGGCCGGCGGCCCCGGCCGCTGAACAGAAGCCCGCTTTCGGCGGGCTTTTCTCATGTTATAATAGCCGCAGATCACATCGCATGAATCTGGAGAAGCCCATGAGCCATTCCGCAATCGAACGGAACCCCGGGACCCCCCTCGATCTGAACCGGGCACTGGCCGTTCACGTCAACAAAAGCGCCGTGCAGCGGCGCGTCGGCAGCCTGAGCGGCCGCCGGTCGGTGAAAAAAGAGCACCAGGCCGCCTGGCTGCTCAAGGCGATCACCCTGATGGACCTGACAACCCTGGAGGGGAACGACACGCCCGGCCGGGTGCGCCGCCTCTGCGCCAAGGCGCGGCAGCCGGTGCGCCTGGATATGCTGGAAGCGCTCGGGGTGGCCGATAAGGGGATCACCGTGGCGGCCGTCTGCGTCTATCCCAACCGGGTGCGCGACGCGGTCGAGGCGCTGAGCGG
>JBFFZG010000074.1:0-17399 GCA_041568735.1 Promineifilaceae bacterium (SeqCode)
GGGAACTGCTCAACCAGCCGGAGCCGGCCGAGCTGTGGGAGACGCTGGCCGTCACCCTGGCCTATCGGGACGGTGATTTGAACAACCGGGCCGCCTGGCAGGCTCTTTTCGCGCTCCAGTCCCCGCTCGACACCCTGGTGCTGACGGCCGGCCGTTTTGCCAATCCGTCTTTTGCCCTGCTCCCGCTGCCGGACCGGCCAGACGACCGGGTCTACACCGGGCTGACCTACAATCGAGTCGGCCTGCTGGAGCCGGGCGCTCCCCTGCCCCCGGCCGGCGCCGTGACCGCGGCCGGGCCGGTGCGTCTCCATCCTCGTCCCTATGACCTGGCGGCCGCATTCGGTTCGGAGATCGCGCTCGACCGGCTGCAGACAGATGGGGAGACCGCCTTTGCAAGTTTTGACAGCCAGCTGGCCGAACTGCGGGCGTTGTTATCCGCTCCTGATCCGGAAATCCGCACCCGCTCTTTCCGGGACGGCTGGCTCTATGCCCTCGAGCCGCTCCTCGAAACGAGCGGGCCGGCCCTCCCACCCGCCTGGGATAACCCGGCCTGGCGCATGCACCGGTTGGATGGCTGGATTGTCGGCGCGGTCGGGAGCCTGCGCACCACCGGGCTCCTCCCGGTTGATGGGGAGCCCTCCCCTCAGCCGGCCGCGGATCCTCGGGCGGGCCACACCCTGGATCCCCGCCCCGAGCTCTACAGCCGGCTGGCCGGGCTGACCTACCAGCTCCGCGATGGGTTGGCCGCCCGCGGCAATCTGACGGTGGTGGGAGCCAGCCAGCTGGATGAGCTGGCCGGCCGTCTCGTGATGCTGCAGGGGATTTCGCAGAAACTGCTGGGGGGTCAGGGGTTAACGCCGGCCGAGGCGGCCGTACTGGCCGCCTACCCGGCGCGGCTGGCAGGGCTGAATTTCCCCGCCAGCTGGCCGCTTGTATTCGGACCAGATGGGCAGCCCCGACGGCTGCTGAGCCTGGCGGCCGTGCGGCCGCTGCTGGTCATCCATCTCTACGAAGGGCGGCAAATGGTCGCCGTCGGGGCGGCAGTCGAGTGGAATGAAAGCTCTCCCTGAGGATGGGAAAGGCGCGGGTAAACGCTCAGGTCTGGGGCACCTGCTTCTCTTTCGGTAATGGATCCTCTTCCCGCAGCCCGCGCAGGACCAGAACGAGCCCCGCTCCGATCAGCAGGACCGGGAACACCGGAAAGGCAAAACCGATGAAATCACTCAGGCCTGCTGCCAGGAGAATGCCGCCGGCGATCAGCGAAAAATGGCTCATGGGCTGCCCGGCGCGGTAGCGGGCGGCGTTCAGCCCCAACAGGATCGACCCGATGCCGACCCCCCAGGCACCTTCCGGCCGGTACACTTCCGGGACGAGCGCCAGGAAACCGACAAAGATCAGGCCGATCGCCAGGGCGATTTTTTCCAGGTGTTTATTGGTCATCATCATTACCTCCAGGGGATGCGCCCCAATCGAAATGCTTCAACGATAATGAGAGGATAGCGGCCGGCCGGTCATATCGGTAAGTGTCCAAAGTCACGTCCAGGTCACATCCCGGCCCGGCCAGGTATGCTATACTGGCCGGGTGGTTGTCGCGCCTGGGGAGCTTTGGCAAAAGGAGGAAACCGTTCATGGACATCAATATCGAAGCTGCCAGCCGTCAGCTGCTCCACCGGGCGAACGTCGTGGGGGTCGGCATCGGCTTCAAACGGCGCGGAGGGAAACTGGTCCTCGACGCCAGCGGCCAGCCGATCCGATGCATCGTCGTGTCGGTTACGGAAAAAGTGCCGGTCAGCGAGCTGGCGGCAGCCGATATGGTTCCGGCTGAGATCGACGATCAGCCGACCGACGTCGTCGCCACCGGTCCGATTTCGATCATCAGCGATCTGGAGGCCAACCCCAAAGCGGCGGCCGTGAATCCTCAGACCCGCATCCGGCCGATCATCGGCGGGCTGTCGATCGGCCTGAATCCGGGGGTGACCGCCGGCACACTCGGCATCATCGTCCGGCGGCCGGGGGATGCCAACGCCTTCATCCTCTCCAACTGGCATGTCATGGCCGGCAACAACACGCCGATCGCCGATCGCACCGTGCTGACCGTCACCCAACCCGGCAATTTCGACGGGGGGCGGGTTCCAGATGATGTCGTGGCGCTGCTGGCTGATTTTGTGCCGATCACGTCCGGGAACGGTGGGGGCGGCGGCGTGCCCAGCCCCTGCCCCACCGCGGCGGCGGTTGCCTGGCTGCCGAATTTTCTGGCTGAACTGGTGGGCTCCGATACCCGGCTGGTGCCGATGAAAACGGCCGGCCGGGGGATCACGCCGGCGGCGGAAACCAACCTGGTCGACGCGGCCCTGGCGCACATCACCGTCGAATTCAGCCCGGAAATCGCCCAGATTGGCGTTGTCCGCGGGCAGGCCACGGGTGAGCTGGGGATGCGCGTACAGAAATTCGGCCGGACGACCAGCTACACGGTTGGCACGATCACCCAGGTCAACGCCACCTTTGTCGTCCAGGGATACCCCGATGGGCCGGCGACATTTACCGACCAGCTGGCCATTACGGCCGACAGCGGCCCCTTCCTGCAGGGCGGCGACAGCGGCAGCGCCCTGATATCCATGGATAACCAGGCGACCGGCCTCTGTTTTGCTGGATCAAATGTCATCGGCATCGCCAACCGCTGGGAACACGTGGCCAGCGGGCTCAATATCGTGCCGGCCTGAGCAAAAAAAGGGGATTGACCGGTCCGGCCGGCCAATCCCCCGGGGTGTTCACGGCGCGGCGGAAGCCGCTCAGATGCGGGAAGAAAGAAAGTCGAGAATATCGATTTTGGTCAGAATGCCGACAATCTCCCGCTCATTGGCGATCACGACGACCCCATGATCGTTGAACAGGGAGAGCAGCGTCTCGATCTGCTCGTTGGGACCGACGACGACCGGCCGGGTATCCATGATCGCCCCGATTGGCTCGCCCGAATGATGGTCGTGATTCTTGAGGAGCATGTGGCTCAGCAGGTCGATCTCGGAGATGATGCCCAGCAGCGCCCCCTCGTCGTCGACGACCGGGAGCTGCGAGATATCGTGCTGTTTCATCATCTGGACGACCTCTTCCATGGGGGCCTCGACATGGATGCTGTAGATCGTCTGGCTGGGCTTGGCCCGCTGGATATCGATGGCCTTGAAGCGGGATAGATCTTTGACCGGCGGGAGAAAGCCATTTTCTCGCATCCAGTCGTCGTTGAAGATCTTGCTCAGGTAGCGGGAGCCGGAATCGGGGAGGATGACGACGAGGGTCGCTTCGGGACCCAGTCGATGCTGGCGGGCGTAGCGGATGGCGCCGAGAACGGCCGCCCCGCACGATCCTCCGCAGAAAATCCCCTCCTCGCGAACCAGCCGGCGGGTCATCAGAAAGCTGTCCCGGTCGTTGACCATGACCATCTCGTCGACCACGGTCAGGTCGGTGGCGCTGGGCAGGAAATCTTCGCCGATTCCTTCGAGCAGATAGCTGTGCGCCTCGATGACCCGGCCGGTGCGATGGAGTTCGGTCAGGATCGACCCCTCAATGTCGATGCCGACGACTTTGATGTTCGGGTTCTTTTCCTTCAGATAGCGGCCGGTGCCGGTGATCGTGCCACCGGTCCCCATGCCGGCCATCAGATGGGTCATGCGATCGCCGAGCTGCTCCCACAGCTCCGGGCCGGTCGTTTCGTAGTGGGCCTGGGGGTTGATCGGGTTGTGATACTGGTTGGCCAGGATCGAATTGGGGGTTTCCCGGACGAGTCGTTCGGCCACCTTGTAGTAGCTGCGCGGATCATCCGGTTCGACGGCCGTGGGGGTGACCACCACCCGGGCACCAAAAGCGCGCAGGAACTGGATCTTTTCCTGGGACATCTTGTCCGGCATCACAAAAATGCAGCGATATCCCTTAATCGCGGCGGCGATGGCCAGGCCGACCCCGGTATTGCCCGAGGTGGATTCCACGATGGTGCCGCCGGGCTTGAGCAGACCCTGGGTTTCCGCATCTTCGATAATGGCCCAACCGATGCGGTCCTTGACCGATCCGCCCGGGTTGAAAAACTCAATCTTGCCGTAGATCGTGCAGGGCAGATCGTCGACCACCGAGTTGAGCCTGACCAGCGGCGTGTGGCCGATGGTCTGCATGATGTTGTCGTAAATTCGCAGTTCTTCGTTCGTTTTCGTCATCGAAGTAGTCATAGAGCCTCATGGGTTGGTTGGGGTTCGGGAGGCGGACCAGGCCGGGCAGCGGCCAGGTCCCGGTGTTCCAGGTTGCCGCTCCCTTTAAATCCGCTGCAGAACCTGCTTTAAATCAGATATCAAATCCTCGACATGTTCAATGCCCACGGAAATTCGAACCAGACCGGGGTCGACCGCCAGCGGGGAATCGGCCACCGAAGCGTGCGTCATCGGAGCGGGCAGTTCAATCAGGGATTCCACCCCGCCAAGCGACTCGGCCAGGGTGAAGAGCCGGCTCTCGCGGGCCACGAGACGGGCCGCGGCTTCACCGCCGTGTAGAATGAATGAAATCATCCCGCCGCCGTGCCTCATCTGCCGCCGGGCCAGCTCGTACTGCGGATGGCTGTCCAGCCCCGGGTAAATCACCTCGGCCACAGCCGGATGATCGACGAGCATGCGCGCGATCTGCAGGGCATTCGCCCCGTGCCGCTCCATGCGCAGCGCCAGGGTTTTGATCCCGCGCAGGGTCAGAAAGCAATCCATCGGGCCGGGCACGGCGCCGATGGCATTCTGGAGAAATTTGAGCCGTTCGTAGGCGGCCTGGTCGTTGAGGACGATCACCCCGCCGACGACATCGGAGTGGCCACCAATATATTTCGTCGTGCTGTGGACGACGAAATCCGCCCCGAGGGCGAGCGGCTGCTGCAGGATCGGTGAGGCGAAGGTATTGTCCACGCCCAGCCAGATCCCCCGTTCCCGGGTGATGGCGGCCACAGCCGCGATGTCGGTGAGTTTGAGCAGCGGGTTGGTCGGCGTCTCCAGCCAGACCAGCCGGGTATTGTCGCGAATCGCCCCTCGCACCGATTCGACATCGGTCGTATCGGCAAAGCTGAATTCAATGCCGTATACACTCAGGATCTTATCGAACAGACGAAAGGTGCCGCCATAGACATCGTTGCCGGAAAGGACGTGCTCCCCCGGCTTGATCAGGCGGAGAAGGGTGTCGATGGCCGCCATGCCAGAGGAGAAGGCCAGGGCGAACTGCCCTCCTTCCAGAGCGGCCATAGCTCCGTGAAGGGCGGTCCGGGTCGGGTTGTCGGTGCGCGAGTATTCGTAGCCCCTGTGAACGGCGACGTCGTCCTGGGCATAGGTCGAGGTCTGGTAGATCGGGGTCATCACCGCCCCGGTCACCGGGTCCGGCTCGACCCCGGCATGCACGGCCAGGGTTTCCGGCCGGAAATGATTTTTTTCGAGCATTCAATTCTCCTGCAATCGATAAGGAAAAGGTGAGAACCCAAATGTCTTGAGCTACCGGCCTTAAACCCGGCCCGAGGGAGCAAACGGCTCTCCTGATCGAGGTCTCAGACCTGTCCTTAAAGTATAAGAGAGATCCTTCCTTCCGGTCAACGATCCAATAGTCGCATCTAACCCAGGTCAGCGGGAGAGATTTGCTCCCCCCGGCACACCGTGGCATTATTCAGACATATCCCATTCATCCAATGGCCCCACCCTTATCCCAGGGTGGCCAAAGGGCCAATACCTTTTCAATTTCCACATTTCGCTTTCCACGTTTCACTTTCCACTGAACGAGCTCCTAAACACCCAAAGGACCCACAACCCCATGGTTATCTTGACTCTCATCGACGGACTGCGGCCAGATGCGCTGGCTGCGGCACAGACCCCCCATTTGGACGCCTTCCGGCGGCGGAGTGCTTACACGATGCAAGCCTCCTCCCTCATGCCGACGATCACCCTGCCATGCCATATGGCCATCTTCTACAGCGTGCCGGCCGGCCGGCATGGAATCCTGACCAATACCTTCTCTCCTCTGGCGCGGCCGCTGCCCAGCCTGGTCGATCACGCCACCCAGGAGCGCCGTCGCTGCGCTTTCATCACCAGCTGGGATGGGTTCAGTGCCCTTTACCAGCCAAGCACCCTCGATTTTAATTTTTCGGTGCACTATGTCGATGAGCATGGCCGCCCCCGCCTCGAGGTGGATGAACAGGTCGCCGAGGCGGCCGCCCGCTACCTGCCGCGGCTGCAGCCCGATTTCGCTTTTGTCTATTTCGGCACCACCGACGCCGCCGGCCACGAGTTTGGCTGGATGGACGACCGCTACCTCCGGCAAGTCGAGCGAGTGGACGGCTGGTTCGGCCAGATGTTGGCCGCGCTCCCGGAAGACAGCCACATGATCGTGCAGAGCGACCACGGTGGGCACGATCGCACGCATGGCAGCGACCGGCCGGAGGACATGGAAATCCCGTGGCTGATCGCCGGCCCGGGCATCAAGGCGGATTACGAGATCCGGCAGCCGGTCAACCTCCTCCACACGGCCCCCACGATCGCCCACCTGCTCGGCATCGAACCCCACCGGGCCTGGGAGGGCGACGTGGTGCGGGAAATCTTTACCTAGAGGCGAGGCCTGTTTTTTCGGCGCGGTTGAAAAGGGGAATTTTCGATTGGGGGGCCAAATTTTACACCCCCCACCCATCGCAAAACTCCCGACTTTAATCCCTTTTTTCCAGACCGGCCCCTCCGGGCCGTCTTTACAGTCCCCTGCCAATCCGCTATGCTTTGCTACTGAAGGGGCCGGCCGCAGCCGCCGGCCGCCGAGAATGTTCATGTCCCACCTGCCACTCGCCGACGGCCTCATCGTCATCGTGAAACGCGACTGTGAAACCTGCCGCATGGCCGCTCCCGTGTTCGGCCAGCTGGCCGACGCCGGCCGGCCGCTGGTGGCCTGCTCCCAGGACGATCCGACCTTTCCCGAAACCGTGGCCCGGATCGTCGACGATCGAAGCCTTGAGATTTCTTTTCACCTCGATATCGAAACGGTTCCGACCCTGATCCGGGTTGAAAACGGCCGCGAAACCGGCCGGGTGGTGGGCTGGCACCGGAGGGAATGGGAAGCGCTTTCCGGCATCACCGGACTCGGCCCCGGTCTTCCCGGCAGCAAACCGGGCTGCGGCGCGCTCAATGTGGAGCCAGGGTTGGTCGAGATGCTGGCCGTTCGCTTCGGCCGGTCCGGGTTGAGCGCCCGCCAGGTCCCACTCGCGCCGCTCGAAGACGAAATCGAAGCCGGCTTCGAACGGGGCTGGAGTGATGGGCTCCCGGTCGTGCCGCCCACCCCGGTGCGGGTTCTGCGCATGCTCCAGGGCACCCACCGCCGGCCGGATGAGGTCATCGGCCTGATGCCGCCCAATCTCGTGCCCATCACGGTGGAAAAAGCGGCCATCAACGCGGTTCTCGCCGGCTGTAAACCGGATTATCTGCCGGTCGTCCTGGCCGCTATCAGCGCCGCCTGCGCAGATCCTTTCAACATGCACGGCGTGCTGGCGACGACCTACCACGTCGGCCCGGTCGTCATCGTCAACGGGCCTGTCGCCCGGAAAATCGGCATGAACAGCGGGGTGAATGCCCTGGGTCAGGGCAACCGGGCCAACGCCACGATCGGCCGGGCGCTCCAGCTGGCGGTGCGCAACGTCGGCGGCGGCCGGCCCGGGGAAATCGACCGGGCCGCGCAGGGCAACCCGGGGAAATACACCTTCTGCTTCGCCGAACGAGAAGACGACACCGCCTGGACCCCCCTGGCTGTGGAACGGGGGATGCCGGCCGGCGCCTCGGCCGTGACCCTCTTTGCCGGAGCCGGCGTCTGGCCGATCGCCGATCAAAAATCCCGCCGGCCCGAGTCGCTGGCCCGCTCCTTCGCCGCCAGCCTGCGCGGCGTCTGCCATCCCAAGCTGGCCCTGGCCACCGACGCCGTGCTCGTCGTCTGCCCGGAGCACAGCCGGGTCTTCGAAGCGGCCGGCTGGTCGAAAGCCCGCCTGCGCCAGGAGCTCGAAGCCCTGCTGGAGATCCCCAGCCGCGAGCTGGCCCAGGGGGCCGGCGGCATCGACGAAGGGATGCCCGACCGCTTTTTAGGTGGCGAAACCGTGCCCAAATTTCGCCCCGACGGACTCCTGATCGCCCGCGCCGGCGGCACCGCCGGCATGTTTTCCGCCATCATCTCCGGCTGGCCGGCCAGCGGTCCCCGCGGCAGCGTGCCGGTGACGGTGTTGGTGGAGGAGGAAGGATGAATGGCTGAAGGGGAACGGGGAACGGGGAACAGGGAACGGCCCTGAAGCATTCCTGCCCCACACCCCTACTTTAAACTTTAAACTTTCCACTTTCTACTTGGAACTCGGAACTATTTTATGGAACGCGAAACCATCCTTCTCGACCCGACTGACGAACAGGTGGCCGCCCGTCGGGAGCGGGTGGTCCGGCCGGCGCAGCTCGCCGGGCTGACCCTCGGCCTGCTCGATATTTCCAAACCGCGCGGCGACGTCTTTCTCGACGAACTGGCCGCCCTGCTGGCCGGGCAGGGGGCGGCAATCAGGCGCTACACGAAGCCGACTTTCGCCCGGCCGGCGCCGCTGCCGCTGCGGCAGGCGCTGGCCCTCGAATGCGACGGGGTCATCGAAGCGCTCGCCGATTGAGGGTCCTGCACGACGTGCAGTGTGCACGACATCAGTGATCTCGAAATTCGGGGAATCCCGGCCGTTTTTATCGCCTCGGCTGAATTTGTCGAAGCCGCCGCCGCCCAGGGCGCCGCGCTCGGCTTTGATCCGGCCGCCGTATTCGTCCCCCATCCGATCCAGGATCGAACCGACGAGGAAATGCGCGCCCTGGCCCGGCAGGCGCTGGAGGCGATTGTGGGCCAGATCATCCGGACGGATTAGCGCCCACTGAAACCGCTCCCCGTGAATCAGGGAGCCCTGTGCAGCGCAGCGTAGACCGGCCGGGGGGAGCCGTCGGGCCGCAGCAGGCTGTAGGCCGACTCGGCAAAAGCGGTGCCCAATGTCGGAGCAAAATTGAGGTTCCAGAGGATCATCGGCCCCAGCTCCGGCCGCCCGGCCCCGATGGCCAGCGCCCGCAGGGTGTAGGCCGCCTGCTCCGCCTCGCTGACCCCTGCCATCCATTCCGCGCCGGGCACCGGGTCGCTCCCCATGCCGTCGGTGGCGGCCCAGCCGAATTCGGTGGCCCAGAGCGGCTGCGCGGCTGGATCGATCTCGTGCGCCCGCAGAATTTCCCCATAGTCGTCGACGGTTTCCCGGAAGAAAAAGCTGGGGTGGTCGTTGTGCGACGGTCGGGGTCCCGGGTCGGCCGTCGTGGCGTCCGGTGGATTGGCCCAACCATACGGGTGAATGCCAAAGGCGTCGACATGGGCGGCCAGACCGGCCGCCAGCGCCCGGGCGAAATAGACTCGATCGTCAACGGCGCTGATCCCGTCGTCGATGCCGGTCGGGGCCGGCGCCCCGCTGATGACCCGGGCGGCCGGGTCGATTTCCCGCACCGCGCGCGCCCCGACCGCGACCAGCGCGACAAAATCGGCCGCTTCGAGCGGGACACCGAACCACTCCCGCCGCAGATTGGTCTCGTTCCACAGCTCGTAGGCGGCGACCCGGCCGGCGTAGCGGCCGGCCAGCAGGCGCATGAATTCGGCGAAAGCGGCGGGATCTCGCGGCGGTCCGTCCTGCTCTGTCGTGACCCGACTCCATTCGGGCGCTTTGGCCACGCCGAGCAGCACCTGGATTCCGGCCGCGCGGCTGGCGTCGACCAGGGCGTCGACCTCGGCGAACAGAACGTCATCGAGTCGATCCGGCTCCGGCTGAAAGAGCTTCCAGGACACCTGGACCTTGACCCAGCCGACCCCCAGCGCCCGCAGGTGGTCTATGATGGCGTCGAGATCTTCGTTGTGCAGGTGGATCTGGACCCCCACCTGCGGCTTAAAAACAGGGAAAACGGCGGTCGGGGAGGGGGCCGGCGTCGGGGTCAGCACGGCCGCGGCCGACGTCGAGATCGAGGTAGGGCGGGAGGTAACCGGCCTGGCTGTGGGTAGAGCGGCCGGGTGTTGGGTCGGGGCCGGATCAGCAGCGGGACGCGTGGGAACGGCTGCCGGAACCTCGGAAACCGCCCGGCAGCCGGCCAGCAGCAATAAACCCACCAGCACTATCTTCAAGAATCGCATGGACGGGTGATTGTAGGGTCGATAGCGAAATTGCCCAGTTATTCGGGGAATTTTTAACTGTGGTCAGCCCCACGCCGGGCGAGGAGATCGGCCAGCCGATCGACGTAGCTGGCCAGGACGGCGAAGGTCTTTTCCACCGGCTCCGGCGAGGCCATATCGACCCCGGCCAGCTGCAGCACCTCGAGCGGGTAACGCGAGCCGCCGGCCTTTAAAAAGGCCAGGTAGTCGTCCGCGGCGCCGGCCGGTCCGTGCAGCACCCGATCGGCCAGCGCGTGGGCGGCCGAGATGCCGGTGGCGTACTGGTAGACATAGAAGTTCGAGTAGAGGTGAGTGTGAAACTCCGCCCAGGTGATCCCCACCCGCTCTTCGTCGACGACCAGCTCCGAGCCGTACCCTTCCCCAAAGAGATCGGCCATGAGTTTGATCAGGTCGCCGGCCGGCAGGGCCTGTCCCTGCTCCACCCGCCGGTGAATTTCCAGCTCGAAGCGGGCCAGGGTCGGCATGATAAAGAAGTAGCGGTGAAAATTGGACATCGCCTCTTCGATCAGGGCGATCTGGAACTCCGGGTCTGGCTCGGTTTCCAGCAGGTGTGCGCGCACGAGCGCCTGGTTGAAATTCGAAGCGACCTCAGCCGCGAACAGGCCGTATTCCGTATAACTCATGATGGGCTGTTCCCGGTTGGTGTAATAGGAGTGCATCGAATGGCCCAGCTCGTGGGCCAGGGTGCTCACTCCCTGGAGATCCGGAGTATAGCTCATCATGATAAAGGGATGGGTCCCCTTGCTCCCGGAAGAAAAGGCTCCCATGCGCTTTCCTTCGTTGGGCAGCACGTCGACCCAGCGCTCCTCCAGACAGCCGCGGCGCAGAATAGAAACGTATTCCGTCCCCAGCGGCGCCATGCCCGCCGCGATCATATCAACTCCCTGCTCGTAGGGGATCTCGCGCGTGCCCCGGCTCAGCGGGGCTTTAAGATCGTATTCGAACAGCTGCTCCACCCCCAGCGCCTGCCGGCGGAGGGCCCAGTAGCGGTGCCACGTAGGCAGGTTTTTTTGAAAGGTGTCGAGGAGATTGTGGAAGACCGCGGCCGGAATGAAGTTGCTCTTCAGGGCCGCTTCTAGAGAATCGGCATAACCGCGGGCGCGGGCCATGAACACATCCGCCTTGACGCCGGCTGAAAGCGCGTTGGCCATCGTATTTTTATAGGCCAGGTGGGTGTCGGCGTAATGCTCATAGCCGCTGCGGCGCAGGGCGCGGTCGGGATGGCCCAGCACCGCACGAATGGTGCTCTGGGTGACCGGATAAGTCGCCCCGTCGCGGCCGGCGGCCGGATCAAAAACGAGCTCCCCATTGGCCAGCACCTCGTGCGTCGCATTCATCGTGGCGAACACATCGGTGACCATCCCCAGGATTTCCTCTACCTCGCTCGACCGCACGTGCTCCTGCTGCCGTTCGAGCCGGTCAAACTGGTGGGCATAGAGGGCCAGCCGCTCATCCCCGGCCATCCAGGTCCTCAGCGTTTCAAACCCGATGGCGATCAATTCAGGCTGCGCGAAGGCCAGCCCGGCCAGCGCCCGGCCGAAAAGACCGCGAATCCGATCCATATTGGCCAGGGCTTTTTGATCGTTGGTATCCGTGTTCGACGGCAGCCCGCCGTAGACGTAGATCCTGCCCAACAGCTGATAGATCTCTTCGCTGAGGGCGAGAAAATCGGCCAGGTTTGCCGGGGAGTTCAGCTTTCCCCTGTACTCTACAGCCCGATCCAGCCGTGCCAGCATCGTGGCGATCGCCCCTTCCCAGGCATCGTCATCGGGGTAGACTGAAAGCAGATTCCAGGTGTATTTTTCGGGCAGTTCGTTCCGTTTTGACAGGGCGCTGGTCATGCGGAATCTCCTTGTTATGTGGGGGGGGCTTGCGGCCGCAGTGAAGGCATACGCACCCCCATCCCATTTTTATGGAATTCATCCAGCTCATTTTCGGCACTGGAAAGGGGATCGGGGGGCAGGATAGTACCTGCGTGCGGCAATTTGATCCTGAATATCGTTCCCTGGGTGCGTTTGCTTTCACAGTATATCTCGCCCTGATGCACATCGACAATCTGTTTGGCGATCGCCAGACCCAATCCCGAACCCTAAATCGACCCCACATTATTGGCCCGGTAGAAGCCTTCAAACAGCCCGTCCATGTGCCCTCCTGGAATGCCAATCCCCTCCTCGCCGATGGATTTGATGGCCGATTCGGCACGGTCGAGGACACTGAAGCGGTTTTCTCCCCCCTCGGGTGAATATTTTATGGCGTTGCCCGGCAATTTGAGCCGGGCTCGCCTGAGCAGGACCGGTTCGAACACGGTCTGCAGCGATTCGGTTTGATTCTCAAAAAAGCAGCTGGTTGGCGCTGCGGACCTTCGATATCCTTCTCGATTGCGCGGGATTCGAACCGCCGGAGCCTAGGTCCCGCGGCTTCCGGATCGTCACAGGCAACCAGCAGGCGCAGCGGGTGGTCACCGAATTGAGGGGGGATGTTCATCCAATCTTTTCACGGCCGGTCAGCCGTTTTGCGGGCAAGGCTGCCAGCCCCTTGCTGAAACCATCCGGCGATTCAACCTGTTTTTCCTGAAAGACACCTCCGAGGTCTGGAGTTTAATCGATGTTGGTTGACTCATCAACGATTTGGCTGGAAATCAAACCACCAGCGCTCAATTTCGCTCGTAAACAACCCGGCCTCCGCAGACCGTCAGCACCGGCCGCACCTCCGCAATTTCCGCCGCCGGGGTGGCGAACAGATCCCGATCCAACAGCACCAGGTCGGCCAGATAATTTTCGGCAACGATCCCCTTCTGCTCTTCCTGAAACTCGGCGTAGGCCGCGTCGCGCGTGTAGCCGGCCACGAGTTCAGCCAGGGTCAGCCGGTAGTGATCGCTCCCCTCATCCCCCCACGGCCGCCGGTTCAGCCCGTCGTCGAGACCGGCCATCGGATCGAGCGTGACGACCGGCCAGTCCGAGCCGAAGGCCAGACGAGCGCCGGCCTCGCGCAGACGGCGCCAGGCGAAGCTCCAGGGCCACCGGGCTTCCCCGGCCCGCGCCGGCCAGACATCCGCTTCCCGGTCGAGCATCGGGGCATGCAGCGGCTGCATCGAGGCGATCACCCCGAGCTCGGCGAAGCGGGGCAGGTCTTCCGGGTGGATCAGTTCGATATGCTCCACCCGGTGGCGGCTGTCCCGCGGGCCGTTGGCCTGCCGGGCCGCTTCGTAGCCGTCGAGCACCCGCCGCACCGCCCCATCGCCGCAGGCGTGGACGAAGATCTGCAGCCCCAGCCGGTCGGCCTCGACCGCCAGCCGGCGAAAATGGTCGGGCTCGAAGAGAGTGCTGCCCCGGGTCGCCGGGTCATCGGCGTAGGGATCTACCAGAAAGGCGGTGTAGGATTCGAGGACACCATCCATGAAAAATTTGACCGCCCCGGCCCGGATCAGCGGGCTCTTGAAGCGACGTTTCATCGGCAGGGCCTCGTCCGCGAGCGACTCGAAGGGAGTGTCCGGCCGAACGTCATAGGGGACGACCAGGCGCATGGTCAGCTCGTCCCGATCCTCGAGGGCGGCAAAAAGGGACGCCAGCCGGGGGTTTCCATCCATGTTGTGGGCGCTGGTGATGCCGAGCGAAGCGGCCAGGGCCAGCCCCTTTTTCAGCAGGCCGATTTTTTCGACATCGGTCGGGGGCGGCACCTGGTCGAGCAGCGGCCGGTACGCCCCCGGCTCCCGCAGCTCGCCGCTGGCACTCCCATCGGGCAGCCGCACGATCTCGCTGTTCGGCCCCACCGGCTTGCTCCCGGCGTGGAGGAGGCCGGCCGCCTGAAGCGCCGCCGTATTGGCCCAGATCGTGTGATAATCGTAAGACGAAACGAAAAATGGCCGATCGCGCACAATCTCATCGAGATGGAAGCGGGTCAGCGGCTCTACCGCCGACGGCACGGCGTACGGCAGATTGCGACCAACCACCCAGGCTTTTTCCGGCGCCCGCCGCAGAAAAGCCAGGGTTCGGGCTCTGATCTCATCGAGCGTGCGCACCCCGCGCAGCTCGATATCGCCCAGGCTGAGCGAACCCCACAGCAGGTGAAAATGGCTGTCGATGAAGCCGGGCATCAGGGTGCCGCCCCGGCCGTCCACCACGCGGGTGCGCGGGCCGATCAGGTCGCGAACCCCTTCTTCGGAACCGACAAAAAGAATGCGCTCCCTCCGCACGGCGACCGCCCCGGCGGTCGGGCGGGCCGGGTCGATGGTCGCGACGCGGGCATTGATGAATACGAGATCTGCTGTCATGATCCGGCGCGGCTGCTCCCGAGATGCCCGGGCCATCATCCGCCAGGCGGCCGCTCTGCCTCCTCTCTGATTTTCCTGCCGCTGACCGGCCGCTCGATTGTATCCGATTATTTTTTTACAGGCGGATTCCCGGCTGTCCCGGCAGGAAATCAGCCGCGGGCGACGCTGCCTTCCCCGGGAGAACGCAGGTATACTAGATCCATGAACTGGCTCCTGCTCCAGCTGCTGGTGATCACCCTGATTCCGATCAGCTTTATCGGGCTGCTGGTCTTTTCCCTGCGGCGGCGGCCGCGCGAAAGGCCGCGGCTGACCCGCTGGTGGATTCTGACCATCTTTCTTTTCGCCCTCTGGTCGACGCGGCAGATTACCCCCTATTTCGGCCGGGAAATACCCGAGCTCGTCAGCTATTTCTGGCGGGCGTTTGCCCACTATCCGCTGGTCCTGGCCGGATCGACCCTGCTGCTGGCCACTGTGCACTACATCGACCGGCCGCTGCCATTTCGCTGGCTCTACGGAGCCGGCCCCCTGCTGGCCGCGGCCGCCCTGGCCCTCGATCCGGCCCTCTGGGGATATACCCTGGTGGATATCGAGATGGCCGGCCTGGCACTCCGCCATTTCGACCTGTGGGCCATCATCTGGGTTACCGCCTGGCTGCTGCCTGTCCTGACCGCCTGGATCTGGTCGGAGTCGATCATGCGGCAGGCGCCGGCCTCGATCTACCGCAATCGAACCGCTTACTGGGTGGCGATCGTCACCGTATTTCTGGCGGGAGGATCCCTGACCCTCCTGCGGGATTTCCTGCCGGCCCAGCAGGGGGGGGCGATTCTGCTCCTGGTCAGCAGCTACCTGGGCATGCTGGCCATCACCCGCAGCGATCTACCCGACCTGCCCAATACGCTGCGCCAGCTCGGCTATCATTTCAGCCGGGGGTTGATTGTCTTTATCATCGCCGGGCTGGCCCTTTTCGCTCTGAGCCTGTTCATCGTCAACGCGGCCGGCGAGGCGACCAGCATCGTCCTCTTCGCCGCCCTGCTGACCCTGGTGCTCCTGGGGCTCCTGGCCGCCATCAACCGGCTGGCGCGCCGCTGGTTTTTCGGCCGCCTGGAACCGATCGACACCCTGCTGCTGGCTGAGCCGGTGTTCGCCGGCTATCAGAGTCCGGAAGTACTGGCTGGCCTGTTCGAGCGCGAAATCCAGCAGCAGTTTGGCGCCCGGGGCGGCTGGATCGCGGCCGTCGAAGAAGGGCCGGCCGGAGGCATCGTGGTGCGCCCGCTTGGCGGCAGCCGGCCACCGGAAACGATCTTGTTTGACGGCACCAGTCCCTTTACCCGCCATCTCCAGGAAAGCGACCGGCCGCTAACCCCGGAGGACATCGCCCATCTGCCGGCCTTTGCCTCCCTGGCCAGCGGCGAAGCCGGCCAGATCGCCCGCTGGGGAGCGGCCGTCTACCTGCCCCTGCGGGCCGAGCGGCGGCTGGTAGGGCTCCTGGTCATGCACTACAAACGGAGCGGCGAGCGGTATCAACATCGGGAATTCACTGCCATGACCCGGCTCGGCCGGGTGATGGGAATGGCCCTGGCCCAATCGCGAGCGCTTCAGGCCCTGCAGGCCAGCACCCGGCTCGTCTACGGGCAGAACGAAGCGCTCATCCAGGAATGGCGCCGCCTGAAGGAGCTGGCCGGGCTGTACGAGCAGTTTACCGCCCTGCTTTCCCCGGAGCGGCTGCGCCAACCATTCCTCGAAATGGCGCTGACGCGGAGCCGAATCGATAGCGCCCTGGGCCGGCCGGCCGCGGATCCCGCCGAGCTTCGCGAGGATCTGGCGCAGCTGCAGCGAGAAATCGACCAGGCCCAGGGAGTGGTCGACGATTTGATCGGCGTGGCCGCCCATCTCGAAAAGCAGGCCGTCTTCTGCTTTGCCCCGGTTTACCTCGATCAGGTGGCGCGCACCGCGGTTGACCGCCTGGAGGATATGGCGGCCGGCCGGCAGAACCGGGTCGAAATCGACGTTCGGGGGCGCATCCTGCCCGTCTGGGGGGATCCGGACCGGCTGGTCGAGGCGGTGCAGCAGCTCGTGCACAACGGCCTCAAATTCAACCGGATCAATGGCCGGGTGACGCTGACCTGCCAGATGGTGCGGGAAGAAGTCTCCCTGGAAATTCGAGATGAAGGGGTCGGTATACCACCGGATCGGCTGGGAACCCTCTGGGACGGGCTGCGCAGTCCGTATCCCCAGGAACCGACCGGTGCCCGCCGCCGCTCCCGCATCGGCCTGCCCCTCGTCAAATTCATCGTTCAGGCCCACGGCGGCCGCATCGAAGTCGACAGCACCCACGGCCAGGGCAGCACCTTCACGCTCTATCTCCCCGCCCGCGTCCCCTGACCTCCCAGCCTCCAACTCCCAACTCCTAACCCCCGGCTCCCTCTTCCAGCCCCAGCAGGACCAGCGTCGCCTTTGTCAGCCCATCTTCCCAGGTCAGGTTGAAGCCGAGCCGCTTGAAAATATGGCGCATACCCCCATTCTCCGGCAGGGTGTAGGCGACGATCTGGCCGATATCTTCCCGCCGGCCGATTTCAATCAACCGGCGTAGCAGCTCGGTGCCCAACCCCAGCCCCTGCATGTCATCCCGCATGATCATGGCGAACTCAGCTTCATCCGAGTTGCGCACCTTGCTCAGCCGGCCGACGCCGACGATTTCCGGCTGCCCCCCAGCGCCGGCCTCCCGCTCGACCACCAGCGCGATCTCCCGATCGTAGTCGATGAAGCACATGCGCACCAGCCGGTCGTGGGTCACTCGCTGTTCCAAAGTCAGGTTTTGAAAATAGCGCAGGAAAACGCTCTGATCGGACAGGTGGCGGTGAAATACCCGAACCAGGGGTTCATCCTCACC
>JBFFZG010000075.1:0-17037 GCA_041568735.1 Promineifilaceae bacterium (SeqCode)
CGGTCGACCTCCTCCTGGAGGCTTTTGCTCTGGTCCTCCGGGAGAAACCGGAAGCCCGCCTGCTGCTCGCCGGCGGGGGAGAGGACTTCGAGGCACTGCGGCGGATGGCGGGGGAGCTGGGGATCGACGGCCGAACGATTTTCGCCGGCCGCGTTCCCCCCGACCAAGTGCCGCGCTATTTCGCGCTGGGGGATGTCTCGGTTGACCCCGTTCACGACGATTTGATCGCCCGCGCCCGCTCTCCGCTGAAGCTCGTGGAGAGCCTGGCGGCCGGAACACCGGTTGTCACCGCCGATGTCGGCGATCGGGCCGCCATGCTGCTCGATTCCCAGCTCGGCCGCATTGTCGCGCCCGGTCGGGCTGAGGCGCTCACCGATGGAATTCTCACCGTGCTGGACGAGGGAAAATCAGCCGAGCGCCGGGCGGCCCTCCGACGGGCGGCCGCTGCCTGGGATTGGGCTGTCCTGGCCGGTCGCTTTTTACAGTTTTACGAGCAGCTGCACCAGGCCGGTTAGCGCTGGATGAATGGCAGCATGACTTTCTGACTGCTGCTCATGACCGCCCAGCGCCCCTGGCCGGTTTGCAGCTCGACGGTCAGGGTGTTGTTGGCCAGGTCCCGCGCGACGGCGGTTTCCGGAATCCAGAGGCTGCCGGTCCAGCGGTAAAGAGTGACCGAATCTTCGTCCAGCAGACCGGCGTCGTCGTAGACCACGATCAGGGTGAACGGCTTTTGGGGGACGACCGGCGCATTGGATGCTGCCTGGCGCAGGTCGATGTCGATCGCCGCTTTGATGGGATCCTGGGTCGGGGTCGTACCCGTGACGGCCGGCGATGTCTGGGTCAGCCGCACGCTCCCGGTGAAGGTGTCGGCGGCAAAGAGGAAGACGTTGGATGCGGCCGTGGCCGTGAAGGCCCCTCCGGCTGTTGGAACCGTGAAGATCGGCTGGAAAGTGGTGGCGATCGTGTCGGTGTAAACCTCGTCGCCAATCTTGAAAATGCCGCTGTAGGCGACGTTGAAAGTCGACTGCCAGGCCGGCTCGCAGCGGCTGGCCCACCAGGCATGATCGGTTGGAGAGGGAATCTGGCCGGCTTTCAGGCCGATATTGATCCAGGGAGAGAAGCGGAGCTCCCCGTTGCGGAACCAGCGCTCGTAGTCCTGACCACCAGACGCGCTGGTCGGCTCGGTCCACCCCCAGGCATAGAGCACGATTTCACAGCCGACGACGGGATCTTTCGTCGGCGCATTGATGACATAGCGCTGGTTGACGGTGCCGGCCTGGGGACTGGTCTTACAAACCAGGTTGCCTCGCAGACTTTCGGCCGGCGGGATACCCTGCCCGGCCTCGTCGCAGCGGCGCAGCCTTTCAAGGGACTGGGGAGCGCCCCACAGGGTGGTCCGATAGGTGACGATGTAGCCGCCCGGGGCGCAGCTTCCTTCGAGATGATCGGCCGCCATCGGCGTGTAAACGTAGTCGACCGTCTCGTCGATAACCGGGAAGAACACCCCTTCCGTGCAGTTGGTCTCGCCAATCTTGCCGGTGGCCGCCTCCGAAGGTCCGCCGTACTGGTGAAAGCGCTGGTTCCCGGTCGTGAAAGACCAGCGCTCCCAGTCGTAGGTATATCCTTCCCGCTGAAAGGACGGCGAAAGGGACGGGGCGCTGGAATAATCGGTGTAGTGATTCTCCCGCTGCCTACTGTAGATGGGATTGCTGCCCAGGTAAGGGGCGCTCCACTCCCAGATAACTTCCTTACCCGGCTTGGAGAATGACAATCTCTGCCACCGTTTGGCCGTTTGCTGCCAGTCATCATTGGCTTCCGGCCAGTTGGCCTCCGTCAGCGGGCATTTGGGCGCGTGCTGGCTGCAGATATCGATCGGTGTCGGGGGATTCGGCGCGGCCGTCAGCCGGTTCAAATCCGGCGCAGCCAGGGAGAAGAGGTATAATCCGGCGATGGATAGATAGATCGGAAAAACCAGCTTTTTGCCGGTGGCGATCATCGTAGGCAGGCGTTTCATCATCGCTCCTGGGATGGGTGCCGGGATGGCCGGAAACAGTTCGGCAGGCAGCGGGGACGCTCAAAGAGACCCGAGGTTCATCGACCTCCATTCTAGCCTGTTTTCGGACAACCCACACCCTTTCGCGGGACTCTTCCCGGTCAAAACCGCCAGGGCGCATAAACTTTTGGTTAGCGGTCAAAGGGTTCACAATTCGATGATGTATAGTGGCGGGCCGGATTGGACAAGCTGGATGATTGAGGAAAGAGGTTTATGACGCGTGTTGGGATACTGGGCGCGGGGATGGCCGGCCTGAGCTGCGCCTGGCTGCTGCGGCAGCGGGGGGTAGAAACCATTGTTTTTGAGAAGCAGCCGTATGTCGGCGGCCTGGCCCGCAGCTTTGACTGGCATGGGTTCGACTGCGATTTTGCCGCCCACCGGCTGTTTTCCCGGGATGAATACGCCCTGGAACAGCTGCTCAACCTCGTCCCGATGGGGCGCCACCTGCGCCGCAGCCAGCTCTATTTCAACGGCCATTGGATGCGGGATCCGTTTGACGTCTCTCAGCTTCTGACCAAAGCCTCTCCCCTGATCCAGCTCGATATCCTGCGCACTTATCTGACCCGGCCGAAGAACCTGCCCCAGGATTCTTTCGAGGCATACGTGGTGGCCAACTACGGCCGGCGCCTCTACGAGTTTTTCTTCCGCCCCTACACGGAGAAATTATTTGGCATTCCCGGCCGGGATATTTCCGTGAGCTGGGCCCAGACCAAGGTCCGACTGGCCAGCCCGTTCGACCGCTTCAAGCAGAGCACCAAGACCAAGTTCAGCTATTTTTACTACCCGCTGCACGGCGGCTACGGGGCTATCCCGCAAAAATTGTATGAAGAAGTGCGGGATGCCGTTCACCTGAATACGACCGTCACCGGCCTGGAACGGACGGACAGCCGCATCACCGGGGTAAACTACATCCGGGATGGAGAAGCCTGTTCGGCCGAGGTCGACATCTTGATCTCAACCCTTCCCCTGACGTTGACAGCCCGCATGCTTGGCCACCAGATCCCCCTGTCTTACCGCAAGGTGGATGCGGTATATCTCCTGCTGAACCGCCCCTTCGGCTCGGACAACCACTGGATCTATTTCATGGATGACGATATTTCGGTCAACCGCATGGTGGAGTTCAAGAATATGAGCCCGCTCGATAAACCGGAGGAGACATCCGTGGTCTGCGCCGAGGTGACCCAGGATCACGATCGGGTCGAGCAGCGGGTGGTCGATGATCTCGTCCGCACCCGGTTCATTCGGCCGGATGAGGTCCTGGACACGATGGTTTTGCGCGAAGATTTTTCCTACCCGGTTTACAGCCGGGATTACGAAGCGGTCGTGGCCCGGACTGGCGAGCTGTTCGGGCAGTTTGAAAATTTGCACGTGGTCGGCCGGGCGGCCGAGTTCAAGCACCGCGAGGTTGACGATAATTTCGCCGCCGCCGTGGAAAAGGTCAATGAATTAATGGAAGGAATTGAAGAAAAACCGGTGGTGGTCGAGCCGGTCTGGCCGGCCGAGCCGGAAATCCCGCAGATCTGGGGGGTGATCCTGGCCTACAACAATATGGACGACACCCTCGAATGCCTCGAATCACTCACCCACGTGACTTTTTCGGATCTGAAAGTGGTCCTCGTCGACAACGGCTCAACCGATGCCACGGTGGCCACCGTGCGGGAGCGCTATCCGACCGTCCACGTCATTGAAAACGGGAAAAACCTGTGGGTGCCGGCCGGCTACAACGTCGGTTTCGAGTATGCGCTGCAGCAGGGTGCGGATTACATTCTCCTGCTGAACAACGACACGACCGTCACCGAAAACATGATCGACCTTCTGCTGGCCGAGGCCCGCCAGGACCCGAAAGCGGGCATCCTGATGCCGACGGTGGCCTATTACGACGAACCAGAGGCCGTCTGGGCCAGCGGCGCGCGCTACCGCAAATTCCCGCCGGCCGTTATCATGCAGACTCAGGGGGATCGGCTGCAGGACCTGCCGCAGCTGATCGAATACGCCCCCAGCTGCGGGCTGCTCATCCGGCGGGCCGCTTTTGAAAAGGCCGGTCTTTTCGACCCCGGCTACCTCTTCTTGAACGACGACTGGGACTTCTGCGAGCGGGTGCGCGCCCATGGGATGACCATCAAATACGTTCCCGAGGCGCGAATGTATCACAAGGTATCCCGCTCGACCGGCGGGCCGGCCTCCCCCCTCTTCTGGCAAGTTTTCGCCGAGAGCAACGTTCGCTTTTACCGGCGGCATGGCCAGCCGGCCTGGTTATCGGTGCCCGTTCACGTCGGTTATATTTTCCTGCGGGAGTTTGTGGTCAAGGGGAACTGGCGCTTCCTGCGGCCGTTTCTCCGCGGGGTTCAGGACGGCTACCGCAAACCGCTCGGCTCGATTCCCCAGGTGGGCACGAGCTGAACCAGCTCCGGCCGCGCCAATAGGCTCCAGGATGACCCGCTCATGACCGCCGAATCCCTCGAACTGACCGACATCGTCTGGGAGCAAACCTCCTGCAATTTTTGCGGCAGCCGGGAAGAATCTCCCCTGTTTTCCGGACCGGATCGCCTGGCCGGCCTCCCGGGAACGTTCATGGTCGTCGCCTGCCAGAACTGCGGGCTTGTCCGCCAGAACCCCCGGCCGGCCTGGGAAAGCCTCCAGCACTACTACCGCGACGATTATGTCTCCCACGTGCCGATCATCGACGACGAACCCTCCCGCTGGCGGCGGCTCGATCGCCGCTGGGGGATGTCCAAGCTGCTGCGGGCGGTGGAGCGGGTGCAGAAAGGAGGCCGGCTGCTCGACGTCGGGGCGGGCACCGGCATTTTCCTGGCCGAGGCCAAACGGCGCGGCCGCTGGGATGTGACCGGGGTCGAACCGAGCGGCCGGGCGGCCGCCTACGCCCGGGAGCGGCTCAATGTTCCCATTTTCGAATCTCTTTTTCCCAATCCCGAGCTCGACCTGCTGCCCGAATCGTTCGACGTGATCACCATGTGGCACGTCGTCGAGCACCTGGGCGACCCCCTGGGCAGCTTCCGGGAGGTGCATCGCCTGCTCCGTCCCGGAGGCTGGTTCGTCTTTGCCATCCCGAACTATGAGAGCTGGGATGCCCGTCTTTTCGGCCGCTATTGGGTTGGCTGGGATCTGCCGCGCCACCTGTTCGCCTTCCCGCGGCCGGCGCTCGAGGATGCTTTGCGGTCGTGCGGGCTGATCGTCTGGGATACCCGCTGCCTGGCGACGACCTACGCCCTGCTGCGGCACGATCTGGAGTTCTGGACGCAGGACTGGTCACCCCGATTTCGCTTCTGGGGAAAGACCTTGCTAAAAATCTACAATCTGACGCTGACCCGGGTCCTGCTGATGCCGACCCTGTGGTGGCTCGGCCGTCTGAAGCGAGCGCCGGTCATCACCGTGTTCGCCCGCAAAGAAGAAGCCGGATCGCATGCCTGAACCACCGCTATCCGATCGGCTGCGCTGGCTGAGCTGGCTGGCGGAATTTCTGGGGCGGGTCAAACGGCAGGGGCGCTGGCTCGGCCGCCTGGTCACCCTGGCCGCGGTCGCCTATGGGATTTTCCTGCTCTGGATCGGCTGGCAGCAGATCGAGGCCGTCGACTGGGGGCTCTACGTCCAGGCGCTGGCCGTCTCGCTCGTCTACTACCTGATCTCCCTCATTCTGCAGATGGTCGTCTGGCTGCGCATCCTGGCCGCGCTGCGGCCCGTGGGCGGCCGGGATGTTCAGATCTACCTCCATTCCGTCCTGCTGCGGCAAATCCCCGGGGGTGTCTGGCACTGGGCCGGGCGAACCGCCTGGTACCAGGACGAGATCGCCCCCAAAACCGTCCTGCTTGGCAGCGTCCTGGAATGGGTGCTCCTGCTCGTCACGGCCGTCCTGGCCTTTGGGCTGTGGGCGGTGGAGCAGCCGCTATGGCTCCGGGTGGCGGCCGCCGCCGGCGCTTTTGCGGCTGTCGCCGCCATGACCGGCGGCTGGTTCGCCCGGCGCGGCGCCGGCCGCCTGGCCGGCCTGCTCGAAGCCGGCTTCTGGTCGGCTGCCTATGCCCTGTCGTGGACGATGGGGGGTTTGATTCTCTACACCCTCGTGCGGGCGGCCCAGATCGACGTCTCTCTGGTCGAGATGGTGGTCGTCTGGGTCGTTGCCGGCGGGATCAGCGCTCTGACGGTCATCGCTCCGTCGGGGCTGGGGGTGCGGGAGCTCTCCCTCGTGGCGCTGCTGGGGGGCTACATGCCGGCCGCCCTGGCCGCCCTGATCGCGGTTCTCATCCGCCTTCTCTTTATTGCGGCCGACCTCGTCTGGGGTGGGGGCGGGTACTGGCTCAGCGCACGCCTGCTGGCCGGGCGGGGGGCCGTGAAAAAATTGACATAACGGTGGTTTTTCCCTGAAATACTCCTGAAAATCCCCCTTTTTAACCCATACGGGTTATTGTGATCGGCCGGCTTTGCGGCTATTCTACACTCGGATTCAATGGATTTTTTAGACTATTTGACCTGGAGGATCGTATGAAAAAATTGACTGCTCTCTTCATTGCCGGGCTGGTCATCGTCCTGTCGGCCGTCGCGGCCAGCGCCGATGTTCCCGCCCCGTCGAACGGCGGCTTTTCCACCGCCTTCCGGGTCCAGAACCTGGACCCCAGCCAATCCGGCACCTGCTACGTTTCGTTCCTGGATGCGACCGGCACCGAATCGCCGGCCAGCTTCAGCAACACGACCCCGATCGCCCCGGGCGACAGCCTTTACGTCTTTACCCCGACGACCTCCGGCCTGGTCGCCGGTCAGTATTCCGGCGTCGTGAGCTGTGACGTCTCCGTGGCGGCTGTGGTCAACTTCAGCGATAAGGACAGCGGCGCCAGCCACAACGGCACGGCCAGCACCGACCTGGCGACCGTCTGGTACGCGCCCAGCATCTACAACAACTATTTCAGCTACTACACCAACGTCATCGCCCAGAATGCGACCTCCAGCCCGATCAACATCACGCTGGATATCTTCGCTCCGGGCAATACCACCCCGGTCTCCACGGCGACCCGGACGAACGTGCCGGCCGGCGCTTCGGTCTCCTTCGACCAGTCGACCAACACGAGCCTGACCGCCAACGTCGCCTATTCGGCGAAATTGACGGGAACCGGCAATGTGGCGGCCGTGGTCAACATCTACGGCCTCGGTGGAGCGAACAACCAGCTCTACTCCTACAACCTCTTCTCCGCCGGTTCGAACCAGGCCTTTGTGCCGGTCATCATGAACAACTACTTCGGTTTTAACACCGCGCTGACCGTGCAGAATATCGGCAACGCTCCGACCACGGTCACCGTGACCTACGGCACCGGCGCCACCGAAAACGCGACCATTGCGGCCGGGTCCTCCAAGGTCTTCCTGAACTTCGGCGCCTCGGCCAAAATCCCGAGCGGAACGATCACCGGGGCCCGAGTGACGACGTCGAACGCCGGCGATAAGATCGTGGCGACCGTCAATGAATCGCAGACCGGTTCGGTTTATGCGGCCAGCTACTCCGGCGCGGCCTCCGGATCGACCACCGTCAACGCCCCGATCGTCATGCGCAGCTACTTCGGCTTCCACAGCAGCGTGACCTGCCAGAACATCAGCGGCAGCAATCAGAACATCACCATCAACTACAGCAACGGCACGTCTCAGACGATCAACAACGTGGCCAACGGCAACAGCGCGGTCTTCCTGCAGGAGTTTAACACCTCCCTGCCGAGCGGTTTCATCGGCTCGGCCAAGATGACCTCCGGCGGCGCCATGGTCTGCGTCATCAACCAGAGCCCCAAGAGCGCTCCGGGACAGGACCAGCTCTACGCGTACGACGGCATTCGCAACTAAGCGAACACCCACTCCCTGAACTGCCAGAAAGAGGCCACTGGCTCGCCGTTAGTGGCCTCTTTCTTTGCCTCCCCTTCGTGCCGGCCGGAGCCCGCAGGCGTCTCTCTTCCGGGAGCCCGGCCAGTTAACGGGGGATGAAAAACTTTACCCTTCCGGTTGGACCTCAATTACACTCCAGTCAGCCGGCTGGCTCTGCTTTTCCGACCCCGGCCGGCGATCGGCTTCGGCTGGTGCCCAATTTGAGAGAGTACAAGATGATGATGAAGCGCAATTTTCCTTTATTGATCCTTTTGATCCTGACCGCCTTCCTGGCTGCCTGTGGTCCCGGGCGGGGGGCGCCGGCGGCCGTCGAGGAAGGGAGCCCGGTGGTCGAAAATGGCCGGCCGGCCGCCCCGACCACCCCGCTGCCCGAAGGCTACCCGGCCCCGGCCGAATCAACCACCGGCTATCCGGCTCCACAAACGCTCGCCATTCCCCTGGCCGAGCTGCCCCCCTACGCGCCGCCGGCCGTGCCCGCGCCGGATAACGGGACGGGGAAGATCATCGGCCGTCTGGTCGACACCCGCACCAATATTCCTCCCGCCCAGATCAAGGTTTACGTGGGCATGAAGGAAGGCCTCGACGGCCGCGATGGTGAATTTGTCGTCACGATGCAGGAGCAGTCTTCTCCTTTTGGCGTCACCGATGCCAATGGGTATTTTGTCATCGAAAACCTGCCGCCCGATTCCTACGGCATCATCGTCTTTTCGCCGCTGGCCACCAAGCTGCTGGCGGATGAAAGCACCGGGGATGCGCTGTTTGTCAACGTGGCCTCCGGGCAGGTCAGCGACGTGGGAGATCTCCGCTTCACGCTCCCCTGATCGGCCGCGGGCCGCGTTCAACCGCCAACATCCGCAGGCCGGCTGGCACAGCCGGCCTTTTTGTTTCGGGTGTCAGGGGCGAGGAGCGTAGAGGGGATTGCGGCAGGGGCGGTAGTCTTCGCCGAGGACCGCCGTGTACTGGTAGGGGGTCTGGTTCTCGGGCTCCAGGGCGATGGACCCGGCCGGGAGGCCGAAAATCCAGCTCACCAGCCAGTTGTAGGAGCCTTTTAAATTGGTTCGATGGTAGGCGAGGGTTGTGCCGGGGACGGGACTCAGGCTCTCTTCATTGATGACCGGGCGAAAGCCGAACCATTTCAGGTTTTCGGCCGCGATCGCCTCCATGTCGGGGCGGCCGCTGCGGTTGATAATTTCCACGTAAATCGGATTTTTACTCGACCGGTTGATGGCCGGAATCGTGTAGAGACGTTCAAAAGTTTTGCGCGCTTCCTCGGGGATTAATATCTGGACCTGGGCCCCGGTTTCGGGAATGGTAGTCGATTCGATTTCTCCCTGGGTCAGGTAAAGATGCTGCACCCCATTTTCCTGAACCGAGGGCGCCGTGGCAGCCAGCTGGAGCAGTTTGCCCAGATCCATGTCTGTTTCTACCATCTCCTGCAGGGCGGCCCAGAGCTGGGGGATCTGGCCGATGAGATTTAAATCGAGCCCCTTGTTGAAAAGGGCCTGCAGGATCTGCTGCTGCCGCCGGCCGCGATCAAAATCGCTCGTCGTACGCCGGGAGCGAGCGTACCAGAGGGCGGTGAAGCCGTCCATTTCGTGAACGCCCGGCTCGAGCAAAACCATCTCGTAATTTTCCTCGACCTCGATGTCGAGACCAGGTGCTTTCAGCCGCCAATCCTCGAGCTTGCAGCCGTTGACGATCTCAATCCCGCCCACCGCGTCGACGATTTTCTCAAAACCCTGGAAATCGATTTTGGCGTAGTAGTGAATCGGGATGCCGAAATTATAGAAAATTGTATCTTTTAAAGTCTGCACGCCGCCGCCGGGATAATCGACCGAATTGCCGCGGGCGTAGGCGGTGTTGATGCGGGAGTTCTGCCACCCGGGAATGTAGAGATAGAGGTCTCTTGGAATCGAAAGCATCGAGGCGGTGCCCTGCTCCCGATTGATGGAGATGACGATGATCGAATCGGTTCGCTCCGATCCATCCGCATCCCCTTTGCTGAGGGCATCACTGCCCAGGAGCAGGACATTGGTGATCCCATCTGGCATCTCAATCGGGGCGACCGGCGTCGCGGCCGGCACCTGAGTGGGAAATGCCGGCTCAAACACGGCGATGGCGACGGTGGGCTGCGGCAGGCTCGTCGGGGTCGCCGCGGAATCTTCAGGGGGAGCGGTTGGTGCGGCGCGGGTCGCGCCCGGCACGGGAGAGTCGGTCACGGTTGGGATCGGGGTCAGTGTCACCCGCGGCGCCGGGAGACCAGCGGCGACGGCGGTGGTCTCACCGGTCGGCTGCCAGGTGGGGGCCGTGGCCTGAAACGTGGGGAGAGAGATCAGCGGCTCATTGGCGCTCAGATTGAGCCAGAAGCTGCCGAGGAACAGGAGGATGAGAACTCCCAGACCCAGTAAGAAGCGGCGCAGCCAGCGGCGAAACGAAGAAGAGGCACCAGGAGAGGACATAGTCCGGAAACTAGAGCTTCTCGCCGAAGGTTCCTTCGAGCTTGAGGAACACCCAATAGCCGAAGACGAAGACAATGAGGGATGTCGCCAGGGTTCGGTAGAGGTAGGGGGGGAACATCGGCGCCGGCCCGCCTGTCTCCAGGGTGCCCCAGAGCACCGTCCGGAAGCCATCGATAATCGAAGCCATCGGATTGAGCCAGCGCATAACCTGTCCTGGGTTAAATGAGATGCCGACAATCGTCTGGGAAGCTCCGAAAAAATCGAGGGAATACATGATAGGCGTCAGGAAAAACCAGGCGAGCATCAAGACATCCATGATCATGAGGACATCCCGGTAGAAGACATTAACCGCGCTGAGGGTCAGGACAAGGCCGGCCGTGAACAGGATCTGCGTGATCAGCAGGGGGATGACCCAGAGTGCATGCTCGGAAATCCCCAGACCGGAGAACAGCAAAAAGGCGATCAGGATCAAGAAGGCGAAGCCGAAATTGACCAGGTTGGAAAGAACGGTGGCGATTGGCAGGAGTTCCCGGGGAAAATAGACTTTCTTGAGAATCGACGCGTTGTTGGTGATGGCGATCGTTCCGCCGATGATCGAACCGCTGAAAAAATTCCAGGGGAGCAGGCCGACCAGGAAGAAGATCGGGTACTGGCGCACATCACTCCGGCCGAAGGCCACCTCAAAAATGAGGGTAAACACCAGCATCATGAGAAGCGGGTTGAGAAAGCTCCAGACGACCCCCAGCAGCGAGCCCTTGTAGCGGATTTTCAGGTCACGCACCACCAGGTTGAACAGCAGGTAGCGGAAGCGGTAGAGTTCGATCAGCCGCTCTCGGAGCCGGATGCGCGAACTGGAGGTCGAAATTACCGGGGTGATGTCCGCCTGGGCTTTGCTCTCGGCCATGACAGAATCGATTATATGGGAGCCGTCGGTGGGGACAACAAAGTTCAGCTTTTGCCAATGGACCGCTGATAGACCTGCAGGAGGCGTTCCGTGTGGACTTCGATCGTCATTGGAGTGGGAATCCGCCGGCGCCAGTCCGCCAGCGGCCGGCGATCATCAGCCAGGCGCCGCAGGGCATCGTGCCAGGCGGCCGGATCGCCGGCCGGCAGGAGGAGCCCGTTTTCACCCGGTTGAATCTTGTCCCTCAGAACGCCGAGATCGGAGGCGATCACCGGCGTGCCTGCGGCGAAAGCCTCGTCGACGATCAGCGAGAAGGTTTCGTACCAGAGGGTGGGCACAGCCGCGGCGTCGGCGGCCGCCAGCACCGGCCAGATCGCCTCGTGCGCCAGCGCCCCTCGCAGGGAGATTCCCGGGTGACGGATAAGCCGGCGCAGGTGGGCCACATAGTCTGGATGGGCCGTTAAATCGCCGTAGATATCGAGGGCGGCTCCCGGGGGCAGCCCGTTGAAGCCCTCGATCAGGGTCGCCACTCCTTTTTGCGGGGCGATCCCGCCGATGTACACCAGGGATAATTCGGGCGCAGAGTTGCCCGGCCCGCTACCGGCCGTTGGTTTGGTCCGGTCCGGAATCTCAGGCAGGTCGAGGCCGTGGGGGAGAATCTCCGGGTTTCCACCTTCGGGAAGGAGGGCTTGATATATCCCGGCGACAAACGGGGAAGGGGCGATGACGGCGGCGGCGCCGGTCAGGATAGGCGCCAGCCGCCGGCGGCGCCGCGCCAGCAGGGGTCCCAGCGGCCCGGCAAGCCAGGGCGGCGAGGGCAGTCCGGCTCGGGCCAGCGAGCAGCGGCCGCAGTTGATAAACCGGGCATCCGGCCCGGCGCAGATCGTCTCGTCGTAGTTCGTATAGAGCTGGGCGTTGGCGCAGATGGTCCAGTAATCGTGCAGGGTGACCACGATCGGAATGCCGGCCCTTTGCACGGGTTCCACTGCGCCGGGTCCGATCCCCATCAGATGCTGGATATGGACGATGTCCGGCCGCTCCACCTCGAGAACCTCTCGCCAGAGCGCCAGAAATCGGGGATCGGTGCGAAATGTGGCGGCGAAGATCTGCAGCGGCGAGCGGGATTTCACGGACAGCCGGTAGACCCCCACCTCGTCCTCCCGGCTGAACACCTCCTCGGCTGACACGGCCGGGGTGACAACCCGCACGGCATGACCCAACCGGGCCTGCTGGCGGGCAACCGACCGGGTGTAGAGTTCGGTCCCGCCGATTTTTTCCGGCATGTATTGGTGTACGAGGTGTAGAATGCGCATGGTCAGGACTTGGCCAGGGAGTGATAGATCGCCTCGATCTGGTCGAGTTTGGCCGGCCAGATATGGCGCTCCATTTTTTCCCGTCCGCGGCGGCCGAGACGCTCCCGCTCTGCCGGCCGGGCCAGCAGCTCCTCGATCACCGCTGCCAGGGCTTTGTCATCGTCAAAGGGGACGAGGCGGCCGTCCACCCCATCTTCCACGAGATCGGCCACCCCCCAGCTCTGGGCGGCGATCACCGGTTTCCCGTAGGCCCAGGCCTCCAGGTAGACCAGGCCGAACGAGTCGACCCGGGAAGTCATGACCAGCAGATCGGCCGCCGCCAGCAGATCCAATTTTTCCTCGTGGCCAATCCGGCCGAGCAGGTGGACCCGATCGCCGGCCGAGCCCAGTGCTTCCCGGATATCTTCGGCCGGTGCGCCGGCAAGTGCCAGAAAGGCCTGGGGGTGAACGGCTCGCACCCGGGCGAAGGCGCGCAGAAGCTGGCCGGTTCCTTTATCGACCGAGAGGGTTCCCAGGCTCAGGATCAGCGCACCGGCTTCCGGCAGGTGGAAGCGGCGGCGGCCCCGCGCCGCATCCCCCCCCACCAGCTCGGCCGGCCAGACCCCCGGGCCGATGATCGAGAGCGCGCTATCGGCCGCCCCGCGCGCCAGGTAATAGGCTTTTTCAGCGGGACTCTGGGTGATGATGGCCTGGGCGGCCAGGACCGACCGCACCTGGTGGCGCAGCGTGTAAAATCGGCTCAGCCGGTCTCTGCCCGGCGCTGGTCCGGCACCCAGGTGTGTCAGCGGATAAACGACCAGAGGAAGCCGCCGCTGCCGGCAGAAGCGGTCGGCCGCCTCGATGAAGGTTTCATAGCCGATATTCATGGCCGCCACGAGGTCGAACGGTTCGGTGGTCGTCGCCAGCCAGCGCCGCAGATCGGGCACGGCCGGCGTCAGCCGGGCCAGCCGCTGCAGCAGCGGGACCGGCGCCCGGAGGTGAGAAAGCAGCCAGATCAGCCGGCGGACGGCGTGGTAGGTGCCCGGTGCGCCGGGAAGATGGCGCATGGCAAAGCGAACCACCTGCACCTCGTTGATCACTTCCCGTTGGCCCTCGAGCCGCCCGGCGGATGGATCCCAGAAGGCCTCGATATCGGCCGCATCGGTGGTCGCCACCGTGACGGCATGCCCCTGCCCGGCCAGGTGCTCTGAAATGGCGGCCAGGTGGCGCTCGGCGCCGCCGACAGCCGGCAGGTAGCGGGGTGTCAGGTGGAGAATCCTCACGACAGCTGCCGCTCTCCCAGGGCGCGGTAGATGGCATGCAGGCCGGCAAATTTCCGCTCCCAGGTGTGCTCTTCGAGGGTGCGCCGGCGGCCGTTCTCCCCGAGCCGGCGCCGCTGGGCGGGGTCGTGGATGAGCTGCCGGAGTACCGCTTCCAGCCCGGCGATATCGCCGAATTCGACGAGCAGACCGTTCTCTCCTTCCACGATGAGATCGCCGCGGATCCCCCAGGTGCGGGCGCCGACGACCGGAAGGCCGGACAGCCAGGCTTCCAGATAGACGATGCCAAAGGATTCGGTGCGGGAAGGGAGGCAGAAGAGATCGGCCGCGGCCAGCAGATCGCGCTTTTCTTCGTCGGAAATGGCGCCGAGCAGGTGGATTCGGCGGCGAACGGCGGCCGGGAGCCGGTCGAGAAAGGCCTGGAAATCAGACAGCACCGTTCCGGCCAGGACGAGTTCGGCCGTTTCCCCTGCTGCCCACAGCCGCCCCATGGCCTCGACCAGGTGGGGAATCCCTTTTTCTCGGGTTGTGGCCCCCAGCGCGGCCACGATCACTCCTTCGATTCGTTTTTCCGCCCGCCAGCGCCGGCCGTCCCCCCCTGCGAGCAGTTTCGGATTGATTCCCGGGCCAAAAACCGACAGCTTCCCGGCCGGAATCCCCTGCGATGCCAGGAAATCTCGTTCGGTAGCCGTCGAGGCCGAAACGTGATCGGCCTGCCGCAGCAGATCGATCTGGTGGGGCAGGGTGTAAAAACGGCTCAGGCGATCCTTACCGGGTCGAGGGCCGGCGCCGAGATGGGTATGGGGAAAGATGATGAGCGGGATCCCCTGTTTTTGGGCCACAAACCGGGCGGCCTCAAGAACGCCTTCGAAGGTGATGGTCGAGGCGCCGACCACGTCATAGGCAGGAGCGGCCGCCAGCCAGGGCCAGAGAGCGGGCAGGCAGGGGGTCCACCGCGCCAGCCGGTGGGCGGCCGGAAGCCCTCCTGGCAGGGAGGCAATGGCGGCGGCCAGCAGGCGCAGAGCTGGATAAGTCAGGCGGGTCAGGGGGAGATGGCGGATCGGGAAATAGTGGACCGAAATCCCCCGCACGACAGCTGCGCCGGTTGAAATTCGCCGGTGACCGGGGGCCCACAGCCCTTCGACGTCGAGCGCATCCCCGGTGGCGATGGTGACTTCGTGACCGGCTTCCACCAGGCGGGCCGAAAGCTCCTCCAGGTGGCTTTCCGCGCCTCCTCGTCCGGGATAAAACCGATGAATGAGATGCAGGATGCGCATGGCCCCAATGGTACTCGAGGGGGTCGAAAAGAAAAAATGTGCCCGGGAAAACTAAAACAAAAAGGGCAGGAACCACCTGAGTTTTCCTGCCCTCGTTTGAGGTCCGGCCGTTCGAGCCGGTTAGCGGTTGACCACTGGAATAAAACTGGACTGAACTTTGTCGACGACCAGCAGGTCGACATCGACAACTTTCGGGCTGCCGGAGATCGTCTGGCCCCCGGTGTTTGTCCCGTTGACGGTAAACGTGCCGAAATCGTAGCTGCCCATCGAGCGCGAATCAACCGGCATCGTCACCTGGACAATCGCGCTGGTGCCGGGGTTCAACGTGCCCGATCTGGGCGAAACGGACGCGCCGTTCTTCAGGTTGGTCGTGTTGATATTCCAGTTGATCGGGGCGGATCCGGCGTTGGTCACCGCCATCGTTTTTCGGATCTGGGAACTGCCGGCCTCGGCCAGGGAAAAGATCTGATTTGTCGAGGTCGCCAGCATGCCTCCCTGGATGCGGCTCTGCCGGTCGGCGGTCCGTTTGAACATCGGCCAGGAGGGGTTGGTGGTGGAGTTTGGCAGCTCCCAGACGACGACTTTGCTGCGGGCGACGACCACTTCGAGCCGGCCGTTGTTGTCGAGATCGCCGAGCGCCGGGGCATTGACCCCGATAAAGCCGGTGCGATAGGAGGGGCGGCCGTTCGATCCGTTCGACGTCAGCTGCTGCCCGTTGCCGTCGACGATGACGAGGTCGGCGGAAATCTGGAAAAACATCTCCATATCGCCGTCGCCGTCGTAATCCCCCATCACCATGTCGTGAAAGATGTAGAAGCCGATGAAGGTTTTGCCGGTCGAATCCCGCGGGGTCATGGGGAAGCCGCTGATCGGCTGGCCGTTCCGATTCCAGGCATACAGCTTGTTGTCCAGCCCGAGAATCGCCACGTCCAGCTGCCCATCGCCATCGATATCGCCGATCGCCGGCGACGACATCATCGGACTGCCGGTGGCCTTGCCGCCGCCAAAATTGGGGATGGACGGAAAATCATTCCATCCCTGGAGATAGCCGCCGGTGGCCCCGTTGATGACGTGGACCCGGTTGGCATAGGGATTGCCCCCGCTGACCGTGCGGTGGTAGTAATCGCCGGAGCCGACGATGATGTCGAGCACGCTGTCGCCGTTCAGGTCGGCCAGGGCCGGGGTCGATTGGATAATTTCCCAGGTCAATTTGGGGAAGCGGCCCCCGTTCAGCACGTTGCCGCCGACAAACTGGCCGTTCCGATTGACCACCTGCAGAGCGCCGCCGCAGTACTCGATGCCCCACGGGCTGGTATAGGGGCAGTAAAATCCGATCGTTTCACCACCGTAGCCCCGGCCGAAGTTTCCTTCGTCGGAGCCGCTGACGATATCCGGGAAGCCGTCCTTGTCGATATCACCTACCGCCGGGCTTGACCAGATGGTATCGGCCAGTTTTCCGTTGAAATCCCAGGTGGGGAAGCGGTACTGCAGGAAGCTGTTGATGGGAAAGCCGCCGACCAGCGTACCATTGTGATGTAGCGCATAGAGCCGCTTGTCAAAAGCGCCAAAAATAATTTCGAGGTCCCCGTCTTTGTCGATGTCGGCCAGGGCCGGCGTCGCGCTGACCCCATCCGGACACCCCGCCGGGGCAGTGGCATCGTCTATCGTGCGGAAAGGCCAGCTGCCGGGGGCCCGGTTGCCGAGGTGATCCAGGACGATCGCTCCACCGGGATGGCAGACCGAGGGATTGATGGAGCCGGTTGTGATGACTATTTCCATATCCCCGTTGTTGTCGATGTCGGCCACGGCAGGAGAAGCGAAAATTGACTGCTGGCTGACCCCAAAATCGCCGGCCAGGTTGCGCCGCCAGAGCTCGCTGCCGCTGTGATTGATGGCGACGA
>JBFFZG010000076.1:0-16966 GCA_041568735.1 Promineifilaceae bacterium (SeqCode)
CTTGCCGGCCAGGGTGTTGTCGATCTGCATGACCGGCTGATCCTTGGGATCCCGCAGTGAGAGAAGGAAATCGCTCTCGGGGTTGAAGGGGGAGAGTCGGATGGTGACGACATCGCCAACCGCGCCGGTAAACTGCCAGATTGTGCCCCGGCCGTTGGGCAGCGCGCTCTGCAGGGTTTGCCCATAGGAAATGGAGCCGGATGAAATCAGGTAGTTGTCCCCGCTGACCGCCAGCTCGATTTCGTATTCCCCGGAAACGCCGAAGAACTCCTTGATCATGACGATATAATCCCCGTCCCGCGGCAGATTATAGGTGATCGTTTCCGCCTCGCCGGACAGCCCCTTGTCTTCCATGGAGAGGCGGCGGCGCTCCGGATCGAGAAGCCAGACTTCGAGGTCGATTTTTTCCGACAGCGGAGCCACTGTCAGGGTGACCTGGTCGCCCGCCCGCCCGGGCAGCACCCAGATGTGGGCCTCGTTTTCCCGCAGCAGCTCCCGGCGCGCATCGCCATAGTTCAGGTCGCCAGCGTCGTAAAAATTGTCGATTTCCTCGTTCCCTTCGTCGAGGGCGATCGTATACTGCCCCCCGTTTTCGCTGAAGCTGCGCACGACGATCGAATATTCGCCGGTCAGGGGGAGAGTGTAGCTGCCGAGCACCTCGGCATCCCCGCTGTACCCTTCGTCGAAGGTGGCGATTTCACGGCCGTCCGGACTGAACAGGGTGAACAGCGGATCAAATTCACCAATGGGATCAAGCACGATGCTGATCGCCTGCCCCGCCTGGCCGTTGAAGAGCCAGGTGTCGCGGGCCTTCGGGGCGAGCTGCCCCCGCAGCTGCTGATTGAAATTGATCCGGCCGCCGCCGCTGAAGGTGGGCTCCTGGGTCAGGGCCACCGTCAGGGTGTAGCGATCGGCCTCGCTGAAAAATTCCTGGACCTGAACGATGTAGACCCCGCTTTCCGGCAGCAGAAAGTCGGCCAGAATCTCGGTATCCCCCCCATAGCCGGAATCCTGCTCGGCCAGGATGCGACCGGATGGGCCGAAGAGCGTGAAGGTCAGGTCGCTCGTCTGGTTTCCCGGCACGAGGGTGATGGTGGCGAACCGGTTGGCCTCGCCCTGAAAAGCCCACGAGTCGACCTCGCCGGGCAGAAGGTTGCCGACGGCCGCGTCGATGCCGCCGGTAACCGCGGTGGTGTCGAGGAACCGAACCCCGTCGGCCAAGGTTCCCGGATCCCGCCGCACCGCCAGGGAGGTCATGAGCTCTTTGAAGATCGAGGTAAACAGGGGTTCTTCCGCCCCCGCCGCCCCCAGCAGGAGGTAGATGGGCGTGGCGGGCTGGGTCGAGGTATCAAAATAGAGGACGAGCCGCAGGTTGACGCCTTCCTCGAGACCGGGGAGAACGCCGGTCGGCTCTCGCTCGAGGCGGATCGAGGTGGCCGGCAGGGCGCTGCCAGCCACGGCCGCCGCCCGGTTGTCGGCCCCCATTTTTTGGGCCAGGAGATTGAGATTGGCGGCGGGTGTCTCGGTCGTATCGACCGCCAGGGCGGGGGTCAGATTGGGGGTGGCGAAAAAGGCCAGGGCGAACCCCCCGCTTTCAAACGGCCGGCCGGTCAGCAGCTGAATCCCGGTCTCCAGCTCATCGGCCACCAGCAGGACCTGCTCCTGCCCGAGAGCCGTGGCGATGCGGGTGATGTTGGCCAGAAGGCCGACATTGACCCAATCCGCCGGGGCTGAGAGGGTGATCCCGGTGTCCGGCTCGACGAAGACCTGCCAGTTTTCCGGCGTCGGCCGGCGAATGATCGGCGCGGTGGTCGGCAGGGGGGTCGGGATGGCCGGTTGGGCCAGGGTCGGCTCGAGCGTCTTGGCGGCCGGCCGCACGGTCGGCTGCCGGGTGGTGGAAACCTCGGAGGTCGGCGGCGGGGTGAGCGTCCCGTCGATCCAGACTTCCGGCTGGCAGGAGACGGTCAGCACCAGCAGAACACCGGCCGTCAGGATCCGGGTACAGGCCAGTTTAATCATGCCGGCCGCCCCTTTGACCGGCTGGTCGGGGACGGCGAGCCACTGCCGTCAATTTTGATTAACCAGATGGAGGAGAAACACGGTACGTCTGCGTTCGGCTGGTCACAGCTGGTCTTATTGTCGTCTCCGTCGTCGTTAGAACTCATGCGTCTTTGCTGACCGGCTGGGTTGACAATCCATCCAGGTCATTTATCCGGTGAAAGTTAATTTTCGGGAATCTGCCAATCGCTGCCGAGAATGACCAGCAGGTCGTAGTTGCCATCGGGCTTCTGACCCCGGCTGACATTCAGCGGTGGAATTCCCATGAGATCCACCAGATACTGGGAAGTAAATGGATGGTCGCCAAAATCGATCAGCTGGGAGGAAAGGTATTCCGCTGAATCGGCGTTGCCGATTTCCACCACATTGACTTCCTGCTCGCGCAAATAAACTTCAGTGGCCGACGCCAAACCAAAAACAGGCGTGCCGTTGTACACGGCGACACGTGCATTCTCTTGCTGCATTTTTCCCAGTAATTCGTCCAGCGGCAGAACCGGCGGCGGCGCGACGGCAAACAGCTCATCGCGAATCGCCCGCAGATTCTCCCGACGGGGGACGAGAATATCCTGGCCGTCCGGGGTTTGCTGGAGGATGACATCGTTGTAGCCAATGACCACCTGCGTGATCTTTTCCGGCGAAATTTCCCGCGCCAGCAGCGCCAGCTGGAGCGCTTCGTCGAGATTCAGGCTGGTTTTGACATTATTTTGAAAGGTTTGCCACAGGATGGGGGCCTGCAGAATGAGGTCGGGGATGCGGCCGGCTGCCTGGCGCCGGGCGGCCAGGATCACCGCCTGCTGCCGGCCGGCCCGGTCGATGTCGCCCCCTTCTGTCGCCCGGGTGCGGGCGTATTTGAGCGCCGTCTCCCCATCCAGGGTTTGCGATCCGCTGTCGATGCGGAACGGGTCATAGCCGTAGCAGTGGTCCGGATACCGTGGATCGTCGATGGCCTGTGGGATGTCGAGGGTGATGCCGTCGATGAGATTGACGAACTCGACGAAGGCGTCGAAATTGACCGCCACGAAATAGTGAATGTCAATCCCCAATGTCGTCTCGACAGTCTCCACGGCCAGCGCCGGCCCACCCCCGGGATATTCAAATCCTTCGCCGAAATAGTGGGCCTGGTTGATGCGATCGACGCCAAATCCGGGAATTTCCACCCACAGATCTCGGGGAAGGGAAAGGAGTCCGGCCGTTTTTCCCACCGGATCAACTGTCATGACCATCATGCTGTCGGTCCGGACCGGCCCTTCTTCATCACAGCGCCGATCGATGCCGAGCAGGAGGATCGTAACGCGGTCGCTTCCTTCCCAGGGAGTGAACTCATCAGCGCCCAGGATCTCCTCGGCATCTCCGGCGGTGCTGACGGCCGGTTCCGGCACGGTCGACAGACCGTTTCCCGTGGCCGGGACTTCGGCCGCTGATTCAAATGTGGGCTGATCGACCAGGGGGGCTTCGGCGGCCAGGCGCACGATGGTGCGAAATAGCCAGACGCCGCTGCCTGCCAGGAAGATGAGTACGGCCAGGGCAAGAAGACCAACAGCCCATAACGGCAAACGGATGCGCGATCGACCGCGCTGATTTCTATCGGTTGCCATATGTCCTGCAATTTGCGTCTGCTTGCCCCACATCAGGTGGCAAACAGCAGATTTTGCGTCGTTTTTGGTGCATTTTGCCCAAAAAACGAGTCCGGGCATTATAACATGTGACTGCCTCTGCGCAACGAGTCCCCCCGCCGGAAACAGGGACCATGCGCCCGGCGCGTGATCAAAAAGGGCTCCCGGCGATGTCAGCCGCTCCCATAGAGAGAGATCAGGAACAGGATCGCAGCCCCAAATACCAGGATGGCGCAGCCCATGCGCAGTATGGAGCGCGTCAGGCGAAAAACAGTCCTCAGTAGCCCCAGCAGGACGAGCAGAGCCACAGCGATGGCCGTGAGGTTCAGCAGGTCGAGGTCGGTCAGGCCGAACTGACGCAAAAAATCCATGGGGCGTATTGTCAATCCCCTGCGCCTGCTTGTCAATGGGGGGCCGCCGCCGCCAGCGCTCCTGTCCCCTGTAAAATCTGCTAAAATACCCCCATGCCCATCCATATATTGACCGAACAGCTCGCGTCCCAGATCGCCGCCGGTGAGGTGGTCGAACGGCCGGCCTCGGTCGTCAAAGAACTGGTCGAGAACGCCCTGGACGCCGGGGCCTCGACGATCCACATCGACATTCGCCAGGGGGGCCGGCGCGGCATCCAGGTCGCCGACGACGGCCAGGGAATTTCCCCGGCGGAAGTCGAGACCGCCTTTCTCCGGCACGCCACCTCCAAACTGGAAAAGGCTGAAGATCTCGAGATGATCGCCACACTCGGTTTTCGCGGTGAGGCGCTGGCGGCGATCGCGGCTGTCAGCCAGGTGACGATCGTCACCCGCACCCGCGAAGAAGCCGGCGGGGTACGCCTGATCCTGGCAGGGGGCCATGTGGCCGGTCGGGACGTGGTGGGCGCCCCCCAGGGTACGGTCATCTCGGTCGAAAACCTCTTTTACAATGTCCCCGCCCGCCTGAAATTCCTGAAAACGGTGGCGACCGAAAAGCGGCTGATCGACGAATTCGTTACCAACTACGCCCTGGCCTACCCGGATGTCCGCTTCCGGCTCACCCACGACGGCCGCATTCATTTTCAAACCAGCGGCAGCGGCAGCGTGCGGGATGTCCTGGTGGCGATCCACGGACCGGAGATCGCGCGGGAGCTGCTGGAAATCTCGTCCGCCGGCCAGCCGCCGGCTGAAGACGATCCCGGGGGCGAGGAATCGATCGCCTGGCCGCCGACCACCACGTTTCCGCCGGAAGGGTCCAGCGCCGTGGCCGTTGGCGGCTTTGTCAGTCCTCCCAGCATCCACCGCGCCAACCGCAATCAGATCGTCCTGTTTGTGAACGGCCGCTGGGTCAAAGACAAGAACCTCACCTACGCCATCATCCAGGCCTACCACACCCTCCTGCCAGTCGGCCGCTACCCGATCGCGGTCCTGTTTGTGCGGATGGGTCTGCGGGAAGTCGACGTCAACGTCCACCCGACCAAGACCGAGGTGCGCTTCCGCCACAGCGGCCGGGTCTTTTCCGCCGTGCAGCGCGGGGTGCGCGAAACGATCGTGACCCAGGCGCCGGTGCGCGGCTTCCGGGCCGGCCACTTTGAAAGCCTCACCCGCCCGGCCGCCTGGGGCGGTACGAGCGGCCAGGGGTTCGCCCGCGGGCAGAGCTGGGACGAGTGGGGGTTGGCGGGGGAGGAGCCGGTGATGCGGCCGGAAGGGCAGGGGGCGCTGGGACTCGGCTGGGACGGCCCCGCGGTCGATCTCGAACCGGCCGACGGCCCGGCCGGACCGGCGCCAGGCCCCGCCCTGGGCGGAGAAAAGCTGCCCCTCATGCGGGTCGTCGGGCAGATCGGCGCCAGCTATATCATCGCTGAAGGGCCGGACGGTATGTTTCTCATCGACCAGCACGCCGCCCACGAGCGGATCCAGTTTGAAAAAATGATGGCGGCCTACCGGGAAAAGGCGATCGCCTCGCAGGGATTGGTGGCAGGCACGGCCGTGCACCTGCCGCCCGACCAGGCGACCCTGCTCGAAGATCACCTGCCGGTGCTGGCCAGGCTGGGCTTTGACATCGACCCCTTCGGTCCGGGCGCCTTCATGATTCGGGCAGTGCCGGCTATCGTCGGCCGGCAGGATCCAACCCGGGTGATGGCCGACATTGTGGCCGACCTGGAGCGCGGGGATGCGCCGCTGCAGGGGGCGATCGAGGAGAAAATCATCCGGCGCGTCTGTAAGACGGCCTCGATCAAAGCCGGGCAGACGCTCAGCCGGCCGGAAATGGAAGCGCTGGTCCAGCAGCTGGAGCTCTGCCAGAGCCCGCTGACCTGCCCCCACGGCCGGCCGACCCTGATTTTTCTCTCGGTGGCCCAGCTCGAACGGGAGTTTGGCCGGGCGTGAGCCGCCTGGCGGACGCGAGCCGGGCCGGCCGGCCGGCCGCCGCTCCCCGGACGGCCTACTGGGCGCTGGTTCTCCCGGCCCTGTTCGCTTTCTGGCTCTACATCCCCATTCTCCGGCTGCCCAACCAGTACGATACGCTGCTGCACACCCAGCTGGCCGATGAGCTGACCCTGGCATCCGTCTGGCTGCCAAACGAAGGGTTCGGTTTTTACCGGCCGCTCGTCTTTTTTCCCCTGGTCCTGATCCGCCTGCTCGCCGGCGGCTACCCGGCCGCCTGGCTTCAGGGGCTCAACCTGCTCCAGCACACCGTGAATGCGGCCCTCACGGCCGGGCTGATCTGGCGGCTGACCGGTCACCGCAGGCAGGCCCTGATCGGCGGGCTGCTCATGGCCGCCTTTCCCTTCGCCTACCAGGCACTGGCCATCTACGGCAACAACGGCTACCTGACCGTCACCGGCCTGCTCCTGCTCGGTCTCCACCTCTCGTTAACCCGCCGGCCGCGGCGGGGATTGGCCCTCGGATTGGTTCAGCTCGCCGCGCTGCTGGTCCATGAAATCGGCGCCTTGCTTCTGCCGCTCGTCCTCTGGCTCTCCTGGACGACCGCCGGGCAGGAAAAGCCCCTGGACCATATCCGCTTCAAACCGCCAATCGGCCTGAGACCTCTGGCCCCGGCGGCCGTGATCCTGCTGCTCTACCTGGCGGTTTACCCCTTTTTGCCCCGCGGCGGCGGGCCTCAGCTCGACTTTGGCGGCAATGACATCGGGCCGAAGCTGCTCTTTTTCACCCAGACGGCTGCCTATCCGCTGACCGGGCTGGCCGCCTGGGTGCCCGACTACTCCGCTTTGACGGTCATCCTCGGCGGCGCGGCTGTGGTTCTCCTCTGGACCGGCTGGCGCTGGGCCCGGTGGCCGGAGATGCGGCCGCTGCTCCTGGCCGGCGCCGGCTGGTGGCTGCTCAATTCCCTCCTGGTGGCCGTCACCCTGCCGACCTACTACATCGTCGACGGCGCCCGCCTCCTCTATCCGGGCAGCGTGGGGCTGGTTCTCTTCTGGACCGGCCTGCTGGCGCCGGGACGCGCTGCCGGCCGCCTCGCCGCGGCTCCGCTCCTGCTGCTGGCGGCCGCCCTCCTGGTGCACAACGCCGGTTTCGTGCGCCGCATGATCGACTACTACGCCCTGGTCGGCGCCCCGGTGGCGGTCCTGGTCGAAAACCTGGCTGATCAGCCGGCGGCCGACGGGGTGGTCTGGGTCAACCCGCCCCAGTGGGTTTCGCCGCCGCGCAATTCATTCGCCATGGGAGCGGAGCTGGCGCCGCTGCTGGGCAGCCACCTGTTCGCCAGCGAACTCCTGGAGGCCAACGGCGGCGTCGAGCGCCCCTTCACGATTCTGGCCGCGCCCGGTATCCAGAGCGATACGCCCTACCACGTCGGCATTTACGGCCTGGGTGGGGTCGATCGGCTCGAGCCGGACGGGCTGCCGGCGGCGGTATCCCACGTGTTTGTCACCACCTATGCCGACGAGCGAATCGAAACCCGGTATGCCGGCCGCCTGGAAAAGGGGGAGCCTCCGCCGGTGGGGCTCGCCGCCATCGGTCCGTTTCGCGTGGCGGCCGGCGCCGCCGCCCGCTGCGCCGATGGAGTGTGGGTTCAGCTCGAGCTCTGGCCGGCGGCGGAACCGGCCGCCACCCTCTCTCTCTTCGTGCAGGTGCTGGGGGAAGATGGAACCCTGAAGGCGCAGCTGGACGGCCCGCCGCTGGGGATTCCGACCGGCCGGCTCGGCTGGTCCCCCCGGGTCCGGCTTGTCGAATGGCGCCTTCTCAACGGAGTCGAGGATTCCGTGCCGGCCGTCGTGGTCGGCGCCTACGATTTCGCCAGCGGTGAGCGCTACCCGGCCGCCGGACCGGACGGCTTTCCCCTGGCCGACAACGCCCTGCGCCTGCCGGTTGGACCCCCAGCCGTGGCCTGCTTTCCATAGGTTAGTTCCTGGCCCTGCGGACCACGCTGAATTCGTTTTGGCCCCCTGTCATCCGACCTTGCTGACATTTATCACTACACCGGGTGGAGGAACCCTCCTATGATCAAATTGCCTTTGGTCGGATTTAAATCGGGGAGGTGGTTATGGACATCGGCGTTCCCAGGGAACGGCGCCCTTTTGAATTCCGCGTTGGACTGACCCCGGCCTTTGTCACCCTGCTGGCTGAGGCTGGCCACACGGTTTACATCGAACACCAGGCTGGCCTGGGGGCCGGTTTCAGCGACGATGATTTCAAGCAGGCCGGAGGCCGCATCGTTTATTCCCCGGATGAGGCGTTCGGCCGGGCGGAGCTCGTCCTCAAGGTGGCCCGGCCGACGGTCGGCGAAATGGACCTGCTGGCCGACGGCCAGACGGTGATGGGTATTCTCCACCTCCCGTCCGCCCGCATCGACAAAATTGAAACCCTCCTGGCCCGGCGGGTGACGGCCGTGGCCTATGAGCAGATCCAGCTGGCCGACGGCACACTGCCGGTGCTCAAGCCGCTGAGCCAGATCTGCGGCCGGATGATTCCCCAGCTGGCGGCCAACCTGCTGCAAAACGACCGCGGTGGCAAAGGGATCCTGATCGGCGGGGCCCCGGGGGTGCCGCCGGCAGAGGTGGTCATCATCGGCGCTGGGGTGGTCGGCAGCGAGGCGGCCCGCATCTTCCTCTCCCAAGGGGCCCACGTGACCCTGCTCGACCGGGATCTGGCCCAGCTCCAGCGAGCTGAGGAGCGGCTGGGCGGTGGAATGGCCACCCTGGTGGCCACCCCGTTTAATGTCGAGCGGGTGATTCGTTTCGCCGACGTGGTCGCCGCGGCCGTCCTGGTTCCCGGAGAAAAAGCTCCCCAGGTCATTTCCCGGTCGATGGTCCGGCAGATGAAGCCCCGCACGGTCTTGCTCGATCTGAGCATCGACGAAGGGGGCTGCGTCGAAACGTCCCGTCCCACGACCCATTTCGAACCGACCTTTTTGGAAGAAGGGGTCATTCACTACTGTGTGCCCAATGTTCCGGGTGCCGTAGCGCGTACAGCGACCCACGCCTTTTTAAATGCCGCCTGGCCGTACATCCAAAAAATTGCCGAGCTGGGGATCGGCGCTGCTGTCGAGGTAGATCCCGCCCTGCGCCGGGGGACGCTGACCCACGACGGCCGCCTGCTGGCCCCCGGCCTGCTGCCGGCCGGCCCGGCCATCGGCCAGGAAGAATAGCCTCATGCCCCACTGGCTCGAAATCTACAGGCAAAAATTGACGACCGCGGCGGAAGCGGTTCGCTGCATTCAGTCCGGCCAGCGGGTCTTCCTGACCGGCAACTGCTCTGTGCCCCGGCAGCTTCTGGCAGCCCTGGTCGACCGGGCCTCGGAAGTGCGCAATGTCGAAATTCTCCAGGTGCTGACCCTGGGTTCGGCGGATTATGTCAAGGAAGAGCTGCGCGGCCATCTGCGGGTCAACACCCTGTTTATCGGGGCTAACGTGCGGGAGGCGGTCAACGACGGCCGGGCCGATTTCACCCCCTGCCGCCTGTCCGAGATTCCCCTCCTCTTTTCCTCCCGCGCCCTGCCGATTGACGTGGCTTTTATCCACGTCTCGCCGCCCGATGAGCATGGCTTCTGCTCATTTGGCGTCGAAGTAGGAATCACCAAGGGGGCGGCAGCCCATGCCCGCATCGTGGTGGCCGAGGTAAACCCCCACATGCCGCGCACCTTGGGAGATTCCTTCATCCACGTCTCCAAGCTGACCCATATCGTGCCGGTCGACTACGAGCTGCCGGAGCTGGTTATGGGTGAACCGACCCCGCTCACGCGCGAGATCGGCCGCCATGTGGCCGATCTGATCGAAGACGGGTCGACCCTCCAGCTCGGCATCGGGGCGATTCCCGATGGCGTTCTGTTTTACCTATGGGATAAAAAAGACCTCGGGTTGCACAGTGAGCTCTTCTCGGATGGAGTGGTCGAACTGGTAGAGGCGGGGGTCATCAACAATGAAAAAAAGACACTGCACCCGGGCAAGCTGGTGGCCGGATTCGTGCTCGGGACCCGCCGCTTGTTTGAATTCGTCGACAACAACCCGATTGTCGAGCTCCACCCGAGTGAATACGTCAACGATCCGATGGTCATCCGCCAGAACGACCGCATGGTGGCCATCAATTCGGCCATCGAAGTCGATTTAACCGGGCAGGTCTGCGCCGACAGCATCGGCACGCGCCTCTATTCCGGCGTCGGAGGCCAGGTCGATTTTATCCGCGGCGCTGCTCGCTCCCGCAGCGGCCGGCCGATCATCGCCCTCCCTTCACGGGCCGGGGAATCCTCCCGCATCGTCAGCCTGCTGAAGCCGGGGGCGGGCGTGACCACCAGCCGCAACGATGTGCACTACGTCGTCACCGAGTATGGCACCGCCCATCTCTACGGGAAGACGATCCGCCGGCGGGCCCGCGCCCTGATCGACATCGCCCATCCCGATTTTCGCGAAGAGCTGGAAAAGCAGGCCGCGGCCCTCAACTACCTCTAAAACCCGCCGATTGCTGCCGCCGGTTTTGCGGCGGGCTCACCTCCCATCAGGTGGTTGCCAAATTCGATCTCTGGCGGAAAATAGCCAGGAAACAGCCATTCCCGGAGCGCCATGACCCCACTCATCCCCCTACCTGTCGAGCACCGGCCGGCGGCCGGCATCTTTCATCTCACGGCCGCCACACGGATCGAGGTGGATCCGGCCGTGCCGGAAACGCTGGCTGCCGGCGCGTTCCTGGCCGATCTGCTGGCGCCGGCCTGCGGCTTCCGCCTGCCGGTAAAGGCAAAGGTGCCATCCGCCGGACCCGGATGCATCCAGCTGGACCTGCGGCCGGCGCTGACGGGGCTTGGGACAGAAGGATACCGGCTGGCGGTTTCCCCTTCCCGGATCGAACTCGAGGCCCCGGCGGCGGCTGGCCTCTTCTATGGGATTCAGACCCTGCGCCAGCTCCTGCCGCCGGCTGTGGAAAGCGCCGCCGCCCGGCCGGGTCCCTGGATCATTCCCGCCGGAACCATCATCGATTACCCCCGCTTTCCCTGGCGGGGGGCGATGCTCGACGTGGCCCGCCATTTTTTTGAGGTCGATGATGTCAGGCGCTTCATCGACCTCATGGCCGCCTACAAGCTCAACCGGCTCCACCTCCACCTGACCGACGACCAGGGCTGGCGGCTGATGATCGAGAGATGGCCCGACCTGGCGGCCGTCGGCGGGCGATCAGCAGTCGGGGGTGACCGCGGCGGCTGGTACACCAGGGCCGACTACGGCGCCATCGTTGCCCATGCCGCTGCCCGCGGGATTACCATCGTGCCGGAAATCGATCTGCCGGGCCATACGAACGCCGCCCTGTCGGCCTACCCCGAACTCAATCCCGATGGGGTGGCGCCGCCGCCCTACACCGGCACCGAGGTCGGTTTCAGCACCCTGACACTCGACCGGGAGAGCACACAGCGCTTCCTCGACGAAGTCCTGGGGGAAGTGGCCGCAATGACGCCAGGACCTTACCTGCATATCGGCGGGGATGAAGCCCACCAGACCTCCCCGACCGCGTATGCCGCGTTTATCGAGCGGGTACAGGCGATCGTAAGCCAGCACGGGAAAACCATGGTCGGCTGGGAAGAAATCGGCCGCGCCCGACTGGCCCCCGGGGCTATCGTCCAGCACTGGCATTCGGCCGACGCGCTGCGGGGAGCGGCGCAGGGTGCCGGCGTGATTCTCTCCCCGGCCTCGCGCATCTATCTCGACATGAAATACGGGCCGGAGACGCCGCTCGGCCTCGACTGGGCCGGCGCCGTCAACGTAGAAGCGGCCTATGACTGGGAGCCGGCTCGCTGGCTCGAAGGACTTGACGAGGCCGCCATCCTGGGTGTGGAGGCGCCCCTCTGGACGGAAACACTGCGCCGGCGGCCGGAGCTGGAATGGATGGCCTTTCCCCGGCTGGCGGGGGTGGCCGAAATTGGCTGGTCGCCGGCGGCCGCCCGGAGCTGGCCGTCCTATCGACCGCGGCTGGCCGCGCAGGGTCCCCGCTGGGAGCAGATGGGGGTCAATTTTTATCGTTCCCCGGAAATTGACTGGGAATAGGCGGCCGGTTCGCCTGACATCGAGATTCAATTTACTTCGAGGTTCCATGATTTGCAGACCGCTTATCATTCCTGTCCTGCTGTCGCTTCTGCTGTTCGCGGCCGGCTGCCGGTCGGGGCCAGAAATTCCGATCGAAACCGCCGCGCTGGCGCTGCAGTTTTCAGGCGACCGGGCCTACGCCGACGTGGCCGATTTCGTCGGCCGCTTTCCCAATCGGGACAGCGGTCAGCCCAACAACGCCGCGGCCGCCGCCTGGCTTCTGGAATCCATGCAGACACGGGGTCTGGCCTGCAGCCGGGACGATTGGGAAGTGATCAACTACAGCCGGCCGCTTCCCCTGCGCAATGTCGTCTGCGAGCGGCCAGGCCGCTCGACCGGACAGATTGTGCTCGTCGCCCATTTCGACCAGTCGCCCGATACGATCGAGGGGGCCGACAACGACGGCTCGGGCATGGCCATCCTGCTCCAGCTGGCGGAAATCTTCGCCCGGGAGGAGACGCCGGCTCATACCCTGGTTTTTCTGGCGGCCGACGGTGAGGAGTACGGCATGCTTGGCAGCCGCCGCTACGTGCAGACTCATGTGGAGCCCGGCCGGATCATCGCCGCCATCAGCCTGGATAACCTCGGCAAGGGATTCTACGACGGGCTTGATCTCGACCCGCGCGGCCAGTTCCGGGGCTATGGGCCGCTCTGGCTCCTGCGGCTCAGCCAGACGGCCGCGGCGGCCGGTGGGGTCTGGGTGCCGCGCATCCCCGGTGTCGTCGACCAGATCCTGGGCCAGGCCGTCCCGATCTCATTTATGGATGAAGGGCCGTTTGTCGCCGCCGGTATCCCGGCGTTCGGCCTGGCGGGTCACGTGCCGGCCGCCTTCGCCGAACGCCACTGGGAGACCTACCATTCCCCGGAAGACCGGATTGAAGTCTTATCAGCGCCGGTCCTGGAGCAGTCCGGCCGGGCAGCCGAGGCTGCTGTGCGGTGGCTGCTCGGCATGACCTCTTTCCCGCTGGAAACCGGCCCCTACCTCTATTTTGCCGAAAGCGACCAGGTGCTGCGCGGCTGGCCGCTGTGGACGATCTTTGTGGTTTTTGTCGGTCTTTTCTTTCTCGGCGGGGCGCGCTCGGCCGTGTGGCTGGCCGCAACAGAAAGCCGGGCGTGGTGGCCGGCTGTCGCCCACCTCCTGTCGTTCTGGCTCCCGCTTCTGGCTGCAATCCTGCTCCTTTACGGCCTGGTCGAGGTCGGCATGATGGACAAATACCACCTCTACCCGGCCACACCCAGAGACGAGCCGCTGTTCGAACCCCGGTGGGGGGCGGTCATCATCTGGCTGGCCGGCCTGGCCGCGTTTTTGTGGGGATCCCGGCGGCTGGCCGGCCGTAATCTCCCCAGGCCGGATTCTTTCGCATCGGTTCGGGCGGCTGCCCTGACGACCATCGGGCTCGCGGGGCTTTACGTCCTCCTGACCAACCCCTTTTCCCTGCTGTTCATGGTGCCCCTGCTCTTCTGGTGCTTAATCGGCGGCCGCACCGGCCGGGGGTGGGGGCTGGACGCCCTCTTTTTTCTCCTGGGCGGTCTGGTGGTCTACGTACTCTTTTACTTCTTCGGCTTCGTCATTCTGCGCAACAACCTGGCTGTGCTCTGGTATCTGATGATGATGTTTTCCATTCGCATGATCGGCTTCCCGACAGCGGCCGCCATCGCGGCCATCCTGGCAGCCGGATTGGCGATCATGGGGTATGGGGTGGGAACGGGGGGTGAGAACAGCGGTTAATCCCGGCAAGCCGAACGCCGCAACCTGCAAACCGGATACCGATCACGAAATTCTGAAAACAGAAAACCCGCCGGCTACCCGACCATCTCCTCGATCATCTGCTCGAGTTCAGCCCGGTCAAAGATGTACTGTTCGTGGCAGAAATGGCAGTCGATGACCGCCTGCCCTTCCTGCTCCAGCAGGGCTTCCAGTTCGGCCCGGCCAATGGAAACCAGGGCTTTGCGGCTGCGCTCCCGGCTGCACTGGCAGCGAAAGCTGACCGGCCGGGCCTCGAGGTTCTCATAGGGAATGCCGGCAAACAGCTGGGCGGCGATGGCTTCCGGAGTGGGATCGCGGCGCAGCACGTCGACCAGCGGGGGAAGCTCCTGCAGCCGGTCGGTAAAACGGGCGATGGGGGCCCTGTCGTGCGGGGGCAGGGATTGGACCAAGAGACCGCCGGTAACTTCAATCGCCTCGTCAGGGGTGACGGCCGACCCGATCGAGACGACGGAGGGGATTTGCTCTGATTGGTTCAGGTAGTGGGCGATGTCGAGATCGACCTGGCTGGTGGCCAGGTGAACCACCCCTTCGGCCAATTCCTTGAGGCGCAGGTCCTTGACCACGGTCAGCAGGCCGGCCGCTCCCAGCGCCTGCGCCACGGTCAGATCGGCCGGCAGGTGGGGCTCGGCCACGTAGCCGTGAACATGGCCGAAGCTGTCCGCCTCGACAATCCCCTTGCGTAGCGGTCCATTTCCTTCAAATTTGAGGGCCACCCGCTGGCGAACCTTGAGAAGAGCCCCCATGAGGACACCGGCTGTCAGCATATCCGCCAGGGCGAGAGTTGACACTCCGCGTGTGCCGTGCCGGCGCGCCCCCTCGGTGGCCAGCCCGGTGGTCAGGGCGAACAGGCCGCGCACATTTTCTTCTCTGGCAATGACGCGTAGAACATAATCAGACATGGGTTTTGCTCGGGATCAGGGTGCGATTGAAATCTCAGGGGATGGCGAGCCCGGATTCCCCCGCTGCGAGCCGGGCTGCCACGGCGGCCGCCCCGACGATACCGGCCTCGTTGCGCATCTTAGCCGCCACCACGCGGGTCCGCTCCAGCTGAAAATGCCCTTTCATCTTGGCAAATTTTTTGCTGATGCCGCCGCCAATGATGATCAGTTCCGGGGAAAACAGCCATTCCAGGTGCTGCAGATATTCGTTGAGGCGTGGGCCGTAATCTTTCCACTTCAGCTTTTCTTCTTCTTTGATGCGGCCGGCCATATAGAGCTCGGCGACTTTCTTGTGCCCCCGCAGATAGACCTTGCCCAGCTCGGTGTTGGGAACCAGGTGGCCGTCGTAGAAGAGGCCCGAGCCGACCCCCGTGCCCAGGGTGATGGCGATGATCGTCCCGCGCACCTTCCGTCCGGCGCCAAAGCGCACCTCGGCCAGGCCGGCCACGTCGGCGTCATTGGCGACCACAACCGGGCAGCCGGTCGCCGCTTCAAAGGCGTCCTTCGCCGAATTCCCCAGCCAGCCGGGATAGTGCAGGGCGGTCGGCGGGGTCAGGACGATGCCCCGATCGAGGGTGATGGCCGACGGAAAGCCGACTCCGATGGGACCCTGGTAGTTCAGCTCATCGGTGATCGCCTTCACCACGGCCGAGACCTCGGGCATCGAGAAGGAAGGAGGCGTGTCGATCCGCACCCGCTCGGTAATCATCTTCCCTTTTTCGAGGTCGACCAGCGCGCCTTTAATGCCGCTGCCGCCGACGTCAATTCCCAGTGCAATCATGATAAGTCCTTGCTTTTCAAATGATTTGGTTTGATCATGCGCCTCGTCTTTATTTCCAGAGGGACCTCAGCCGGCCTTGCCTGCCGCTGCCGGGTTCAAGCGTCGCTGCCGCCGGCCGTGATCTGGTCGATCCGCTCCTGGATTTCCGGTACGACTTCCAGCAGCGAACGGCGGCCGGCCTGGATCGCCCGCTCCAGATCCTGGAAATCGAGCAGCCCGATCGAGCCGATATCCGGCCGGAGCATGAGATCCGGGGGAGAGATCGCCAGCCGCGAGGTGACCACCCGGTGAGTGATGATGTCGGTGACGGCCGTCATGACCTGGTACATCGGCCGCCGCTTGGTGGCGTTGAGCGCCCGCTCGATGAGGCCGGTCTTCTGGCTGCTGCCGTCGGGAAGCACCCCGTAAGGGGAGGCATTCCCCAGATCGACGGCGATGACGAAATGAGCACCCCGCGCCCGGGCCACGTCGAATGGGACGTTGTTGACCAGGCCGCCGTCGACAAGGACCAGCCCTTCGCGTTCGACCGGAGGCAGCAAGATGGGAAAGGCCATGGAAGCCAGGACAGCCGAAACGACATCCCCTTCGTCGAGAACGACCTCCTTTTTGCTCACCAGGTTGGTGGCCACCAGGGCCAGAGGGGTTTCCAGATCGGCAAATGAGGGACGGCCGATCAGATCTTCGAGCATCGGTTCGAATTTGCTGACGCTGGAGATGGCCGGGCTGCTGCCGGGAAGCGCGTAGAGATTGGAAAATGAAAATTTACTGAAAAAGCGGTGTATCTTTTCGGCCGGAAGCCCCACCGCATAGAGAGCCGCCACCAGCCCACCGACACTGGTGCCGGTGATCAGGTTCGCCTTCAGGCCGATTTTTTCCATTTCGTAAATGACGCCGATGTGCGCGCCCCCGCGCGCCCCACCTCCGCCAAAAGCCAGACCGATTTTGATCATAAGAGAAGAAAAAAGTGAAAAGTCGAAAGTGAAAAGTTGAAAGTGAAAAGTTGAAAAGAGATGGTGGAGTAGTCGGTTGAATTAATTTACACAACAATTTTCACCGATTGAGTGGTCACCTTCTGAAATCCACCGTTTGTGAACTTTCTGGATGTGTAATCAAATTCCGCAAACTACTGGTCAGGAGCTGGTCGTCCGTTTTTTGCTTTTCGGTGGTTGGCGGGCGAAGGTCGGCCGCCAGGCCACCCAAGTAGTCGGCAGATATTGATTTCACATTAACAATTTTGATAAAGTTAGCCCCATGGCAGAACGACGCAAATTTACGCTCAGTGAAGAGCAACTCATCACGATTCAGCAGACCATGAAA
>JBFFZG010000077.1:0-16944 GCA_041568735.1 Promineifilaceae bacterium (SeqCode)
GAGGTCGCCGTGCTGGGGGTGGAGGCGGCACGACCGGTGCTCGAGCAGTTCCGGCGCGCGCTGCCGCGCAATCTTGTCTTCGCGGTCGCAGCCTCGGTGGAGAGCTGAGAGCGGGCGACCGGGCTCGAACCGGCGACATCCAGCTTGGAAGGCTGGCGCTCTACCAACTGAGCTATACCCGCAAGAATCATGATGCGTTACATTATAAAGAATCAGGGGGCAATACCCAAATGTGGCGGCCGCCTGACAACAAACTGTTAATCGATTAATGGCCAATTGAGGGTCAGTCGGGGTAGCCAGATTCGAACTGACGACCTCTCGCTCCCAAAGCGAGCGCTCTACCTGGCTGAGCTATACCCCGGAGACCATAGGAAAGTATACTGGGAGCCCGAACCCTCGTCAATAAAACCCGGCCGCTTCAAACGGTTCTCAGAAGGAGACACGGCCCTTCGTCTCACCTGCCCCGCTGCCGGGCTGATGGGGAAAAAGAGGCGGCCGATGGCGGTTTTCAAACCGGGGTCCGTCCGGTAAACTTAAGAAGATCGATCCTTTCACGGCACACGGCCAGCCCCGCCTCGGGCGCCGGCCCATGTGAGAGGTCCCGGCGGGCTCCACCCGCCGCCAAACCAGGTTCAGGAGAACGATTATGAGCGCCAGAGAGTCGCTTCAAGTTGAAATCGCCGGATTGACCCGCCACCTGCCCCTTTTCGAGGTGGCTCCCGGCGTCCGCATCGCCATTTTTAATATGCTCGGGGATACCCTGGTCGCCAAGGCGGCCGGCGTCGCCCTCGCCGAAAAACTGCAGCCCCACAATGGGGAGGTGCTCGTCACGGCCGAAGCCAAGAGCATCCCCCTCATCTACGAAATCAGCGCCCTGATGAACCTGCCCTACGTCGTCCTGCGCAAGAGCTACAAGAGCTACATGGGGGACGCGCTGAAAACCACGACCGTTTCGATCACGACCGGCCGCGAGCAGACGCTCTACCTCGACGAAAAAGACAACGAGCTGATCCAGGGCCGGCGCGTCATCATCATCGACGACGTCATCAGCACCGGGAGCACGCTGAAAGGGATGGAGAATCTGGTGAAACTGGCAGGGGGAGAAGTCTGCGCCATCGCCGCCGTCTTTACCGAGGGCGACGCCGACCGCTCCCGGATCCTGGCCCTCGGCAACCTGCCCATTTTCAAGGATTAACGGATCACGTGACAACCGCCACCCGGGCGGCCACCCTGGCGATTTTTAACAACCTGTTTGCCTCGGTGGCCGAAGAAATGGGGTTGACCCTCGAACGAGCCGCCTACAGCCCCAACATCAAGGAGCGGCTCGACTTCAGCTGCGCCGTCTTCCTGGGGGACGGCCGCATGCTGGCCCAGGCCGCCCATATTCCGGTCCACCTGGGGGCGATGCCCGCCTCCGTGCGCGCCGCCATCGCCGAATGCGCCCCCTTCCTCCCGGGGGATGTCGTCATGCTCAACGACCCCTACCTCGGCGGCAATCACCTGCCCGACATCACGATGGTCTCCCCCATCTTCGTCGAGGAATCTTCCGCCAAAGCCGCCCATTCCCCCCACTTCTTTGTGGCCAGCCGGGCCCATCACGCCGACGTCGGCGGGATGTCCCCCGGCTCGATGCCGCTGTCGACCGAGATCTACCAGGAAGGGGTGATCATTCCACCGCTCAAGATCGAGGAAGCCGGCCGGCGCAACGAGGGAGTCTGGAAGCTCTTTCTGCGCAACGTCCGCACGCCCGACGAGCGAGCCGGCGATGTCGCCGCTCAGATCGCCGCCCACCACATCGGCGGCCGGCGGCTGGCCGAAATTGTCGACCGCTACGGCCTGGCTGAAACCCTGGCCCAGGCCGAGGCGTTGATCGCCTACGCCGGCCGGCTGACTACGGCCGCCATCGAAGCCATCCCGGATGGCCGCTATGCCTTCGAGGATGTCCTGGACGGCGACGGCCAATCCGACGAACCGATCCCGATCCGGCTGGCCCTGACGGTGGCCGGGGGGCGCCTGACGGCCGATTTCAGCGGCACCGCTCCGGCCGTCCGGGGGAATCTGAACACCGTGCCGGCCGTGGTGGAATCGGCCGTCGCCTACTGCCTCCGCTGCACCGCCCTGGCCCTGCTCCAGAGCGACCTGCCGATGAACGATGGGGCCTTCGCGCCGCTGGAGATTATCCTGCCGCCCGGATCGCTTCTCAATCCCCACCCACCGGCGGCGGTGGCCGCCGGCAATGTCGAAACCTCGCAGCGCATTACCGACGTGGTTTTCGGCGCCCTGGCCCTGGCCCTGCCCGCCCTGATGCCGGCCGCCAGCCAGGGAACGATGAACAATTTCACTTTCGGCGGCCAGGTCGACGGCCGGCCGTTCGCCTACTACGAGACGATCGGCGGTGGGATCGGCGCCGGGCCGGGCGGCCGCGGCGGCAGCGGCATGCACGCCCACATGAGCAACACGCTGAATACCCCGATCGAAGCGCTGGAGCATACCTTTCCCATCCGGGTGCTGACCTACGCCCTGCGGCGCGGCTCCGGCGGCCGGGGGCTGCACCCGGGCGGGGACGGGCTGATCCGCGAGGTGGCCTTTCTGCGGCCGGTGCGGGCCACGATCATGAGCGAGCGGCGAACGCTGGGTCCCTACGGGCTGAACGGCGGTCTTCCCGGCCGGCCGGGCCAGAACTGGCTCCAGCGCGCCGATCAGCTGACCAAACTGCCCGGAAAAATCACCCTCGACGTCGACGCCGGCGATCGAATCCGCCTCGAAACGCCCGGCGGCGGGGGTTGGGGCACGCCGCCTGACGGCGGCGCCCCCGATTAAATCCGCCAGATGGCTTCCCGGCTGGCATCTTTGCCGGGGTCTGATAAGATTTCTGCACGCGCTCGCGGTTCGCCCACCCCACATCGAACCCCTTGTCTTGCCTCCGGGCCGTGCCTCCGGCTGCCCGCCGGCAGCGGCTCACCATCGTCAACAGCTCAGGTAAAATACCATGTCCCAATCCGATTCGGTTCAGGCCAGGCTCAGTGAAAACATCCACCTGCTGGGAGATATTCTCGGGCGTGTCATCCGGCGGCAGGCCGGTCTCGATATTTTCGACCTGGTGGAGCGAATTCGCAGCCTCACCAAAGTGCGGCGCAGCGACGACGATCCGGCCGTTTCAACTAAGATCGGCGAGATCATCGGCGAATTATCCACGGCCGAAGCCGAGAACATCGCCCGCGCCTTCACCATCTATTTTCAGCTCGTCAACCTGGCTGAGGATCAGCAGCGGGTCCGCGTGCTGCGCCAGCGGAGCCGGGAGGCCTACCCGGCGCCGCTCAAGGATTCGATCAAGTCGGCCCTGGCCGAGCTCTGGCGGCAGGGAGTCGACGACGACGAGATGGCGGAAATCCTCAACAAGCTCCACATCGAGCCGGTCTTCACCGCCCATCCCACCGAAGCCAAGCGGCGGACGATTCTCTCCAAGCTGCGCCGGATCAGCGACTCCCTCACCCAGATGGAAATTCCCGACCTGCTCCCCACGGAAATCCGCCAGCTGCGCGAGACGATCCTGGCCGAAGTGACGATCCTCTGGCTGACCAGCCAGAGCCGGGTGGAAAAGCCGAAGGTGACCGACGAAGTCAAAACCGGGCTCTACTATTTTGACGATCCGATCTGGGATGTCGTGCCGGAAGTCTACCGGGGTATGGAGGAGGCGCTGGCCGAATATTATCCGCGGCTGAAGATGCCCGGCCGCTTTCTCTCGTTTGGCTCGTGGATCGGGGGGGATCGGGACGGGAATCCCAATGTCACCGCCTTCGTGACGGCCGAGACGATCCGGCTGCACCGCGGGCTGGCGGTCACCAGGCACCGGGATATGGCGCGCACGCTCGACCGCTCCCTGAGCCTCTCCTCCCGCCTGACCCGGGTCCATCCCGAAATCCTGCAGATGCTGGCCGAGGCGGAAACCCAGTTCTCCCCCCATGTCGCCTTTCTGAAGCAGCAGTACCCCGAGGAGCCCTACCGGCTGCTGGCGGCCGCCCTGCGCTCCGACCTCAACGACACGAACGAGGATCCGGTCAAAACCCGCCTCTTTGGCGAAGAGACCCGGCCCCTGGCCCGCCTCCATTCGGCCGTCGAGCTGCGGCGCGTGCTCGAGCTCCTCTACCGCAGCCTGATCGACTTCAGCAACGCCGGCTCCATCGCCGACGACGACGTCAAGAACGCCTGCATTCAGGCCGATGTCTTCGGCCTCCATGTCGCCCGTCTCGACTTCCGCCAGTTCAGCGACGTCCACGACCAGGTCTTCGACGAGATTTTCTGGCGGCTGGGGGTGGTCGACGGCTACGAGCAGCTGGACCCGGCGGCCCGGGCGGTCCTGCTCGGCGACCGGCTGAACCAGCCCCGCCCCGAGCTCGAAGCGGTCGACGACTGGTCCGACATCACGCGCGATACCCTCGACCTGTTTAAGATTATCGGCAACGCCGTCAAGCTCTACGGCCGGGAGGTGATCGGCCCGTATATCATCAGCATGACGACCGACGTCGACGACGTGCTGGCGGTGCTCCTCCTGGGCAAATGGTTCGATCTGTGCCTGCCGGACGACGGTTCGGCCGGCGCGCTGGCCATCTCCCCCCTGTTTGAAACGCGCGAGGACCTCGTCAACGCCCCGCGGGTGATGACGGCGCTCTTTGAACATCCCGCTTACGGCCGCCACCTCGAGCAGCAGGGGCGGCAGCAGAATATCATGATCGGCTACTCCGACAGCAACAAGGATGCCGGCTACCTGACGGCCCAGTGGGAGCTCTACCTCGCCCAGGAACAGCTGGCCAAAACCTGCCGGGACTACCGGGTCAGCCTGACCCTTTTCCACGGCCGCGGCGGCACCGTGGCCCGCGGCGGTGGACCGGCCAATCGGGCGATCCTGGCCCAGCCTCCGGGAACCGTCGACGGCCGCATTCGCATCACGGTCCAGGGTGAAGTCATCGACAACCGGTACGGGCGGCACGAAATCGCCAAGCGCCACCTCGAACAGCTCATCAACGCGGTCGTCATCGCCTCTTCCTCGGTCCACATGACCAAGGCCTCCCCTCGGGCGGCCTGGCGGGCGGCCATGGACGAGCTCTCCCAGATCGCCTTCCGCGCCTACCGCAGCTTTGTCTATGACGATCCCCGCCTGCTCCAGTACTGGCAGCAGGCGACCCCGATCAACGAGCTGAGCGGCATGAAAATCGGCTCCCGGCCGGCCCGCCGCTCCGCCCAGGGGAATATCTTCGCCAGCCTGCGGGCGATCCCCTGGGGCTTCAGCTGGATGCAGAGCCGGCACGTCCTGCCGGGCTGGTACGGCGTCGGCGAGGCGCTCGAGCGCTTTGTTCTCCAGACCGACAGCTCGGCCGACGAAACTCGCCTGCGCACCCTCCAGGAAATGTACGCCGAGTGGCCCTTCTTCCGGGCCATCCTCGACAATGCCCAGATGTCCCTGGGCAAGGCGGACATGGGCATCGCCCGCCTGTACGCCGACCTCGTGACCGACGCCGGCACCCGCGAAGCGGTCTTCAGCCATATCCAGACCTCGTTCAACCGGACCCGCGAGTGGATCAACCGGGTGACCGGTCAGCGTGATATTCTAGACAACGAGCCGACCCTCAAGCGCTCGATCCTGGTCCGCAACCCCTACGTCGATCCCCTCAACTTCATCCAGCTCAAGCTGCTGCGCCAGATCCGGCGGATGAACGAAACCGAAGAAGAAGCGGCCCAGGAAGTCTGGCAGGCGCTCTACCTGACGATCAACGGGGTGGCCGCCGGCCTGCGCAACACCGGCTGAGGCCGGACCGCCAAACGACCCATTACCCTACCAACGAGGTGCACACCATGAGGACGAAAGCGCTGCTGACTCCCTTTTTCCTCGATAAGCCGGACGGCGGCTACGACGCCTACCGGCCGGCCGCCGCGGCCGTCAACGACGGACCGCTCGACGACCGGGCCACCGGGCTGACCCGGCGGCTGCTCCCCCTTTACGAAAATATCGCCCGCTTCGTGGCCGACACGGCCGCGGCCGGCGCCGTGCCGGTCACCTACAACGGGGACTGCGTCATGGCCATTCCCGTCCTGGCCGGCCTGCAGCGGGCCGGGATCGATCCGCTGCTGATCTGGTTCGACGCCCATGGCGATTTCAACACCTGGGAGACCACCCCCAGCGGTTTCCTCGGGGGGATGCCCCTGGCCATGATGGTCGGCCTGGGTGAGCAGACCCTGGTCGAAGGGGTCGGCCAGATCCCGTTGCCCATGGCAGATGTCATCCTGACCGATGCGCGCGATCTCGATCCGGAAGAAGCCGAGCTGGTGGCCGGCTCCGGCATCGATCACCGGCAGGACGTGACGGCCCTCCTCGGTCTGGAGCTGCCCGACCGGCCGCTCTGGGTCCATTTCGACGTCGACGTGCTGCGGCTGGCCGATGTGCCGGCCGTCTCCTACCCGGCCCAGGGCGGGCCGTCCGTCGACGAGATGCGCCGGGTGTTCGACCACCTGCGCGCCTCCGGCCGGCTGGCCTGCCTTTCGATTTCCCTCCCCAACCCGGCGCTCGACGCCGACGGGCGCAGCCGGGCCAACACGCTGGCCCTCGTCGACGCGCTGGTCGGCTGATTCGGGTCGATTTTCGTCTTGGATCGGGAGCCCGGCTCAGGGCTGGTGCTGCTCGACGAACCAGCGAATCAGCCGGCCGGCGATGCTGATTTCGGGCGGCGGCGTCAGGCCGGGAAAGCGCCCGGCCCGATACCAGCCCGCGTCGTCAAGCTCGCTGTCGACCAGACTGATCTCCCCGGACGCGTGCTCGCAGGTGAAGCCGATCATCAGGGAGTCGGGAAAGGGCCAGGGCTGGCTGCCAAAATAGCGGATATTTCGCACCTCGATGCCGACCTCTTCCCGCACCTCCCGCACGACCGTCTCCTCCAGCGTTTCACCGGGTTCGCTGAAGCCGGCCAGCACGCTGTAAAAGCCCTGCGGATGCCGGTTGGCATGGGCCAGGAGAATTTCTTCCCCCCGGGTAACGGCCATGATGACCGCCGGCGAGATGCGCGGATAGGAGCGCAGGCTGCAGGTCGGGCAGATCCGGGCGCGGTCGTCCGTCATCGTGGTCGGGCTGCCGCAGCGGCCGCAGAACTGGTGATTGCGATCCCAGTCGAGAATGTGCACCGCCCGGCCGGCCACACGCAGGAGGTCATCCTCGAGCTGGCCGAAGAGGCGGCGGAGGTTGAAGCGCTCGAAGTCGGCCGGCAGCACCATCCCTTCCGGCAGCTCGCCGACGTAGCAGGGAACCTCGCCCAGCAGCCCCAGGTAGTGAACCCGATCGACGGCCGGCAGGAGCGCCTGCACATGCGGCAGGCGCGGAATCTCATAGCCGGGCTGCGCCCCATTGACGCCGGCCCGCACGAGCAGCCGGTGACCCTGGTAGACAAACCAGAGGGCCGGCCGATCAAAACCGGCCGGCTCAGGCGTGGACGAATTAAAGGCGTACATCTCAGGAACCGGGATAGGGATTGGGCGTGTCCGTCGGCACCGGTCCGCCGTAGCCGCCCGGCGTCACCGTCGGGTTGGGCGTTGCCGGAATCGGGGTGCCCGATCCGCTGCCGCCCAGGCCGCCGCCCGGGGTCGCCGTGGCGTTGGGATTGGTCCCCGCCGTCGGCGTCGGCGTCGGGATGGCCGTCCCCCCGCCGACCGGCGGCAGCGGGGTCGACGCAGCCGGCTGCCGGGTGTTTGGCGGGACCACCCCGTTGGGGGTCGGCGTCACCCGCGGGGGCGTGGCCGTCGGTGGGGCGGACTGCACGCTGGCGGCCGTGGCCGTCAGCGCCAGATCCGGGGTCACCGGCAGGAACTCCGAGGCCTCTTCCACCGTGGGCAGGGGGGCCTGCTCGACCCCTCCCAGGGGGGCGCCGCCTTCTCCCACGGCGCCGAATCCGCCGGCCGGCTCCTGGGCAACCAGATCGGCCCCGCCGAGCGGATTCGGCGAAACGACCTGCTGAATCTCCAGGTACCAGACGATCTGATCCCGCGTTTTCCCCTCGCACCCGAGGGGCCCTTCGTATTTGCGCCAGATCCCATCGACGGTCATGACGGTGCCGGGTTCGGCCACCAGGGCGACCTGCCCCAGGCCGGAAACCCCCATTTCAAACCCATCGGCGATGAGACTCCAGCTGGGATGGAGGCCGACAAAGGGATGGCAGGCGACGGCCACCGGGGCGCGAAACTGGCCGGACACGCGAATCACCCGGTTGAGGAAGGTAAACGGATCGGCGTTGAGCGTCAGGAAATTCACCGGAATCGCGGTCGGCCGGATGGTGCCCCGGAAAGCCGGCGGGGTCGCATCGTCGGCCGGTTCGCCGGCCTGGCCGCAGCCGGTCAGCAGCAGCAGGAGAAGGGAGATCCAGAGGATATGCTTAGCCAATCGCAACATTCTGCCTATTCATCCATAAATTTGCAGGCGTCGGGGTGAATGCCATTGCCCACTGGCGGTTGATTATAACGCCAAGAGAGTCCGGCGGCATCTAGCGGCGGCGGGGGATCCAGCGCTCCAGGTCGACGGCGGCCGGCAGTCTGGGCCAGCGGGTCCCCTGGTGAAAAATCCACCATTCGATCAGCAGCACCAGCAGGGCCAGCCCGGCCAGCCAGGGCCAGAGCTCCAGCTGCCCGACTTCATCGCCCGTTCCTTTCTGCAGAGGGATGGCGCCGACGACGATATCGGCGGCCGGCTGAATGCGGGATTCGGCCGGGGCGAACAGGTTGACGGCAAACCAGCCGGCCTCCCGGCTCCCGGCCCCATCGACGACCTCCACCCGGTAGTGCCCGAGCTGCCCCGTCTCGTCATAGAGCAGGGCGTCCTCGCCAAAAGCCCCCTCCCAGGTCGTTCCATCCGGCCGGGTGATGCGCACGCCGGTGGCGCTGCTGTCCGGCGCCAGGGTGACGAGATCTTCCGGGGCCAGATTCTCCGGCGCATTAAAAGAGCGGCCCGGCCGCAGCCAGTCGACGAGATTGGCCATCAGGATGGGAAAAGAAATCTTCAGCGGCAGGTCGGACTCCTGCAGGTCGAAGGTCAGGACGGCGATACGCCGGCCCCCCTGTTCGCCGGTGATGAGCAGCGGGCCGCCGGCCGCTTCGACCAGCGGCTCCCCCCAGGTGGCCGCGACCTGGCGCATCTGGCGAATATTGACCCCGTTCCAGTCGACAAACTGGAGAATTGGGCTGCTCACCGCCCGAATCGCGCTCGTGTTCTGGGTGCCGGTGACGACCCCGGTCACGTCGAGCAGGGGGGCGCTCCCCTCGCCCGGCTGCGGGTCGATGATGAGCAGGTCGGCCGCCGGCGGCGGGTCGGGCAGCGGCACCCCGTCAAACACCACCAGGTCAAAGGGGTCGGCCTCGGGATCGAGCAGATCGGAGCCGGGCTGGGCCTTGACCGGCTGGAGGCCGGGCAGAACCCCGAGAACCTGCTCGAGAAAGAGATTGCCTTCCCCGACCACCAGCACGCGGTGGGTCACCCCTCCCTGGTGCACGGCCGCCGCCTGGTCGTCGAGGGGGAGAAAGTCGCCGGGGTTGTCGCTCAGCCGGGCGGCGATCCTGCCGACCGTTTCAGGGAGGCTCCAGACAAATTCGACCGTTTCCCCGGCCGGCGCGTTGACCCGGCGCGCGTCGAACAGCCGGCCGTCGACCTCGACGCTCAAGAGTGCCTCCTGGGGCTCCAGCCCTTCATTGGTGACGGAGGCGAACAGCTGCACCCCGCCTTCGACCGGCCGGGTGGCCAGGGCGGCGATGGCCAGGTTTTCGCCGCTGCGGCCGATCGGCACATAGACCGTCTCGGCCGGCAGGCTGGGCAGCCCTTCCGGCACGCCGCCGTCGGAGAGGATCACCACCCGGGCGTCCTGGAACCCCTGGGCGGCCCCGGACGCCAGGGCGAAGGCCGCTCCCCAGTCAGCCGTGCCGCTTCCGGGTCCGGCCGCCGCTATCGCTTCGGTGAGCGCCTGCCGGTCGGCCGTGGCCGCCGCCAGCACGCGTGGGGTGCGGCCGGCCTGGATGATGGTCATCCGGTGACCGCTGCCCAGCGCGGCAATCAGCCGGTTGGCCTCGGCCTGGGCCGCCGCGAAACGGCTGGGGGCGACGTCGGTCGCCTGCATCGAGGCCGACCCATCGAGTATGACGACGACGCTCCGATTGACGAGCGAAGGCACGGTCAGGTACGGGCGGGCCAGGGCCAGGACGAGCAGGCCGAGAATGAACAGCTGCAGGAAGAGGAGCAGATTGCGCCGCAGCTTCTGCCAGGGAGCATTGGCTTCGCGATCCCGGACGAGCTTCTGCCAGAGCAGGGTGCTGCTGACGATCACCTCCCGCCGGCGCAGCCGCAGCATGTAGAGAATCAGGATGGGAATGGCCAGCAGACCGAGCAGGAGGGCGAGGGGGGCGAGGAATGGCATCAATTTAAATGCTTCGCCTGGCTGTTGGGTGGGAACAGCCTGGCCGGAAACTCACTTCAAAACACCCCGTTCACGGAGGGTCTGCAGAATGATCTCGTCCCACGGCCGGCCGGTGGAAATCGGCACGTAATGGATCCCCCGGTTGCCGCAGATGGCGGCGATGTCGACCTGCCAGCGGGCGACCCGCTCCCGGTAGGCGGCCACGGTGGCCGCGTCGAGTGTGATCTCCGCCTCGCCGGCCGTTTCCGCATCGACCAGCTTGACATCTCCCAGAATCGCCGGCTCCAGTTCGTCCGGACTCAAAATGTGCAGCAGGCCGACTTCAAACCCGCGGGCCTGCAGGGCGTTTAATCCCTCCTGGTAGCCGCCCGGGGAAAGGAGATCGCTCAGGAGAAAGAGCAGCCCCGGCCGCCGGCCGCGCAGCGCGTAATCTTTGAGGCTGAGATTGAGATCGGTCATCCCGTAGGCTTCCCCGCCGCTTTCGAGAAACTGAAAGAGCGGCAGCCCACTCCCCCGGCCGAGGAACGGTCCCCAGCCCCGGTTGCCGTCGCTGCGCAGCAGGGTGACTGTCACCTGGTCGCCGGCGCTCAGGCCGATCTGCCCCAGGGCGGCCGCCAGCCGGGAGGCGTAGGTCAGCTTGTTCCAGTCGACCGGCGCTTCCGGCCAGTTCATGCTCAGGCTGGCATCGACCAGCAGGTGCACGGCCAGGTCTTCCTCTTCTTCGAGCAGCTTGATGAACGGCCGTTCGAGCCGGGCCATGACATTCCAGTCGAGGCGGCGCAGGTCATCCCCCTGGACGTAGCTGCGGTAATCGGCAAATTCAATCGAGGTCCCCCGCTTCCTGCTGCGCCGGTCCCCTTTCATCTGGCCGGCCCGGACCTTGTCGGCGACCAGCACCAGCTGGTCGAGCATGCGGATGGTGGCTTCGTCAAAAATCACGTGTGAAATCTCCAGGGTGGGTCGGGCCCGGGGCTCAATCCCGCGAGAGAACCGCCAGCAGATCGTCGATGATCTGGTCGGGGCTGATCTGGTTGGCCTGCGCCTCGAAATTGAGGATCAGCCGGTGGCGGAGGGCCGGCCGGGCCACGGCCGCCACATCCTCAAAGCTGGCGTTGTACCGGCCGTCGAGCAGAGCGGAGATCTTGGCCCCGAGCACCAGCGCCTGGGCGCCGCGCGGACTGGAGCCGTAGCGAACGGCCCGGTTGACCAGCGCCGACGGGCTGCTGCCGGGATGGGTGGCCACGACCAGCCGGCTGATGTAATCGGCCACATGGGTGGCCACGGGGACCTGTCGGGCCAGCTGCTGCATGGCCAGTATCTGGGCGCCGCTGGCCGCCGGCCCGGGGTCCGGCGTTTCGTCGCCGGTCGTCCGCCGCAAAATTTCGTTCAATTCCTCGGCCGATGGAAAGCGCACGTCGACTTTAAACAGAAAGCGGTCGAGCTGCGCTTCGGGCAGCGGATAAGTCCCTTCCATCTCGAGCGGATTCTGGGTCGCCAGCACGAAAAACGGCCGGGGCAGCGGGTAGGTCTCGTTGGCCACGGTGATCGTCATTTCCTGCATCGCCTCGAGCATGGCCGACTGGGTTTTCGGCGTCGCCCGGTTGATTTCATCGGCCAGAATCAGGTTGGCGAAGATCGGCCCGGGCTGGAAGCGGAAGCCGCGCCGGCCGCCCCCCTGCTCTTCCATAATTTCCGTCCCTGTGATATCGGCCGGCATCAGGTCGGGCGTGAACTGGATGCGGCTGAAATCGAGCTCGAGCACCTGGCTCAGGGTGCGGATCAGCATCGTCTTGCCCAGTCCGGGCACCCCTTCCAGCAGAGCGTGGCCGCCAGCCAGAATGGCCAGGAGCACCATGCGGATTACATCCCGCTGCCCCACGATCATTTTGCCCACTTCGGCTTCGATGGCCCCCGTGGTCTGGCGAAAATCGGCGACGGAAAGTTGCGGTTGGTCAATCACAAAAACACCTCGATCAATTGATAGTGGCGGGATGGCGCCGGCTCACCGGCCTGGATCCAGCGACGAAAAGTAGTCGCGGACGAAATTTTTCATGCCCAGAGGCACGTAATCCTCGTTCAGCGCTTCGTAAGCGGTGCTGGCGTACTCTCGGTAGACCTGCTCGTAGGGGACGATGCTTCGCTCATCGGTAAAATCGGTCGGCGTCTGGTCGAGCAGGAAACCACAGCTCTCCGGCCGATCGCGGCATTCGGCCGGCAGCTCGACATCCACCCCTTCGAAGCCGCTGAGATCCCGCAGCGGCGGCGCAAAGACGCTGTCGACGTGGCCCCCGCCTTCCGTCCCACCGCCGGGAAGCTGTCCCTGCTGGCTGCCGCCGCCCGGCTGGCCGGGTGCCGTGCCGGGCTGGCCCGATTGTGTGCCGGGCTGGCCCGGCTGGCCGGTTTGCCCCTGGCCCGGCTGCTGGCCCGCTCCGGCCGCCCCTGGCTGGCCAGGCTGATTCCCTTCGACTGAAGGCGCCTCCCCGATTTCTCCGGCCCTGGCGACTTCCTGCCGCCCTTCGGCGAGCGCCTCCGCGGCCGATTGGGCGGCTTCGCCGGCCGCGCCTGCCTGCGCCCGCTCTTCCAGGGTCGCCTGGGCGGCCTCGAGCGCCTCCCGGGCCGCTTCGAGATCGCCCTGCTGGAGGGCGGTCCCCGCTGCGGCCAGCTGCTCAGCCAGCTGCGGGTCGCTCCCCTGCAGCTCCCGGCCCATTTCGCTCAGGCTGCGGCCGAGCGCTTCCCGCTCCTCGACCGGCAGGCCGGGCAGCTGGGAAGCCAGTTCGCCCAGCCGTTCGGCCGCCGCGGCCAGGTCCTGCGCCTCCATCGCCTCCGCCGCCGGCCGGCCGCTTTCACTGCCGGTGAGCGCCTGGCCCGCTTCGGCCAGCTGCTCGCGCAGCGTGCGTGTATCATTTTCCCCGGCCAGCTCCCGCAGCTCGCCTTCGGCAGCCGACAGGGCGGCCAGCGCTTCTTCCCGCGTCAGGTCCCCCTCGCGCAGGGTCTGCAGCGCCTCAGCCAGCGGCCGCAGCAGCTCCTCCTGCTGCGCCTCCGTCAGAGCAGGATCGGCCCGGATCTCCTCCTGAAGCGCTTCGAGAGCCGCGATCTGCTCTTCGACGACCGCCTGTACAGCCCGGGCTTCGCGCACGGCCGCTTCGACCGGATTGGGGATGATGACCGCGGCGGCCAGGAGAACCACCGCCATCAGAATTACCGCCCAGTCCTGCAGGTTGAGCGCCAGGGGAAGGGCCGCTTTCTCGTCGACATCTCGAGCGGCAGACACCGAGTCGGCCAGCTGGTGAACCTGCCATTCGCCCGGCGCGTTGATCTGCCCGCGCGCCAGCTGGAGGGCCGTGACCATCCGCTCACGCAGCCCAAAGGCGCGGTCGGCGAAGCGGGCCTGCTCGTCGAGATTTCGCCCCTGGAGCAGGGCCCAGATCGCGCCAAATGCCAGACCGATCCCGGCCGCGATCATCCCCACCAGACCAACTTCGTCGTTGGTCAGCAGCGGGCGAAAACGGGCGACGGCGGCCACGACGACCCCGGCCAGCAGACCGGCCTGCAGCCCGCGGGGCCCCCACAGGAGGAGGGCGCTCAGCCGGCGCCGCTTTCCCCAGCGGCGAAAATAAGGGCGAAGATCCTCGATGCCGATGTCCGTCTGCATGAATTTCAAACCGGGTGGGGGCGGCCGGGGTCGCAGGCCGCCGGCCGTTCGCCCATCAATTTTCCGCGATCCGTTCGACCCGGCGCACGGTCCGCCGGAAATAAAACCAGGTCAGCCCCAGCTGCACGGCGATGAAGCCGAACCAGGGAGAAAAAACCAGGTAGCCCGGGCTGCCGCCGTTCCAGAACCACCAGAGCGTGTTTTCTTCCCGCAGGATCAGGTCGCTGACGATCAGGGTCGAGGGCAGGTTGAGCCAGGAGAGCACCAGGAGGCTGTAGGAGCCGATCACTTCGGCCAGGCGGGACAGGGGGCCGGTGTCGAAGAGCAGCGGGCCGAGAATGGCCGCGCCAAAGCCGAACAGGATCGGGATCCCGGCGGTCAGGGCCAGGATGGTGATATAGGTGGCGATGCTGGATGACAGGGTGCTGCGCATGGCGCTCGAATAATAGAGGCCGATCATGGCATAGGCCACGGCCGTCACCAGCAGCAGGACCTGCGACAGGACCACCTCAGAACCGGCGACCCCGCCCAACATGAAGGCGATGCTGATCAGGGGGACGGCCGCCAGAACGAGCAAAAAAACATAGCTGAGCGCCGAAATGAGCTTCCCGGCCACGAAAGCCCGGCCGCTGAGCAGGGTGGTTCGGAGCAGCTCGAAGGTCTGCCGCTCTTTTTCCCCGCTGATCGCCCCGGCAGTGAAGGCGGGAGAGATAAAAATGACCAGGAAGACCTGCACCGACAGCAGGGTCACAAAAATCGCCTGGCCGGCCGTCCGGCTGCTGTTGCCGGAAGCGGTATCGTTGAGCACCACGACCAGGTAGGTGAACAGGACGAAGGCGGTCATGATGATCAGGTAGCTGGTCAGGACGAGAAAGGCCCGGGCGCCGCGCATGCGGCCGCGCAGCTCTTTGAGGGTGATCGGGTTTTCCACAAAGAGCTGCCGGATTCGGCTCGTTCGGGTCGAGGCAGCCTGCTTGGTTTCTACCAGTTCATTCATCCGATTTCACTCCGTCGAGAGCGGTGCCAGTATAACATAGAACCCCGGCGCGCCGCCGTTTTCTCAGACGACATCTACCGGCGCCAGCCCCTGTTCCAGCCGGCCGGCCTGGACGCGCAGGGCGATGAGCACGGCGATCAGCATGGCCACGTAGATCAGGGTCGGCCCACCGGCCACCAGGCCGAGGAGAGAGGACTCCAGCTCAGGCAGGACCACCGCCGTCAGTCCCAGAGGAAGCCAGAATATGGAGCTGTTGACCATTTTCACCAGCAGCACCACCGCGTAGCTGCCGGCCAGCGCCCCCCGGGTCGAGCGGGTAATGGACGAAAGCAGGAGGCCGACCAGGGCGGCGAAGGCGATTTCAATCCACGGCCGGGCGATGAGCAGAACGATCCCGGCCAGCGAAAGCAGGGCACCCGTGACCGAACCGCCGGCTGCCAGCGCCGCGGCCGCGGCCAGGCCGACCACCGCCTGGATTCCATTGAGCACCAGCAGGGGAATCCAGATCTTCAGGCGGGAAAGGCCGCCGAGCAGCTTGGCCGTCAGCACCTGGCCGGTCGAAAAAGGGGTCAGGCGGAGAAAATCCCAGGAGCCGCGCTTGACCTCATCGACGACGGCCGGCGCCGTCAGCGTGGGAGCCAGAATGATCCCGGCCCAGGTAATCATCTGCACCAGCACGTTGGGCAGGCAGGCCAGGGCCAGCAGGCCGCCGGCCAGATCGCTCACGCCGAAAAAACTGCTGAACGTGTTGCTGCCGCAGCAGACCCCGAGCACGATCACCAGCAGGACGATCAGCGGCGCGTTCCGGTTAATCCGGCTGAAATAGGGGTTTGGCTCACCCCACCGCCCCTGCTCCCGCTGGTAGATCGGGTTGGCCTGATACGCTCTAAGGGTCGTCCGGAGCTGCATCGCTTCTCTGATGGGTTGGGACCGGGAATTCGGCGGCGGCCAGAATCACGTTAATTGACCAGTCCCTTCGTCACGCGCATAAAGACATCCTCCAGGTCCCCCGGCTCCTCATTGAAGGAAACCAGCCGGTAGCCGGCCGCCACCAGCTCCTGGAGCAGCCGGCTGAGGCCGTCGTCATCCCCCGTGAAATCAAATTCGACGACATCGGGCGCCCGCTCCTGGGATTGGCCATCGGCCATCAGGGTGATTTCCGGCCGCTCCTGGAGAAAATTCCGCAGCCCGGCCGGGTCGTCGAGCACCCGCGCCCGGATGAGCCGGTGCATTTGAAACTGCCGGCGCATGTCCTCGAGACGGCCGTGGGTCACCAGCTGGCCGGCCTCCATGATGCCGATGCTGGTGCAGATGTCGGCCACCTCCGACAGAATGTGGGAGGAGAAAAAAATCGTTTTGCCCATATTCTGCAGCTCGCGCAGCAGCTCCCGCATTTCGATGCGGGCGCGGGGGTCCAGACCGCTGGCCGGCTCGTCGAGAATCAGCACCTGGGGATCGTGGGCCAGGGTGCGCGCCAGGCAGAGGCGCTGCTTCATCCCCCGGCTCAAGCTTTCCACAAAATCCTCCCGCTTGTGGCCCAGATCGACCAGGGCCAGCAGGTCGTCGATCATGCCCGACCGGCTGGCCGTGGGGATGCCGTAGCAGGCGGCGAAAAAGTCGAGATATTCCCAGACTTTCATGTCGTCGTAGACGCCAAAGAAGTCCGGCATGTACCCGATAATGCGGCGCACCTGCTCCGGCTGCCGGGTGACCGAAAAGCCGCCAATGGAGGCCTCGCCGGCCGTGGGCTTGAGCAGGGTAGTCAAAAGGCGCATCGTCGTCGTTTTGCCGGCCCCGTTGGGGCCGATAAAACCGAAGACACTCCCCTCCTCGATTTCGAGATGCAGATCGGCCAGCGC
>JBFFZG010000078.1:0-16835 GCA_041568735.1 Promineifilaceae bacterium (SeqCode)
CCGGCCCGCAGCACCGTGTCGAAGGCGATGGCCTCCACCGTGTATTCCCGGTCGACCGCCGGGTTCAGCGTAACCGTATAAATCATCCCGCACTCCGCGGCTCAGGCCGCCTCGTCACCCAGAAAATGGTCGAGCAGTGCCTTTTCGGCCGCCTGGTTCCAGACCAGCCCGTCGCCGAGCTTCGCCGCCACGTCCGGCAGCGCATCGGCCAGCTCTTCCAGCCGCAGCAGCGGCAGATCGACAATCTGGGGGAAAAGGACGATCTTGCCGGGATAGCGCCCTTCCATCGTCGCTGCCAGCGCTTCCTGGGCGGCGTTCATGCCGCCGATCGCCGCCACCGACCGGGCCGGGGAGAGGGACCCTTCCAGCGCCCGCTCCATGACCAGCGCCTGGTCGTGGATCGTCAGCCCGGAGGTGCCGGTGTACTGGGCGTTGTTCAGGTAGACCTGGCTCAGGTCGACCGGGGCCAGCGTTCCATTCGGCACGCCGGCGAAGAGCACCAGCATGCCGTCCGGGTTCATCAGGGTGGCCCCTTCGGCCATCAGGCCGGCGTGCGGCACGCTGATGACCACGTCATCGGCTCCCCGATCGTCGGTGGCGGCCATGACGAAATCGCGCAGGGACTCGCCGGCCGTCATGGGATTGAAATAGGCGATCGTCCGCCTGTTACCTTTGGCCAGGGGATCGAATCTTTCTTTGAGGGCGGCCAGCCGGTCGTCGCTGACCTCGGTGGCGATCACCTGGCGCGGCCCGTTTGGCAGCTCCAGGGCGCGCTGCACATGCATCTGCCCCATCGGCCCACCGGCGCCGACGAAGACGGCCGTCCCGCCCGGCGCCAGCTCGCAGCGGTTCCGCGCCTCGCCGTACGAGGCGGCGATATCCGGCCCGCGGGTCCCGACAAAGGTGATGTAGTCGTAGTGGAGCCGGCCGACATCGGCCTGCACCGGCCCGTCGAGCGCCGTTTCGCCCACGAGATTCATCGTCCCGCGGCGGGCGATCTGGCCGGCGATGGCGGTGATGGCCGCGGCCGAGCGGGGATCGAGGACCACGATGTCATCGAAACCCCTGCCATCGGTCAGCTCCCGAGCCAGGGCCGCGACATCCTCGACCCCATTCTTTTCGATGATCCGGGCCCCGGGCTGCTCGACCAGCGCCCGCACGCCGGCCGGCACATCGGTCAGGACGATCTCGGCCGGCCGGTCGAGAAATCGGGAAAACCGGTAGGGGCGATCGTCATCCGGCCGGCCGATGATCCACAGGCGGCCGCCGGCCAGCGGTTTCAGTCGGCGCCGCTGGGTGTAGGCCGCCATGACACAGCCCCAGGGCTCGAGCAGGGCGGTTTCGGCATACCCCAGATCCCCGGCCAGCGGCAGGAGGCAGGCGCCGGCGTCGGTCTCCAGCACTTCGGGACCGATCAGGTGATACTGGATCAGTCCCCCGGGAATGGTGTAGCCATAGGCGGTGCTCATGCCGTTCTGATAGATGTCCGGCTGGACGGCCAGCCGCTGCCCCGGTCGGTAGCGATCCTGGAGGTTGCGGCCAACTTCGATAATCGTGACCGCCACTTCGTGGCCGAGCCGGGTGGGCTGGACCGCCAGGTCCCGGTTGTAGAGCTTGGGATGGGCGCCCCCCTGCACGATCAATTTGACATCGGAAAAACACATGCCGACCGTGTCGACCCGAACCAGGAGCTGGTCGTCCCCCGGCTCGGACACCGGGACCAGCTCCGGCCGGCCGCCCTGGCCGATATTTTCCAGGCCGGCCCCATACATGTTCCAGGCCAGCGCTTTTTCCGGCGTCCTGACCCGGGCCGCCCGATAGGTTTCGTATAAATCACTCATCGCGTTTCCACCTTTTCCGTTTCCAATGCGGCCAGCGCTTCGGCGACCAGGGCACGTACCTCGGCCGGGCCGTCGCAGGCCAGGGCGCGGTCGGCCAGGTCGCGGGCTTCCCCCGTCGCCAGCCGGCGCACCGCTTCCTTAACCGCCGGGACGGCCGGTGGGCTGACGCTCAATTCGTCCAGCCCCAGCCCCACGAGGAGGGGAATCGCCTGGGGATCCGACCCCAGTTCACCGCAGATCCCCACCCATTTTCCGGCGGCATGAGCCGCTTCCACCGTCCGGCCGATCAGGCGCAGGACGGCCGGGTGCAGCCCGTCAAACTGCTGGGCCATGACCGGATGCCCCCGGTCGATGGCCAGCGTATACTGCGTTAAATCATTGGTTCCGATCGAAAAGAAATCGATTTCGCCGGCGAAGCGGTCGGCCGTCAGGGCCACGGCCGGCACTTCGACCATGATGCCCAGATCGACCCGCTCCGCGCCAACTTCACGGCGCACTTCGTCGGCCATCGCCCGCGCCCGCCGCCAGTCGCTGACGTGGGTGACCATGGGAAACATGATGCGCAGGGGGCCGTGGGCCGCGGCCCGGTAGATCGCCCGCAGCTGGGTGCGCAGCAGCTCCGGCCGGTTCAGGCAGAGGCGAATCCCCCGCTCGCCCAGGAATGGATTCTCTTCCGGTTCCACCTGGATGTAGGGCAGGGGTTTGTCACCGCCGATATCCAGCGTGCGCAGGATGACCGGCCGGCCGTCCATCGCCTCGACGATTTCTTTGTAGACGGCGAACTGCTCCTCTTCGGTTGGCGCTTCCTGCCGGCCGAGGAAGAGGAATTCGGTCCGCAGCAGGCCGACACCTTCCGCCCCTTCCTGCACCGCCCGGCGGGCGTCGGCCGCGCCGCCGATGTTGGCGGCGATTTCGATCTGGCGGCCGTCCCGGGTAACCGCCTGCTCGGCGGCCCGTTCGCGGGCTTTCCTGACCCGGTCGCTCCAGGCGGCCCGCTGCGCTTCGGCTTCGGCCAGCCGTTCCGAGGTCGGATCGACGTGGAGCAGGCCGGTGTGGCCGTCGAGGATGACGGGGGTGCCGGCCGCCAGGTCGAGGATCTCCGGGCCGGCGCCGGTCACGGCGGGCAGGTTGAGCGCCCGGGCGATGATGGCCGAATGGGACATCGAGCCGCCAACGGCCGTGACAAAGCCGAGCACCCGCTCCACGTCCAGGGCGGCCGTATCCGACGGGGCCAGGTCCTGGGCGGCCAGGATTACCGGATGATCGGGCAGGGCCGGTCCGTCCTCTCCCGCGCCGGCCAGGAGCCGCAGAACCCGCCGGCCGACATCCCGGATATCGGCCGCGCGCGCCGCCAGCACAGGATCATCGAGCGCCGCCATCTGCGCCGCCTGCTGCGCCACCACCGCCTGCCAGGCGGCGGCCGCGCTCTGTCCCCCTTCGATCGCCCGGTCAACCGAGGCCCGCATTTCTTCGTCGCCGAGAAGATCCTGGTGCACCTCGAAAATGGCGGCTTCTTCGGCATTTCCGCGGGCGATCATCTGCTCGACCAGCTCACCGAGCTGGGTGCGGGCCGCGGCGAAGGCCTCGTCAAGCCGCTTTTTCTCGGTGGCGGCATCGGTGTACGTCTCGGAGACGGTCACCTGGTCCGGCCGCCAGGGGAAAATCGGGCCGATGGCCACGCCGGGGGCGGCGGCCACGCCGCGCAGAGCCCCTTCCGGCGTGGCGGCCGGCGCGGGTTCGGGGGTGGGGCTGGCAGCCGGCGCGGGTTCGGCGGCCGGCTGTTCGGCAGCGATCAGGTTGCCCTCGCCGAAGCCGTCGGCGATCACCGCCTCCAGCGCTTCTTCGGCGGCCGTCGCATCTTCGCCGTCGATCAGAATCTGAATATTGCCCCCGGTCTTGATGCCCAGGGCCAGCACCGAAATGAGGCTCTTGGCGTTGGCCTTCTTGTCCCCATAACGGACCTGAATACTCGATTTGAATTGTTTGGCCGTGCTGACAAATATTTTTGCCGGCCGGGCATGCAAACCCGTTGGATTATGGATTACGATATCCATTTCCTTCATGGCAGAATTCCTTATTTACCTTATTTAACTAAAACGACTTATTCAACCAGGTCGGCCGATGAGCGATCGAGGCAGTCGAGGATGACCCTGGGATCGGCGGTGGTGAGGAGGTTCTGGATCGTTTCTTCATCTTCGACCGCTTCGGCCAGGGCAGCCAGAACGCCGATGTGATCATCGGAATTGGCGGCAATGCCGATGATCAGGTAGGCCTTCTCGTCATCCTCTTCTTCCCAGAGGACGCCGTCCACGAGCTGGAGAACCGAGATCGCCGTCTGGTGAATCTGGTCGCGGTTTTCATGCTGGCCGTGGGGAATGGCCACGCCGCTGCCCAGATAGGTCGACATGACGGTTTCGCGAGCCAGCATGCCATCGACGTAGCCGGGGTCGACGCAGCCCGTCTGCACCAGCAGGTCGCCCGCCTGGCGGATGGCGTCCTGTTTGCTCGTCGCCGTGGCCTGAAGGCGGATTCGATCGGCTGATAAGATGCCCATTTCAGCCTCCTGAATCCACGATATCCTGGTTGCTGGCCAGGGCGTTCACCAGTTTGTCAAAGGCCGGATCATTTAAAAAGTGGGAAAAGGTGATGACAACCGCGTTGGGGGCCTTGCCGCGGACGACTTTTTCCAGCCCTTTGTGGACGACGATCAGCTGGGTGTCCGGGGCAATCGCCCGGGCGGCCTGGTGGACGACTTTCACGTTGCCCACGTTCGCCTTTTTGAGCTTTTTCTTGAGCGAATTGACGCTCATCAGGCTGGATCCCATGCCCGCCTCGCAGGCCAGGATAATGGTGTTGACTTGATCGGCAGCAATTGATTGGGTCATTGTTCTATCTCCTTGCGCTTCCAGAACGAGCAGTTGGGTCGTGAAATCCGAGGTGAGAAGTGGTCGCGGCTTTCTGAGGGCCGCGCCAACTGCGGTTCCGGAACGTGCGGGTTGGCTCTTCCTTATCATCAATCCGGGAGGCAAGGGAGGGATTGACCTCCCTCGCTTCCCGACGGTAAATCGCAAAATGGCCGGTTTAGTCCCCCGCCAGCCCCGGAATGCTGCCGGCAGCGGCATCGGCCGCTTCTTCACCTTCTTCCTCGGGCACCGGCCGCAGGCGCAGAATAGCCGCTCCGACCAGGAACGCCACCACGGCGCCGATCAGCACCCCGGTCAGCACCGCGAAGTGCTGCCCGCGAGGAATGACCGCCAGGTAGGCGAAGATCGAGCCCGGAGAAGGAGTGGCCACCAGGCCGGCCCCGGTGATCACGAACCACAGATCGGCCGCGAACCCACCGGCGATCACCGACAGGATCATGATCGGATGGGCCAGGACGTAGGGGAAGTAGATCTCGTGGATCCCGCCCAGGAAGTGGATGATCATGGAACCCACGGCGGATTCTTTCAACATCCCCTTGCCGGCGACGTAGTAAGCCACGAGGAGCCCCAGGCCGGGTCCGGGATTCGTTTCGAGGAGGAAGTGAATCGCCCGGCCGGTTTCCTCGGAGGCGGCGATCCCCAGCGGCGCCAGAACCCCGTGATTGAGGGCGTTGTTGAGGAACAGGACCTTGGCCGGTTCGATGATGACGGCCGCCAGCGGCAGCAGACGGGCCGCGACCAGCCAGTCGACGATGTTGCCGGCCACATTGCTGATCGCCGTGACAACCGGGCCGACAACGATCATGCCGAGCATGGTCAGAATGATGCCCAGGATACCGGCGGAGAAGTTGTTGATGAGCATTTCGAAGCCGATTGGGATCGAATCCTCGAGCAGTTCATCAATTTTCTTCATCGTCCAGCCGCCCAGCGGACCCATGACCATCGCACCGAGGAACATCGGAATGTCCGCTCCGACGACCACACCCATGGTCGCCGTGGCGCCGACGACTCCGCCGCGAACCCCGTGAACCATCTTGCCGCCGGTATACCCGATCAGGATCGGCAGCAGATTGAGGATCATCGGACCGACGAGCGCCGCAAACCGCTCGCTGGGAATCCAGCCGGTGGGGATGAACATCGCCGTGATCAAGCCCCAGGCAATGAATGCCCCGATGTTGGGGATAATCATGCCGGCGAGGAATCCGCCGAAGCTTTGAAGCCTTTCTCTCATTTTTTACTCTCCTTGTCGAACAAACGCTGAATGGGTTTCACTAAAACTTCTCTCCACCCGTCCACAGACAGATGGTCACAACCAGGATTGACTTAACGGGCGAGCCATTGGGTAATGGCCTCGACATCTTCCGGCAGCAGCAGCGGGTGGACGCGGATGACGTCCGCCCAGCGGGAGATCTCAGCCGGCAGCGGTACGGTGGTGATCACCAGACTGGCCGGGCCGGCTGCCTCCCGGGATAAATCACGCAGCGAAACAACCCGCGGCCGGCCCAGACGGGGGAAACGGGCCTGGAGGCGGGCCAGGAGCAGCTGCGCAGTCGCCATGCCGCTCGGGCAGACGACCAGGACTTCCTGCGACAGGTGCGGCTGCTCGCGAATAAAGGCGGCCCGCAGCAGCAGGGCGATATTTTCACGTTCGCCGGCCGGCAGCTGGATCTGCAGCCGCTCCGATATCAAGGCGGACATGGCCGAGGCGATGGCGTGCTCGGTTTCGTAGCTCTCCGGCAGCTTTGCGGCTTCAACTTCCGGCATGACCAGCCGGAACGTCTCCCGCAGGCAGGCCGGGATCAGATGGGAGACGAGCCCATCCCGCAGCACGATATCCTGGCTGAGGGCGGGGATGCCGTAGGCGCCGGCGGCGATCTCCAGGAGATCGTCAATCAGCGTCTGGAAGGATTCCAGGACTTCCAGGTCACCGGGCCAGCGCTCGTGCCGGGGGGTGGCCAGCAGGTGCATGGCAATTTCGGCGATTTCCCCATCGGGCCAGACCGGATGCGTTTCGCCGGCCAGCTGGGCCGCCACATGTTCCGCGATGCTCCACACCGGCAGCTCTTGAATCCAGGAGAAGCGGGCATCCAGCTCCTCGATTTGCCGGCCGGCCCGCACCCGCTGCGCCTGCATGGCCAGCATGAGGGCCAGGTGGATCACCCCATCATCGGAGTAGCGGCCGCCAATCTGCGCCTCGGCCGAGGTCACCTGGAGCCGTGCCCGATCAATTTCCCAGCTTGAAAGGAGATCACGCGTGTATGTCACCGCGGGCAGCAAATCGGCTTCCGTTTCGAGGAGAAATTCCAATCCGGAGGTGTGTGTGATCGTCACCAGCGGCTGGGGCCAGGGGGTCTGCCCCCACAGGAGCCGGCCGATCAGCTGCCGCCGCTGATGCTCGCCCGCTTCGAGCCAGATACCGTAGTTCGGCCGGCGTACCAGGGATACGCTGAGATCGTGGAACCAGGCTTCGACCACATCGAGATCTTTGAGGGTCGTCGTGCGGGAGACGGCCAGCATTTGTTCGAGGTTGTAGGCGATCAGGGGTTCGCCGGTCGTCAGCAGAATTGTGGCGATCAGCTGCTGGCGCAGGTCGGCGCTGAGGACCAGCTTTAAGCCGGTGGAGGCGATGAGTTTTTCGACCGCTTCGAGGCTGGTGGCCGCATCCCGGGTGAGCATGACGCCGACCCCCGGCGTCATCGAAAGCGCCACCTGGTGGTCGGATAACCAGGCCTTGAGTCCCTTCAAATCGTAGCTGACCTGGCGGGCTGTCAGATTGAGCCGGTCGGCGAGTTCCCCCGATCCAAGTGGGACACTGGCATCGAGCAAAATCTGGAGTAAATCCCGCTGACGCGTCGTCAGAGCCATCATCATTAATTTTGTCTCATCAGGTGCCGGATGTGTCTAATCAAACTCTCATTTATCAACATTTGTCATTATAAACGGTTTTTATGCAATATGAACATCGAATTGTTGTGTCTTTTTGTGCATATAATATGACAAATGTAGATTTTTGTCGGTTTTCGGGGTCACGGTACGGGGAAATTTTGCGAGCGGCGCAATTTCCCGGCCGGCCCGCGGTTGACCGGATTCCCGGGCACACCGGGGTGGTGGCTGGTCGAGCGGGGGGGGATCCGGACAACAAAAAAGGCCCCTGGATTTTCCAGGGGCCTTCAGATCACAATCGGGGTCTATCGTTCCGCTAGTTGCTCGGCATCAAAAATCAATCGGTCAAATCGCTAATCCAGCCGAGATGGGTGGCGGCGGGCCACCGCGGCAGCCGTTTGCAGTGCCTGCTCCTGGCGCTTTTTCGCAGCCTGCCAGAGCAAAAGAAGTCCCGGGGCACTCGCCAGTGCGATCAAACCGCTGCCAATGATAAAACTCCACATGTTGATACCTCTCTTCTGCTTGTAAAACCTCTCAACACCTCTGGCAGTTTCCCCCAGAAGGATCAGCGTTCCATAAATGCTAATCGAGAACTCAGAAATCTTCTATGGAGAAATGGTCCCAAACCGCAACCATTCGTCCCGAAGCGGGTTTTAACCCGTTTATTTTCTGATGCCGCCGGAAGCGATCATATTACCGGATCGCCGTTCGGCCGGCAATCAAATCGGCCCGATTGGGCGGCAAAAGAGGTACTTTTTCATATTTGACAGCGTCCAGAATCCGGCATAAGATGCCGGGGCCATGCACCATCAACCCTCAAATTTCCGGCCGGCATGAGCACCGCCAAAGAAAAACGCCGCGCCGGCATTCGCCAGTCGATCCTCGAAGCGGCCCACAGCCTGATGGTCGAACGCGGCCTGGACGCCTTTTCGCTGCGTGAGCTGGCGCGGCAGCTCGACTACAGTCCGGCCGGCCTGTACGAATATTTTGGGAGCAAACGGGAGATTGTCGACGCCATCCGCCGCGAAGGGGAGGCGCAGCTCGAGCGGCGGCTGGCCCGGGTCGACCCCGGTCCCGACAGCGGCGCGCACCTGATCGCACTCGTCCGGGTCAGCCTGCGGTTCGCGGCGGCGAACCCGGTGGTTTTCCAGCTGCTGCGCGGCCGGCCGGATAGGCCGGCCCTGGAATCGATCCCGGCCCCCTTGCACAGCGCCGCGGCAATGGGGGTTCGACGGCACACCTGGCACCTGCCGGCGGGGCAGACGGCCGGCGACCTGACCCTGACCATCTGGGCGCTGGTTCACGGCCTGGCCGCGCTCTGGCCCGGTGAGGCCGCGGCCCTGGAGGCGGCCGGCGAGCGGGCCGTGGCGCTCCTGCTGGCCGGGCTGGAGCGGCCGTAGCGGCGATGGCGATGGACGATTTGACGATCAACGGGCGGCTGACGATCCCCCAGTCGGAAATCGAGCTTCGCTTCACGACCAGCAGCGGGCCAGGCGGCCAGCACGCCAATAAGGCGGCCACCCGGGTCGTCCTGTCGCTCGACGTGGAGCACTCCCCCACCCTGCGGGCCGCACTGAGTGAAGCCGAGCATGCGCGGCTGGTCGGCCGGCTGCGCTCCCGGCTCGACGGGGCGGGTGTCCTGCAGGTCGCGGCCCAGGACGCCCGCAGTCAGAGCCAGAACCGGCAGATCGCCCTAGAGCGGCTGCGCCAGCTCCTGAGCGATGCCCTGCAGGCGCCGCGGCCGCGCCGCAAAAGCCGGCCGGGCCGGGCGGCCCGGGAGCGGCGGCTGGCGGAGAAGAAACGGCGTGGTCAGATCAAGAAGGAGCGCGGCCAGCGCTGGGATCCCTCCGGCTGACTCCGGCCGGGTTAGAGCACAACACCCGCTGGATCGTTCCCCGCGTCGACCATCGCCCGCCGGACGTTCACCCGGCTGAGCAGGAATAGCCCCACGACGAAGAAAATGATCAGGGAGACGATGGCGATTCGCTGCGAGCCGGTGAGCTGCACGGCCGCGGCAAAGAAGAAGGGGCCAATCCAGGAGGTTCCCCGCTCGCTGATCTCGTAAAAACCGAAGTATTCGGCTTCGTGATCGGCCGGAATCATCTGGGAGAAGAGGGAGCGGCTCAGCGCCTGCGAACCGCCGAGCACCATGGCCAGGACAGCTCCCATGATGAACAGCTGGGTGGCGTTGTAAAGGAAGAGGTAGGCGTAGATCACCAGGCCCGACCAGATCACCAGGCTGGCCATGACCGCCCGCTTGGCCCCGAGCCGTCCGGCCAGCCAGCCGAAGAAGAAGGCGCCGCCAAAGGCCATGAACTGGATCATCAGGACGAGAATCAGCAGCGTCTCGGCCGGAATTCCGAGCTCGTCGGAGGCGAACGTCGTCGAGATGGCGATCACCGTCTGGATCCCGTCGTTGTAAATGAGATAGGCGATCAGATAGCGCAGTGTTTCCGGATATTTTTCGCGCAGTTCACCCAGCGTGGCCCGAATGCGCTTGATCCCGATGCTGAACATCGAGACCCCTTCCGGCAGCTGGCGCGCCGCCTCGCGCACGATCAGCCGCTTTTGCGGGAAGAAATAGGTGAAAGCCAGCCACCAGACGCCGGCGCTGGCCAGGCTGATGCGCACGGCCAGGGCGGTGTCTTCCATCAAGGTAATCAGGCCGAGATTGACCAGCAGGAGCAGGCCACCGCCGATATACCCCAGGGCGAATCCGCGGGAACTGATGGCATCCCGCCGATCAGGGCTGGTGATATCCGGCAGAAAGGCGTTGTAAAAGACGATCGCCGCCCCAAAGGAGAGATTGGCCAGGATGAAGAACAGACTGCCCAGCAGCACCGCCCCATTGGTCCCCAGCAGCGGCATATCGGCCTGGATTAAAAAGAGGAGAATCGTGGCGATCGCCCCCATGTAGGCGAAGGTCATCATCATCCGCTTTTTCAGATTGGTGAAGTCGGCCAGGGTGCCGAGAATCGGCAGGAACAGCACCTGGAGACCGACGGAAAGGGAGACCGAAAAAGGGAAGATGGCCGCGGGCTGGATGGCGATGCCGAAAAAATTCAGGGGGCTGGTGCTCGAGGAGGCCAGGGCGCTGATATACGGCCCCAGCAGGGCGGTCACGACCGTCGTGCTGAAGGCCGAATTGGCCCAGTCATACATGGTCCAACCCAGTATTTCGCTTCTATCATTGACGGTGACGGTCATGGGGGATCCGGTCCTTTTGCTGAGATGCGGCGGTTGATACTAGCACTGATAACCCCGGCCAGGGAGCAAAGTCGCGTTATTCTTCGCCGGTCAATCGGGCTACCAGGCGTACGCTTCCGGGGCCTCGCCGCCCGGACCCGGCCAGATTTCGTCGAGCGTGGTTTTCACTTCCGGAGAGAGCTGGAGATCGAGGGCGCCGATATTCCCCGCCAGGTGTTCGAGGGTGCGCGGGCCGATAATCGGCGCGGTGACGCGGGGATTGGCCAGCACCCAGGCCAGGGAGACGTCGGCCGGATGGCGGCCGAGATCGGCGCAGAGCCGCTCGTATTTTTCCAGGCGGGGGCGCCAGCGCTCGATCTGCTTCTGGCGGAAGTCGGCCGTCTTGCGGCCGGCCGCGGCCTTCTGCAGGGCGCCGGCGAGCACCCCACCGCTGGTCGGGCTGTAGGGAATGAAGGCCAGCCCGTAGGCGGCCGCGGCCGGCAAAACCTCGAGCTCGACGGTGCGGGCGGCCAGGTTGTAGACACTCTGCTCGCTGACCAGGCCGAGAAAATGCCGCTGCCGGGCGGTTTCGCAGGCCCGGGCGATATGCCAGCCGGCAAAATTGCTGCTCCCCACGTAGCTGATCTTGCCATCCCGGACGAGCTGTTCCATCGCCTGCCAGATCTCCTCCCAGGGGGTCTGCCGGTCGACGTGGTGCATCTGGTAGAGGTCGATGTGGTCGACCTGCAGCCGGCGCAGGCTCGCCTCGCAGGCGCGCCGGATGTGAAAGGCGGACAGACCGCGGTCATTGACATCGTCGGTCATGGCCGTGTAGACCTTGGTCGCCAGCACGATCCGATCCCGCTTGTCCGGGTTGGCTTTCAGCCAGCGGCCGATGATCTCCTCGGTTTTTCCGCGTCCCTGGTCATAGCCGTAGGCATCGGCCGTATCGAAAAAGTTGATCCCCTGCTCGAAGGCGGCGTCCATGATGCGGTGGGCGTCGGCCGCCTCGGTGTAAACCCCAAAGTTGGTCGTCCCCAGGCAGAGGCGGCTCACTTTAACCCCGGCCCGGCCCAAATTGACATAATCCATCTTTTTCCTCCTCGTTCTCTGCGGCAGGACCGCCAGCGATCCGGCCTCAGCCCGGCTTTTACGGGCCCCGGCTGCAACTTCCCCGCCCCGGTCGCGTATAGCCAGCGGTCAAACCCATTGATTCACCATGGGTCATGGAAGTTATTTATGAATCTGAATCAGTCTGATCCGACTCCCGCCGGCACGGCGGAAAATCCCGACACGCAGGCGGCCGTTCGCGACATCGGCTTCTGGCGGGAAACGTGGATCGAGGTGCAGCTGGTCTGGCGGCTGCTGCGCGATCCAGCCGTCCCCTTCTATTTGAAACTGCTCCCGCTGGCGACCCTGCTCTATCTGATCTTTCCCCTCGATCTTCTGCCGGATGCCTTCCTCGGACTCGGACAGGTCGACGATCTCGGGCTGCTGCTTCTCGGGTGGCGTCTATTTATCAACCTGTCGCCGGCTGATCGCGTCGAGGAGCACCGGCTCGACCTGGCCGGCAGGCTGGTTGTGGGCGACCAGGCGCTCCACGATTCGATCATCGTCGACCAGAAGCAGTAGCGATCCCCGCCCGGCCGGTTAAAACGTGCCTGCCAGGCCGCCGGCAGGCCCCTGGAACAGGGCGATCAAGCCCTCGGTTTGCAGGTAATAAACCACGCCGGCCGTCGCCACGCAGCAGGTGCAGAGCAGGAGGACGACCAGAACGGCGATGATGATCTGGTAGGTGCGCCGGCTGTACCCGTCGCCGGCGCCATGGACGTCGGTCGCTCCGGCCGCCTTTTCGGGCGGCCGGTTTTCGTTCTCTATGGGGGAAGCCGCCTCGTAAGCCGTCTCGGGCGCGCCCCAGCTCTCCGCGGCCCGGCCAGCAGGGGGGGCGGCGGCCGGCCACGGCTCCTCTTCGCCCTCTTCCTCGTCGTATTCATCGACCTCCGCCGCCTCGCTGTGGACCGGCGGCAGGTCGATCTCGACCGTTTCGTCCTTGAAAAGGAGCGTGACATTGCTCCCCAGCTGAATAATCTGGCCGTCCACGAGGCGAATTGGCTCGCCGCCGAGCCGCTGGCCATCGACGAAGGTCCCATTGGTGCTCCCGAGATCCTGGATGTAGCAGGCGCTTTCCAGGATCAGCCGGCAGTGATTGCGGGAAACTTCCGGGTCGTTGATGCTGATATCGGCGGTGGCATCCCGGCCGACGATAATCGTCTGGCTTTCGAGTTCAAATATTTCCCCCGCCCGGGGTCCGCGGCGCGCGATGAGTTTGTAGCTGGCCATTTCTCGGTTCTCCCTGGTCCTGCGCCGGCCGGCCGGGTGGCCTGGCTGCGGCCGGCGCCTGCGGATAAGTGTAGCTTTTCACCGGAGGGAGATCAAGGGAGGGGTTTTCCCGAGCCCCGCGGCGCCCGTATCATTTTACTCAGGTTTTTAATTTCGCCGATATCGAGCAGCCAGACCATCAGCCCATAGACCAGGCCACCGATCCCTCCGGGGAGGGCGACCTGGAGAACGAAAAACGGCAGGCCATCACCGCCGAACCAGCCGGCCACGGCGGCGGCCGCGCCGTAGGCGGCCAGGCCGGTGGCGGCGGCCGCGGCGGCCGACCGGATCAGGACATTGGAAAGGCCAAAGCCCCGCAGCCCATCGAGCTGCCGGTGGAGGAGCCAGATCATGATGGCGGCGTGCAGGACCAGCTTGCCGGCGTTGGCCGCCATGAGCCCCAGCAAGCCGAGGGGGCGCAGAAGCAGGAGGGCGACGATCACGTAAAAAACGACACTGACGACCCCGACGAGCGCCGGCCGCAGGGTATCTTTGCGGGCATAGGAAGCGTAGACGAGCATGAGGTCGACGGCGGCGAACGGCAGGCCGATGAGATCAATGCGCAGGACCATCGACGTGATCAGACTGTCGGCCGGCAGAAATTTTCCGTGCTCAAAAATCAGCTGGATGATGGGCAGGGCCAGGGCGAAGAGACCGGCCGTCGCCGGCAGGATCAGGGCGATGACGAGCTTCAACCCCTGGGCCAGCGTTTGCTTGAAGACGAGGAGCTGGCCGCTGGCCTGCCGGGAGAGGGTGGGCAAAATCGCCGTCGAAAGGGCGACGACCACCAGCCCGATCGGCAGCTGGTAGAGCGTGGTCGAATAGCGCATGTAGTTGACGCTGGCATCCCCCGTTCGCGTGGCCAGGTTGTAGCCGATAAAAATGCCCGCCTGGTTGACCACGAGGCCCAGGACGATCGGCGCGTAGAGGAGCAGCACGTGCCGCACGACCGGGTGGCGCCAGTTGACGTTGAGGCGAAAGGTCGCGTCGCGCAGCACCGGCAGCTGCAGGGCGATCATGGCGATCGAACCGGCGATCATTCCCCAGGCCAGGGAGGCCACAGTATCCGGCCGCAGGAGGGCGACGAGGATGATGGCCGCGTTGAAGATGGCGGTGGTAAAGGCCGGCAGGGTAAAGCGCTGCAGGGCGTACAAAACCGCCATCATCACGCTGGAAATGCTGAGGAAAAGCATGACCGGCGCGGTCAGCCGGAGCAGGCTGACCGTCAGGGGGAAGAGAGCCGGGTCCTCGAGATTGCCGGCGCCGACCAGCCAGGCGATCTGGGGGGCAAAGATCTCGACGAGGATGACGACGGCCGAGAGGACGAGGATGACCAGGCTCAGGATGATGTTGAAGGCGCTCCACAGCTCCCGCCGGTGCCGGCCAGAGGCGAAGTCGCTGAACACCGGCACCAGTGAGGAGTTCATCATTTCGCCGCCGGCGATCAGCTGATAGAGGGTATCCGGCACCAGTTTGGCCAGGTTGAAGGCGCTGAGAGCGGCCGAAGCGCCGAACAGGTTGGCGGTGACGATTTCCCGCCCCATGCCCAGGAGGCGCTGCACGATATTTGCCAGGATCAGAATGGCAGCGGCGCCCACCAGCCGGCGGTTCTGCTCAAATTGATTGGGGCTGTTTTCCTGCGGCGATTCCACACACACCTCAAAACAAAAAAACCCCGGGGCTCGTTCACGCACTCCGGGGGCCAGGCCGTGGCTGCATTCTACCTTAACACCCGTTCTGTCTGCCAGTTGGGGGGCACCTGCGGCCGGCCGGCGGCGAGGGGTGGTCCGCCCTAATTTTCCCGGAAACTGCGAGTTTCCGGGAAAATAAAGCCGATTTTACCCCGAACGCGGCGTGGAAAACGCCCGAATATTTTCATCTTTTTTCAGAAAGGATGGGTTCCAGGAGCCCCTAGGCGAGAGGCCGGGGTGGTTTTCGAAGGGATTGGGAACGATCCGGCCGGCCGCGTCTGGCGGAGCTTCTGAATAAAGGTCCGTTGACAAAAATTCCCGGATTTTGTATAGTTTGAATGAATTGGAACCAGTTCCAATGGGCAATTTCGCCTCAAAATTGAGAGCCTGACACTATTTTTTACCAAATTCTCTTCATGATGTATCCAAACTGGAGATAGTTTCCTTTTGGCATCGACGATTAAAGACGTGGCCCGCCACGCTGGTGTTGGGGTTGGTACGGTATCACGAGTCATCAATGGCAGTCCCCTCGTCAGTGACGAAACCCGGGAAAAAGTTTTAGGTGCAATCGAAGAACTCGATTACGCGCCCAACACCTTTGCCCGCCGACTTTCATTAGGCAAAACTCTCACGATCGGGGTAATCGCCCCTTTTTTTACCCGCCCCTCCGTCGTCGAGCGCCTGCGCGGTATCGACGAAGTCATCTCTGAATCTCCCTACGATTTAAATATCTTCAACCTCGAAACCCTCGATCGTCGCAAGCGCTGCATCGACGATATTGTGCGCACAAGCAAAGTCGATGGTCTTCTGATCGTCAGCCTGATCCTGACGGCCGACGAAGTTCGCCGGCTGGAAGAATCCCGGATCAAGACGGTTCAAATCGACGCCACCAGTGATTACTGCAGCCAGGTGGCGATCGACGATATCGCCGGCGGCAGGCAGGCGACCGAACACCTGATTGAATTGGGCCACCGGAAGATCGCCTTCGTCAGCGACTTCTTCGACGCCTCTCTGGGAAATAACTCGATGGAACACCGCTTCCTGGGCTACCAGCAGGCATTGAAATCGGCGGGCATCCCTTTCAGCACCGATTATTTTTCCCAGGGCAAACACAGCCGGACAGTCGCCTACCAGCAGGCTCAATCGCTCCTGCGCCTGGTGAAACCGCCGACGGCGATCTTTGCCAGCAGCGATACCCAGGCGATTGGGATTATCGAAGCGGCCCAGGATCTCGACCTGGATGTGCCGGGCGATCTCAGCGTAATCGGCTACGATGACATTGAACTCGCCGAATACCTCAACCTGACGACGATTCGCCAACCGCTGCATGAATCCGGCGTGCGCGGCTGTGAACTGCTGCTGGACTCGCTGGCCAATGAACGGGGCGCTATTCGAAAAATTATTCTGCCCACTGAAGTGATCGTTCGCGGGACAACCCGTGCACCCAAGGGGTAGTTTTTCCCGAGGAGGTGATCGGAAACCCGGTGTTATCCAATTATATCGAACCAACACAACTTGATTGAAATCCAAATTGAGGAGAAAAGAGACACATGTCAACGCTTAAGCACTTTAAACTGGTTTTCCTAGGACTGCTCTTGGGCCTATTGGTGGCCTGCGGGGGCGGTGCGCCGGAAACCCCGGCGGCCGAACCGACTCAGCCGCCTGCCGCCTCGCCCACCGAACCGTCGGCCGCCGAGCCGACGGCTGTCCCCGTGGTCGAAGGCGACATCGCCATGGGCGGCGCCGGCTACATCGACCGGGCGCTGGCCGGGGAATTTGCCGGCACCACAGTGACGATGTTTGGCCCCTTCACCGATGAAGATGAGGTCAAGTTCAACAACTCGGTCGCCGCTTTCGAAGAAGCGACCGGCATCGACATCCGCTACGAAGGGTCGAAGGAATTCGAAGCGACCATCTCGGTCCGCTCCGAC
>JBFFZG010000079.1:0-16704 GCA_041568735.1 Promineifilaceae bacterium (SeqCode)
CATGTCTTGGAAATAGGTTTTGGCGTTGGGGATTGTCTGCACAGATTGGTGACCGATAGTCCCAATGGGCATGTCGTGGGAGTGGATATGTCGATGACGATGGCCCGTGCTGCTGCGCGGCGCAACCGGAATGCATTAAAGGAAGGGCGACTTACGGTAGTGTGCGGCGATGTGGCGCATCTGCCGCTCGCCAAGCAGCGCTACACTAAAATTTTGAGTATCCACACCTTTTACTTTTGGCCGGACAAGGGTGAAGTATTGCGGCGACTCCTCGATCTCCTCACACCCGGAGGACGGCTCATCACGACTTTCGCGACAGCTACCAGGGATGCTGAGGGCTCGTATGCCTATTGGCCACTCCAGCACCAGGTGGAAAACCTGGTGCAGCACTTTCAACACGAAGCAGACATACAAATTCAGCTAGCCGTTGGCCCTGACTCGCGGCAGTTCAACAACGTAGCTCTGATCATTGACCGGTTGTAGCTGGTATGTGCGAAACATTAAGCGAAGCGGCCGCTGACGTACACGCATATGCACCCCCCCGCGGCGGGCTTTTTCGCAGTGAGTTGGCAGTTGAAAGTGGTCACTTTGCAAATGTTATTAAAGGCCTGGCGGAGGGTAAAAAGGGGCGAAGTAGAATGTCAGATATCGGTAACCTGCCAACTAAAATGATTGGCAAACTCACCTCTGGTGGACAAAGCAGCTGAAAGTCAATCCGAGGACTCAATCGTCGATATTCTGAATTGATCGCTAAAGAGACATTATGACCGTCAAACGCATGGACAACGTCGGCATCGTGGTCGAAGACATGGACACCGCCATTTCTTTCTTCACCGAGCTCGGCCTCAAGGTGGAGGGGCGAACGATGGTTGAAGGAGACTGGGCTGGGAGCGTCACCGGCCTGCGCGACATGCGCTGTGAGATTGCCATGATGGTCACCCCCGATGGGCACAGCCGGCTCGAAATTTCACGGTTCGAAGCGCCATCCGTGGTGTCCGACCATCGAAACGCTCCCGTGAACGCGCTTGGCTACTTACGTGTCATGTTCACGGTGGATGATCTCGACAAGACGCTCTCCCGACTCATCCCCCTTGGGGCGGCGCTCGTCGACGAAGTCGTCCAGTACGAAAACATCTATCGGCTGTGCTACATTCGCGGCCCCGAAGGCATTCTCATCGGGCTTGCCCAGGAACTCGGACAGCAGAGCTCCTGATGAGGTCATTGAAACTGTGCTGCACCACATGCCCCCAAGTAGCCTGGATGCCCCCAACGCCGCCTCAAACCGGCATAACGGCGCACAGATTGACTTGAGGGTGCCGCGCCCCAACAGGGCGGCTGAAGCGATCGTTCGATGACACGTTTGACAGTTTCAGGAGCGGCTCCACCCGCAGAGCCGAAAGCTTCGCGCTGAATGCGCTTGAGGGAGTCATTTTATTCAGGCAGCTCACAAAAAAAGCGGCGCCCCTGTTTAAACAGCGGCGCCGCCGGCCGATCGAGGTGGAGATGGCGGGAGTCGAACCCGCGTCCGAAAAATTGAACCACAGAGCGTCTACAAGCTTAGTCAGCCTATTTGATCTTCGCCACCGACACCCCGGCCGACAGGGTTGAAGGGCGGCTAACCGATACGGTCTTAGCCGGGACTATCGATGTCATCCCGGAGCACGCCGACATTGCTGTCGCCCAGGACTCATCCCGCCGGCGAGGGGAAGAGAGTGGACGCCACCCGGTTTGGGGTGGAACTCAGTCGCTCACTTTAAGCAGCGAGCGGCAGAGCGGAGTAGGTGCGCGTATTGGCACTTGTGGTTTGCTTCGCAGATTTACGAGTTGAGAAGCATACTCGGCTTGCAGCCCAGGGCCTGCCTTTCCCGTCGAAACCGATCATCCCCAAGCTGAAAATAAGTATAGCACAGGGTTGTCGACAATGTGTAAGAAATCGGATGACTACAGGAAAAAATCCTTGAGAACGGCCGACACATCGGCCACGATGGCGTACTCCGCCGCCTCCAGCTCCCGCCAGACGGTCAGGTCGCTCCCCGCAATGCGCAGGGCGGTGATCCCCTCGACGGCGGCCAGCGCCTGCGCCAGGGCGGAGCCGACGGCCATCGCCGCCGGACTGTCGTAATCCTCACCCCCACCCTCCCCGCCGCTCAGCGGTAAATTGGTGTAAAAATGGATGACCGCAGGCTCTTCTTCGTCGGTTTCGGCTTCGATTTCAATATATTCGGACATGGTTCTGCCATCGCTGTGGCCGGGCCGGCCGCCACCCTAAAATTATCATTTTCCGAACAATTAAGCCAGTGTATAATGGCCACCAGCGAGGACAGAGGATATGAACAAATTGTTGAGTTTTACCACCGGACTTTTTTGCGGGGCGGCCGTGGGGGCCGTCATCGCCCTGCTGATCACCCCGGCCTCCGGGGAGGATCTCATGGCGCAGATGCAGTCGCGCTGGCAGGAAGCGCTGGCCGAAAGCAAACGGGCACAGGAAGAAACCAAGAAACACCTGGAAGAGACCTATCTGCAGCAGCGCAGCTGAGCGGGGAGAACGCCGCCGCCCCCGATCGGATTTCAGGGCAGCCGCTCGATCTTAAACCAGTAGCGCGCCGGCCTGGCCGAAAAAGGAGTCACGGGCGCCACGGCCAGGGTCACCGGCCCCTCGAGCCGCAGCCGCCACTGCCCCTGGTTGTAGCTGTCGAGGGACAGGGGGGTGACCCACCCCTCCCCCTCCTGTGACAGCAGCTGGAGGGACCACTGCTGCGGCAGGCTGGCGCCGACCCGCACAAAGCCCGCGGCCGTCCAGCCATCCTCGCCGGTTTCCACATCGCTAAAATAATCGAGTTCCGTGACCTCAATGTCGTCCAGGGCGAATCCCCGGCCGGCGATGGCCGCGTCGGTCAGCACCTCGAAGCGCACCAGGATCTCCTGCCCGGCGTATTCGGCCAGGGAAATCGTCTCGTGGACCCAGCCATCGACCGCGTCGGCCGCGTCGCGCGACCGGCCGCTGATCCCCCGGCCAAAGGGGGAAGTCACTCCGCGCCCGGGAGCGAGCACCGCCCAGGACTGTCCCCCGTTTGTCGAGACCGTCACGTAGGCGAAGTCAAAGTCGGCTTCCAGATCGTACCAGCTCCAGAAGGAGAGGGCCGGCGCCTGGACGCGGCGCAGGTCAAAGGAGCGAGTCAGCGTCGCCTCCACGCCGTAGAGCGGCGGCACAAACCAGATCGCCTGGCCGCTGCGCGGCGCCGCGTCGATGAGATCGACGAGGGTATCTCCGGCAAAAGAGAAGAGCACCTCGCCCGGCTGGTCGATTTCGATATAGCGCACGCCGTACGGGTTGAGCGCCATCGTTTCCGCGCCGGGCTCGCGCATCACGGCGGCCGGGCGTATCTGGCGGAAATCATACCGGTAGCCGTAGCGATTGGGTGGGGGGCGCCGCAGGTAGTTGGCGGCATACCAGTCGCCGACGAAGCCCGCCAGGGTCGTTTCCGGCCGGTAGCGGCGCAGGACGGCCGCGACAGCCGCCAGCCCATCTGCCGGATGCTGGAAGAGATCACGCAGGGCGTCGTCGCCGAGCTGCTCCCAGAAGTACAGGCCGAAGAGGGCGGCCGAGGCGTAGTGGGCGTAGACCCGGTCTTCCTCGACCGACCAGCTGTTGAACTGGAGGTTCGGCTCTTCCAGATAATCGATCACGGTAAAGGTGTCGAGCCCGGTATAGACCTCGGCGACCTGCGCCAGCCCTTCGTCGAGCCAGGTTGTCTCGTTGGAGTCGCTCAACCAGTGCAGCAGGTGCTGAATCTCATGCACCAGCGTCCCGTAGTAGAGCCGTTCCCCGACGCGCAGCTCGGACATGTTCATATAGATCGCATCGACCTGGTTCGAATAGCCGAAGATTTCCCGGGGATACTGGTCGCTGCTGTCGAAATAGCCGAGCTCCTCGGTATCGATATCGGCCAGGTGGACGATGTGAATCGGCAGCTCCCCGTCGATCCCGGGGCCCGGCTCCCGGCCGAACAGTGCGGTGAGCCGGGGATAGAGCTCTCGATCGAGCCGCTGGCCCACCGGCCACAGGTCGGCGGCGCTGAGCGAAAGCCCCGCCTCCACCCAGAAAAAAGCCCGCTCGGACTGGAGCACCAGGCGGGCGTCCACTTCCCGCTCGCCCGTCCAGAACGTGCGCTGTTCGCCGATCTGGCGGGGCTCGGGAGGGAGCGTCCGGCCGCGCAGCTTTTTCTTCCCCAGGCGCTCCTCGGTTTCGTAGTAGTCGCGCGCCGGGTAATCGGCCGCCAGCAGGCGCTCCAGGTCCGCCCACGCGCTTTCCGCGATGTAGCGCTGGTCGAGATTGGGCGCATCGGCAAAGGCGTAGACGGGGGGCGGCGGCGGGGTCGGGGTCGGCCGGGGCGGGCGGGTCGCCGCGGGCACGGGGGTCGGATCCGCCGTGCGTTCCGGCAGGATGGCGGTCGCCCGCAGGGTCGGCGACAGGGTAGGCGGCTCCCGGGTTTCCCGACGATCGACCAGGGCGATCAGCGGGGCAAACCCATCGCCAAACAGCCTCAGGGTGCCGTACAGGATGGCCACGGCCATACACAGCACCAGGACGAGCGAAGCGGCGCAGCCGAGAAAGAACAGGCTGGCCTGGCTGGTTTTGGCGCGCTGGTTCAACGGACCCCTCCCTGTTTTTGTCTTCTGACGGACGGGATCGCCGTCTTTCGAACCGAATCCGCCATGTCTACCGCCCCTCCAGGCCGATCTGATAGCCGGCCGGCTGCCGGACGGCGGGCGTGACGGCCGAGACGGCGATCACGGCCCGGTCGAACCGGTCGTCGAGCGGAATGGTCCACCGGCCGGTCCCATCGGCGTCGACCGGCAGCCGGGTGATATCGATCCGGCCGTCCCGGTCGATGAGAATTTGCTGCACGAGGAAGCGCTGCGGGAAGCGGTTGCCGTGGCGGAAAAATCCGGCCGCCTCCCAGCCGGGATCCGGCCCTTCAGCATCGTCGAAAAAACCGATTTCCGGCACGGCGATATCGTCGAGGGCCCAGCCCTGCCCGTGCCGGGCGTCGTCAGTGACGTATTCAAAGCGGAGGAGCAGGCCGCCGGATCCGCCGTAGGCAGACAGATCGGCCGTCTGTTCGATCCAGCGCGGTTCCTCCAGGCTGCCGCTGGTGCCGGTCAGGCCGCGGCCGAGATTATTGCCGTGGGGATTGGCCCCGTTGGTGGCGGTCGTTTCCAGCGTCTGCCAGGAGCGTCCCCCATCGGCCGAGACGCTGATATAGCCGTAATCCCAGCCCAGTTCGATCTCGTACCAGGTTTGAAAGCGGAGGGTGGCCGCCGTCACCTCACGCAAATCGAGCTCCCGGGTCAGGTGCATGGCCGAGCTGTCGGCCGGCACGGTCGTCCAGAAGCGCTCGCCGCTGAACGGCCGGGTGGCGAGCAGCGGGATCTGGCGGGTGCCGGTGAAGACGACGGTTTGCGGCGCCCGGCCGGCCACCTCCCAGTAATCGGCGGCGTAGGGGGCAACCCCGGCCGCGGCCGGGGAGCCGGCCCGCAGCCGCGTCGTGCGGATCGAGCCGGGGAATTCGACCCGCTTGTAGACGCCGTCGATGTCCGGCGTCCCGGCCCGGTAGCCGCGGCCGGCGGCCAGGTTGGCCACCACCCAGTCGGCGAACAGGCCGTCAAAATCGCCCGCCTGCCCTTCGGCCGCGAGCAGGGCGTCGATGGCTTCCCGCCCATTGCGCGGATCGGCCGCCAGCCGGCGGATAAAATCGGCGCCAAACCGGGCTTCCAGGTAGCTGGCAAAGAGATAAGCCGCACCGTAGTCGCGGCCGGCGTAGTCAAAATCAGTCAGGGAGATATCGGGATCCTGCCAGAAATCCGGCAGATGGTCGCTGTCCCCGAGGCCGCCGGCGGCGGCGGCCAGCTCGGAAAAGCCTTCGTTGATCCAGGTCGTCTCGTTCGCATCGAGATGCCAGTGGATCATGTGCTGGAACTCATGGGCGACGACCCGGTAGTAGGCCGGTTCCCCGACCTGGACGTGATTGAGGTTGAGATAGAGAAGGTTGCGGCCGTTTGACAGCGGGTTCACGGCCGGCGGGTAGGCGTCGGCCGCGGAAAAATAGCCGATCGTCCGGCCGCCCAGGTCGGCCGCGTGGAGCAGGTGCAGGCGGGGGTCCCCGTCGAGGCCAGGCTGCTGGAACTCGCCAAAGAGGCGGCGGGTGGTGGGCAGGATCTCCTCCTCCAGCACCGCCGCGGCCATTCGCAGGCGATTTTCATCCAGGGACACGCCGTCCTCAATCCAGAGGTTGAGGCGGTCTGAGCGGTAGGCCAGCACGGCCGCTGCCTGCCGGCTGTTCAATCCCTCCTGGTCTTTGATCCAGAAAAGTTCGCGGGTGCCTGGATTTCGTTCCACCGGCCGCGGCGGGGCGGCCGGTTCGACCCCTTTGTAGCGGCGGGCCAGGTCGGCCAGGTCCCGGGGCGGCGGCTCGATCTGGTTCAGCATCTGGAGATCCTGTTCGGCAGCGGGCGGCGCCGCTTCCCGGATGATCGGCGGGGGTTCGACCGGGTCCGCGCAGGCGGCGGCACCCCAAAGGAGCAGGAGAAAGGCAGCCCGTTTGATTTTTGGCAGGTGCTGGTTGATCAAGTCAATCCGGGGTTTTTGTTCGATTTTGGTTATTATATCCTTAATTTCGCAACCGCCGGCCGTTCTTTGGGGTTTTTTTATGTGATGGATGACGTTAAACTCTGGCGGATGGCCGTCTCTCACCACCCGCAATCCATCAATCCAGGCGTTTCATCTCTTAAATCGAACGTGGAAGAGAAATCGACATGAAACATGCACATATTATTGGCTGGGGACATTACTATCCACGGCGGGTACTGACCAACGACGAAATCGCGTCCATGGTCGACACGACCGACGAGTGGATCTTTAGCCGTACCGGGATCAGTTCGCGGCATATCGCCGACGAGAACGAGACGACGGCGACCCTGGCCTTTGAGGCGGCCGCGCGGGCCCTGGCCCGGGCGGATATCCATCCGTCGGAGCTCGATCTGATCATCGTGGCCACCTCCACGCCGGAATACATCTTTCCGTCGACCGCCTGCCGGGTCCAGTCCTATCTGGGGGCGGAAAACGCCGGCGCCTTCGACCTCAGCGCCGCCTGCTCCGGGTTCGTCTACGGCCTCGACATGGCCACTCAGGCGATTCGCACGGGGTCGGTGCGCAACGCCCTGGTCATCGGGGCGGAGATGATGTCCCGCGTGCTCGACTGGGACGATCGCGGCACCTGCATTCTATTCGGTGACGGCGCCGGCGCCGTCATTCTGCAGGGGAGCGCCATTCCGGGTGGGGTCTTGTCGACGACGATGCATTCCGATGGCTCCGGCGGCAACCTGCTGAGCCTGCCGGCCGTCTACCACAACCCGATTCCGGCGCTGGGCCCGGAATATCTCTCCGCTAATGGGTCGGTGAAAAAGGCGATTTACATGCACGGCCGGCAGGTCTTTCGCTTCGCCACGAGCGTGGTGCCGGATGCGATCGAAGAGGTTCTGGAAAAAGCCCAGCTGTCGCTGAAAGACGTCGCCCTGATCGTCCCCCACCAGGCCAACACCCGCATCATCGAATCGGTGGCCAAGAAGCTGGACATTCCGATGTCGAAATTCTTCCTGAATGTCGACCATGCCGGCAACACCTCGGCCGCTTCGATCCCCATCGCCCTGTGCGAGGCGGTGGAAGCCGGCCGGCTCCGCCCCAACGACAACGTCGTCTTTGTCGGCTTTGGCGGTGGGCTCACCTGGTCGGCGGCCGTGGTCCAGTGGCTGGCCCTTCCGCCCGAGGATTCTCCCCATTTCCTCGACCGCGAATGGCGCCGGATGCGCTACGTGTTCGCCCGCTCGCGCTCTCGCTTCCGCCAGTGGGGACGGGATGTCGGCGCGCGCATCGCCGGCTCGCCGACTCCGGGCGCCAGTCTAAAAGATGCGAATAAGCACAAAAAGAAAGACGGTTAGCCGCCGTAGACCCAGGCGATCACGAGGGGGGTAACGAAGCTCTCCAGCAGGGCGGCCGCGAAAAAGAGGGGGATCCCCAGGCCGACGAAGATGCGGGAGAAATCCGCCCCGGCTTCGATCCAGAGCTCGCTGATAAGCCGGCGACCGGGCGGCGCGATGAGGGTGGCCTGCCAGCGGAGGGCGGCGGCCGAAACGAGGAGCAGCACCGGGAGCTCGACCCAGCCATGAGGGAAAATCGTCGCCCCGAGGAAGAGCAGGGGATTTTCACCGACGGCGGCGAACTGGGTGGTAATAAAGGCGATGATGCTCCACGGCAGCATGAAAATGAGGATGGTCATCACGCCAAAGGTCAGCGTTCCCAGGAGGATGAGGAGGCCGATCGCGCGCAGGTTGTGGGCAAAAATGAAGAGGGGGAGCTGGCGGAGCATCTGGCGAAGGACCTCGACATGGGATTCCATCTGATCGCCGCGCAGCTGAACGAGAATACCCGGCGGCAGCGGATAGGCATAGGCCAAGGCAACGCCGACCAGCACGGAGACAAAAAACATGAAGGCGAGGAGGGTGGCCGGCATTTTGAGCTCGCCGAAACCGGCCAGGGTCTGACGGTACCAGGCTGCCACGCCGGGGTAGCGGCCGTCGGCCTGCCGGCCGGAAAAGCCGCGCCACCAGGTTTTGCCGACCCAGCTCAGCCGGATGAAATCGATATTCCGCCCCAGCAGCTGCTCCCGGTTAAAGAGCTGCACCCCGATGCGGATGAAGACGGCGGTGGTGACCAGGACCGCCAGGACGATCCACCACAGCACCTCGAAATCCTCGATGGCCAGGAGCAGCGCCTCGGCCTGGAGCAGGAGAGCCACCGGCACGACGATGAAACTGGCCAGCATGTTGGCCGCCCGGGTGCTCGTCGTCTGGCTGGAGATGACGACCGAGGCGGAAACCATCAGGAGAGCCTGGATGGTGGTCAGAACGATCACCAGCACGACCGCCTGGCTGGCCATGGGCTCGATCATCAGCGTCACGCCGATGGCGTAGACGGCGATCCCGACGTAGCTGGCCATGACCGGCGGCGCCACGGCCGCCAGCAGCTTCCCGACATAGAGCTGCCGATTGGTCAGCGGGGTGGAGAGGAGCGGTTCCAGGCTTTTGCGCTCCTTTTCTCCCACAAATACTTCGAGAGCGATCACCAGGGAAAACGAGGTGGGGAAAAAGCCGACCGCCAGCATGAGCAGGGGCAGAGAGCGCTCGGCAATCAGGTCGGAATTGTAGAGGTTGAGAAAATCGACCACACGGCCGGCGACGAACGTCAGCAGGCCGGGAAAAAAGAGCGTCAGGGCCATGATGGGAAAGACGAGCCGCCAATCCCGCAGGGTATCCCGGGTCTCGCGGCGGGTGACCGTCATGATCATGCGCCAGTCTTCCAGCGACAGCGTCGAGAAGGGGAGATTGGCGGCCTTGCGTTCGAGCCCGATCATGCCGGCTTTTCCCCCACGACGCTCAGGTAGACCTCTTCCAGGCTCTGGGATATTTCTCTCAGGGTAACGACCCCCAGTCCCAGCCCGCTCAGGTAGTTGACCAGCTTCGGGTTGTCGATGGCCGGGTTGGCCGAGCGATAGCGGACAAAGCGGCCGTCCATCGCTTCGATGGTCAGCGTCCCCTCGAAGGTCCGCTCAATCCCGGTCAGCTGGCCGTTGAGCGGCCGGTCGAGCTGCAGCTCGAGCAGCGGCCGGCCGAGGAGCTGTTCTTTGAGCTCGGCGGTCGTCCCCGAGGCCACAATGCAGCCGGCGCTGACGATGGCGATGCGATCGGCCAGCCGCTCCGCCTCGGGCAGATTGTGCGTGCAGAGAATGATGGTGCGGCTGTCGGAGCGCATCTCTTCGATCGTATCCCGCACCATCTTGGCGCTGTAGGGGTCCATGGCCGAGGTCGGCTCGTCGAGGAGGAGCACATCCGGCCGGTGGAGCAGGGCGCGGATCAGGCCGACCTTCTGCTTCATCCCTTTCGAATACTCCCCGATGCGCCGGCCGGCCACCCCGGGCATGCCGAACCGGTCAAAAAGCTCCAGCCCCCGCACCTCAATCTCGGCGGCGGTCATGCCGTAGAGGCGGCCGAAAAACTGCAGGTATTCGAGGCCGTTCATGCGCTCGTAGAGGCCCGGCTGCTCGGTCAGCATGCCGATCGAACGGCGCACCTTATCGGCTTCGGTGACGATATCGGCGCCGGCCACCCGTCCCCAGCCGGAAGTCGGCTGCAGGATGGAGCTGATCATGCGGATCGTCGTCGTCTTGCCGGCCCCATTGGGCCCGAGCAGCGCCAGCAGCTCCCCCGGCTGGACGGTGAACGATATCCCGCCGACGGCGGTAAAATCTTCAAATTTTTTGACGAGCTCGTATGCTTCAATCATACCGGGTTGGGTCGATCTGCCGGCCGGCCGGCCGCGCCGGGCCAGAACAGGTCATGAATCCGTATTATGACGGAGAGGCGGCCGGCTGAACAGGGGAACTTAGTCATATGGCCGGGATCGGATGTGTGACCCGGGTCTCTACCTCCGGAGGCCAGGCGCCTGGGCCGCCGCGCCGGTTCCGGATTACTCTTTTTTGGATTCTCCCTCAGTGCGGGAGCGGGCCTGCCGCCAGACAAAGAGCATGCGCTGGGCCACGGTGACGTAGGTAAAGATCGCCAGCACGATCAGGCAGATTTCCGGCAGGTTTAAAATCAGGAATCCACCCAGAATCAGGTAGCGCTCCAGGCGGCCGAGAAGGCCGTTTTTCGCGGAAAAGCCGAGGGCCTCCGCCCGACCGCGAGCGTAGCTGACCATGAGCGACCCGGTGATCGCCAGGTAGGCGAACATGAGCATAATCACATTATTCTGGGAGAAAAAATAGTAGATGAAGCCGCCAAAGAGGACAATTTCGGCCAGGCGATCGAGGGTTGAGTCGAGGAAAGCGCCAAAGCCCCCCTGGGTGATCTTGCGCTTGCGCGCCAGGGCCCCGTCCAGCGCGTCGAGAGGGGCGATAAACATGAGGGAGACGGCTGCGGAGATCATCTGCCCCTGGGAGATAAACCAGCCGGTCAAAAAATGGCCGGCCATGCCGAGAATGGTCAGGGTATTGGGTGACCATTTCCAGGCGGCCAAAAGGGTGACGATGGGATCAATGACCGGCGCAAAGCGGGCGCGCATCCAATCGGTAAAGGTCTTGGTCTTTTTTTGCTTGGCAATGTTTGTATCCATAGCGCCTTCTTCAGATCGGTTTTTTCATCCCTCCGCCCCGCAAGGTAGGCCAGCCTGCCGGCCCCGGCGTCCACCTACTAGTTTAACCTATTTGGTCAATGAAATCTGTTAAAATGTCCGATCATTCGGGGAAGAGCGTCCGGGCCACGGCCGGTGGAGACCCGGCCGAGTTTCGATGGCAGCCGGAATTTTCTCTTATAATAGGCAGCAGCCGGACGGACGTCCGGCCGACACAGGAGGCCAAACATGAAATATGAAATTATCGGAGCCACGCTGCCGAGCCTGGATATTTTTCTCGAGCAAGGTGAATCGATCTTCACCGAATCGGGTGGGATGGCCTGGATGCGTGGGGACATTCGCATGGAAACCAACACCCGCGGGGGGCTGATCCAGGGGCTGGCGCGGACGCTGGCCGGCGAGTCTCTGTTCCTGACCAGCTACACCTGCCAGGGCAGCCAGGGGATGATCACGTTTACGCCCGAGGCCCCCGGCTCGATCGTCCCGGCCGAACTGGCCGCCGGCCAGAGTTTGATCTGCCAGAAAGACGCCTTCATGGCGGCCGAAGAATCGGTAACGCTGGAGCTCTACCTGCGCAAGAAGCTCGGGGCCGGTTTTTTTGGCGGCGAGGGGTTTATCCTGCAAAAAATCACCGGGCCGGGCACCGCCTGGCTGGAGATCGCCGGCGAGGTGCGGAGCTACACCCTGGCGGCGGGGGAGACGATGAAAGTCGATCCCGGCCATATCGCCCTTTACGAACCAACCGTTCAATACGATATTACCCGGGTGAGCGGGGTGAAAAATATGCTGTTTGGCGGGGAGGGGATTTTTCTGGCCACGCTGACCGGTCCCGGCCGCATCTGGCTGCAGAGCATGCCGCTCTCTAACCTGGCCTCGAAAATCGCCCGCTATCTGCCCAAGAAATCCAACGGCTGACCGGCCGCGCCCCGGCTGGCTGCCCTGATCATAAAAAAAGACCGGAAATCCGGTCTTTTTTGTAAGACGAAAATTGAAAAATTGCCGTCTATTTCAGGCTGCCGGCCAGACCGGACATCTGGCTGGCGACGCTGTTGTCGACGACCTGGTCGCCGACCCGGACGATCAGACCACCCAGGATATTGGGGTTGACCTTGAACTGGATGTCCTCCGCCTTGATCGACTTCTTGACGCGGGCGACTTCTTCTTCTGTCAGCGGCAGGGCGCTGGTCACTTCCGCCCTGGCGGCCGACAGGCTGCTGACGCTTTCCGGCACCTTGGCGAAGAAATCGGCGATCAATTCCCGCTGCCGCTTTTCGTCGAGGGAGGCCCCGACGATCTTATTGGCGGCGGCGATCGAAATGGCCGCGACCTGGCTGCGGAGGCCGCCGAGCACGTTGTTGCGCTCTTCTTCGGCATCCTCGCGGGCGCTGGCGACGATCCGCTTGGCTTCTTCATTGGCTTCGGCCACGATATTTTTGGCGGTAGTTTCCGCCTGTACGGCCGCATCCTGGCGCACCTTGGCCGCTTCGGCACGGGCCGCATCCAGGACCTTCTTGGCTTCGGCGTCGGCGTTCTCACGCGCGATGGCCGCCTGGCGGGCGTCTTCGAGCCCCTTGGCGATCCGCTCCTTGCGCTCTTCGAGGACCCGCAGGATCGGCTTGTAGGCGAAATGAATCATGATCGACATCAAGACGATGATGCCGAGCACCTGCATGATTAAATAGCCTATATTAATTCCTAATGCATCCATGACTTATCCTTCTCGTGACACCCATTGCAGCGTCGGCCGGCAAAAGGTGAGCGGTTTCGTGTGAAATGGGAATTAAAACACGAACAAAATGATCAAGGCCACAACCAGACAGTAGATGGCGACCGCTTCCGCGAAAGCGATACCGAGAATCATGTTCGTCTGGACGTTACCACTGGCATCCGGGTTGCGCGCGATCGCCTGGACCGCTCCACCCACGAGAATACCGATACCGGCACCTGCGCCGCTGGCCCCGACCATCGCCAGGCCGGCACCCATCGCTTTTAATCCCTGTGCCAGAAGCTCTGCTGCTTGTTGATCCATGGTTAGTTTGTTCCTCCAATCAAATTGAATTCTTAATTCTGACTTCTCGAAAAATACGTTCTGCCAGCCTGGGCCAGGCAGCTCACTGCCAGAAATCGCGGTGAAGCGACTCTTAATGGTGTTCTTCACCCTCGCCGTGGCCGTGGCTTTCGGTGGCGCTGCTCATGAAGATGAGCATGAGCAGGGCGAAAACCAGCGCCTGGATCAGGGCCACGAAGAATTCGAGGCCGAAGAAGGCGAGGTTGGCGATCGGCAGCAGGGCCGCCATCACGAATAAGAGGACCATACCGGCGAAGATATTTCCCAAAAGACGGAAGGTAAACGAGATAATTTTGGAGATCTCGGAGACCAGCTCCAGGAAACCGACGGCCGGGTCAATGGCTTTAATCGGGTTTTTGTTGATTTCAGCGCCGAACCCGCGGTTGATGAACGGGAAGAATTTGCCGAGATAGCCGCGGAAGCCGAGATATTTAAAGCCGTAGTACTGGACCATGACGATGGCCACGAGGGCGAAGGCCAGGGTCATGTTCATGTCGGTGGCAGCCGGCCGGAAAAACGGCACGATGGTCCAGTCCGCCCCTTCCGGCTTGTTTCCGTCGGCATCGGCGATGGCCCGGGTCAGGAAAAGCCCTTCGCGCATGTCGCCGATATTTTCCTCGTCGATGGCGTGTTCAATCGCATGGAACAGTTCTTCTTCGGAATGCTCGGTGATATGGCCGTTCTCGAGCTCAATCGCATGATCGAGGTGGTAGGTTTCTTCCAGGTTGGCCAGGAAGGCGTTCAGGCCGGCCTCGTCATGCGCCGCTTCGAAGGCTTCGATCTGAGCTTCGATGGCGTGGATCTCTTTTTCCGCTTCGAAATGGGGCTTGGATTCCCAGAGGCCGATGCTGTCGAAACCGGGCACGAGCCCCAGCCAGTTGGCGACCAGAATGATCAGGATGTAGGTCATGAAGAAGGGGAAGAAATCTTTCACCTTCTTGGGGCCGGCGATATTTTCGGCGAAGCGGTAGGCCCCTTCGAGAACCATTTCGAAGAAATTGTAGAAGCCGGTCGGCACTTCATCGGCCGTGCGCGAACGAGCCCGCAGGCTGAAAATGATGAACAGGACGATCACCCAGGTCAGCACCATGGCGGAGAAGGTGTTGGTCCACCCGCCCAGAATCGGCATCCCAACCGTGCCGGGATAGACCTCGCCGGGCAGCTGGATAAACGGACGTACTGGAAACAGAAAACTGAGCCAGGGGGCCGCGTTTAACAGGGGGGAGCAGCTCATCAGGATGAGCAGGATCACGGCAGGGATCGCGAGATATCTCTTTTTCATACGTCGTTACTTTCCTCGTTCTGCGCTTCTGATTTGGCTTTCAGCGCCTCGGCCTTCGCGTTGGCACGGGCCACGGTCCGAAGACTGATCTTGATCATGGCGTAAAGCGAAATTGGGAAACTGCCGAGCATCAACAGAAGGGTGAAGATTTTGCGCTCGTTGCCGAACAGGTTGTCGATCCACCAGCCCAGGCCAAAAGAAATCCCGATGATGACAAGCGCCACCAGGCCGATCACGCAGCCGACCTGCCCCACGGTGCTGAAGATCTCTGCAGTTTGTTGAACGTTCGTTTTTTGGGACACTTATGGGTTTCAGAAGAACCGATTGAGAATTATATCACAATCGATTTCACGGGCAATAAATGAGTCAGGGGCGGTGAGCCGCGCCGGCCGTCTGGCTGCGCGGTCCACCCCCGCCGCATCGCTTGCTGGTTTTTGTGGATGGGGCGGCTTCTATCGGACTACCTAGAAGAAAGCCGCCGCGGCCGCCCGGGTCCAGTCAAAGAAGCTGTTGGGCAGCAAACCGAGATAGAGAATCGCCAGGGTGCAGATCGCCAGCCCCACGGCGGCCGCCCGGGAGACCGGAATCGGCCGGTCTTCCTCTTCGGAGCGGTAGAGGTACATGTATTTGGCCACGCTCAGGTAGTAGTAGAGGGCCACAAAGGCGTTGAGCACCCCGATCAGGGCCAGCCACCACAGCCCGGCTTCCACGGCCGCCCGGAAGACGAAAAACTTGCCGAAGAAGCCGGCCGTCGGCGGAATGCCGCCCAGCGACAGCAGGGCCAGCAGCATAATGATGGCCAGAGTCGGGGAGCGCCGGCTCAGCCCGGAGAGATCCTGCACCTCGTCGGAGCCGGTGACATTGCTCAGCAAAATAATCACACCAAAGGCGGCGATATTCGTGAACATATACATGTAGAGATAGAACAGCGCCCCGCCGGCCCCATCGGGCGTGAAGGCGACGAGCCCCATCAGGACATAGCCCGCCTGGGCCACCCCGGAATAGGCGAGCAGCCGCTTGATGTTGGTCTGGAAGATGGCCGCCATGTTGCCCAGCACCATGGAGAGGATCGACATGACGACGAGAAGAATCCACCAGTTCTGCTGGTTGGGTCCGCCGAGCACGCCGGCCAGGAAGAGGCGCAGGAAAACGGAGAAGCCAGCCGCCTTCGAGGCGGTTGACAGGATGGCCGTTGTCGAGGTCGGCGCTCCCTCGTACACGTCGGGAGACCAGAAGTGGAAGGGAACGGCCGACACCTTGAAGCCAAACCCGGCGATCATCAGGATGGCCGCCAGCAGGAGCAGCGGATTATCCAGATTGTTGAGGGTGGCGAAGCTCAGCCGGTAGAGATTGGTCTCGCCGGTCAGCCCGTAGAGGAAGCTCAACCCGTAGAGCATGACGGCCGAAGCGAAGGCCCCGTAGACGAAGTATTTCATCCCGGCTTCCGGGGAGCGGCGGGCATCGGTGGCGAAGCCGGCCAGGATATAAAAGGAGATGCTGGCGGTTTCCAGGGCCAGGTAGAGGAGGATGACGTCGGAGGCCGCGGCCATCAGATTGAAGCCGACGACGGCCAGGAGAACCAGGGCGTAAAACTCGCCGTGCTGGAGCCGTCTGACGTCGACCGTCAGCAGGGAGGTCACCAGGGCGGCCGCCAGGAACATCGTCCGGAAGACGAGGGTTACCAGGTCGTTGCGAAACATGCCGCCCCAGATTTCCGTCGGACTGCTTCCCGGGACCCCGAAAAACGACAGGCCGGCCGTCACCAGCAGGATGGCGAACAGCCCCCAGGCGGTCATCAGGCCGACCTTGCGGCGGCGATCACCAACCGGCTGCCGGCCGTAGACCAGCACGACAGCGGCCAGAATAATCAGCAGGAGTTCCGGCACGAGCGCTAAGTACCAGGTGAGCATCAAAGACCTCCGAGGAAGCGGAATAAGCCGATCGCGGCCGTGCGGGCGGCATCCACGACTGTTTGCATATCTTGGGTGGCGACAATCGCCTCATTAACCCGGCCGATGACCGGCCGGATGCCGGCTTCGACGATGGGAGAAATGACCTGCGGGAAGAGGCCGATGGCGATCATGATGGCGCAGAAGCTGACGAGCACGA
>JBFFZG010000080.1:0-16592 GCA_041568735.1 Promineifilaceae bacterium (SeqCode)
ATGTGCATGAGGCAGCTGACATCCCCGCCGATGAGCGTGTCCGCCCCGGTCGCTTCGACCTGGTCCAGTTTGCGTTCAAGCATGGCTCCGGAAATGGGGCTCATCTTCACCGCGAACAGCCCGCCGAAGCCGCAGCAGATATCCGCCTCCGGCAGTTCGACCATCTCCAGCCCGTCGACCTCCGCCAGCAGCGACCGGGCCTGCGAGCGCAGACCGAGATTGCGCAGGCCGTGGCAGGAAGGATGGTAGGTCCCCCGGCCGGGGCAGGTGGCCCGCAGCCTCGTGATGCCGAGCTCGTCGACCAGAAACTGGGTCAGTTCAAATGTCCGCTCGCGCACGCCGGCCCATTGTTCCCGGTACGCCGGCTCGTCCGCGAAGAGCGCCTCGTAATGGTGGACGATCATGTCGGTGCAGGAGCCAGACGGCAGGACGATATACCCCTCGACGGCGGCCAGGGTGTCGACCGTGTGGCGGGCCATCCGCCGCGCGTCGCCGGTCAGGCCGCTGTTGAAATGGGGCTGGCCGCAGCAGGTCTGGGCGGCCGGAAAGGCCACGGTAAAGCCGAGCCCTTCCAGCAGCTTCACGACGGCGATGCCGACCTGGGGGTAAAAGGCATCGACCAGGCAGGTGACAAACAGCTGCACGGTGTCGTATTTTCGTCGGGAAGATTCAATGGTGGAGGCCACGAAGGATTATTCCTGGTCGGAGGTTGGCCGGGCGGCCGCGGCGGCCGGCTCGGCCTCCTGCAGCGCCTGGTGAATCATGCACCACCCGCGCAGATATTCGGCCACGCTCCAGGCCTGGGCCGGACAGCCGTGCGGGTGAAACGGGGGATCCCCGTCGAAAATCTCGCTCATTGAACCCAGCCCGTGATCGACCAGGTGGCGCAGGCCGGGCTCCAGGTAAGAAAGGGCCAGCTGCGGATCCTGGTAAACTCGCAGATGGGCGCCGATCAGCGGGCCGATCAGCCAGCCCCAGACGGTTCCCTGGTGGTAGGCGCTGTCCCGGCGGCGCGCGTCGCCGGCGTACTGGCCCGTGTAGGCGGCTTCATTCGGCCCCAGCGAGCGCAGGCCATGGGAGGTCAGCAGCTGCCGGACACAGACGTCGACGACCGCTTTCTGCCGCTCGGGATGGAGCGGGCTGAACGAGAGGGAGACGGCCAGCAGCTGGTTCGGCCGCACGGCCGGGTCATGCCCCTCCGGCCCGTCGAGAACGTCGAAGCAGGTCCCTTCCGGGGAATTCCAGTAGCGCTGGAAGCCCTGACGCGCCCTGGCCGCCATCTGCTGGTAGGGCAGGCTGTCTTCGCCCAGGCGCTCCGCGAACTGGATCATCGTTTCCAGTGCGTTGTACCAGAGCGCGTTGATTTCGATCGGCTTGCCGGTGCGCGGCGTGACGACCCAGTCCCCGATTTTGACGTCCATCCAGGTGACCTGGATGCCCGGCTCGCCGGCGAAGAGCAGGCCGTCGGCCGGATCGAGGTGGATGTTGTAGCGCGTCCCCCGGGCATACCAGTCGATAATTTCCTGGAGTCCGGAATAGACATCCCGCAGGAGGGCTTCGTCATCCTCCGCCTCGAGATAGGTCTGCAGCGCCTGGAAATACCAGAGGCTGGCGTCGGCCGTGTTGTATTCCGGCGTGTCTCCCTGATCGGGAAAGCGGTTGGGTACCATTCCCTGGTCGATAAACTGGGCGTAGGTGCGCAGGACGCTGGCGGCGATTTCCGGCCGGCCGGTGCACAGGGTGAGCCCCGGCAGGCTGATCAGGGTATCCCGACCCCAATCGGAAAACCAGGGATAGCCGGCCAGGATCGAATGTCCCCTTGGGTCGGAAGGGGTCGGCCGCTGCACGATAAACTGATCGGCCGCCAGGACGAGCTGTCGCACGGGGCCGGTGAGTGGGCCAAGGCGGGTCTCGGCCCGGGTGAGGAGCGCTTCTTCGTGCTGGCGCCGGCGGGCGAAGGCGGCCGGCCCATCCAGGTCGGGGTCCGGCCGGGTGCTGGCAACCAGGACGGCGGATTCACCCGGTTCGAGGTCGATGGCGAAGTCGGCGATGTGCAGGTGATCGTCCACGATATCCGGCATCCCCCGCTCCTCTTCGATGGCCAGGTAGTAATCCTCGTACCACTCGTCCTGTGGGTAAACTTCCCCCTGGCTGGCCAGGAGGTAGAGGGGGAAGGCCTCCGGCTGCATGCGGATTTTCAGGCCGTGGTCGACCGGTTCAACCTCGGTGCCCATTTCGGCGGCGATTGTCGTCTGGTGGAAGTCCCGGTAATTGATCAGCACCTTCGGGTAGAGGGAGAGAGGGCCGCTGCCCCGGATCAGGCGGTACTGCACGTACGTCGTGTTCTCTCCCTGCTCCATCCAGATCCGTTTTTCCAGCAGCGCATCGGCGCAGGCATAAGTCCAGACCGGGATCGTCCCATCCAGGCGGAAGTGTTCGAGATTGTAGTGGCCGTGGGGCTTGATGATGCCCGGTTCCTCGTTTAGATCCCCAAACCACTGATCGACGTAGAGCGGGAAATATTGATCGCCGTAAAAAGCGGTCTCGTCGATTTTGGCGACCATCAGCGTCCGGCCGAGCGGTGGGGCGAGGGCGGCGATCAGCAGCCCGTGATAGCGGCGGGACAGCATCCCGGCAATCGTCCCCATGGCGAAGCCGCCGATGCCGTTCGTCACCAGCCATTCCCGGCGCGAGGCGATTTCGATACGCCCGCAAACATCTCGTCCAAAATCAATCATGTCACCCTCAAATTACACCCGGGTGCTTGACGGAAACGGCCTCCGGGGAGTATTGTCCATAATAGCCCTATCTTTCGGCAGAGGCAAAAGCCGGAGGAGGCTTGATTCCACGGGGAATGCAGATGAAATTGAAATGGATCACCATCGGCTTCGGCCTCTTTATTCTCGCCATCATCTGGCTGGCCAACGGCAAATCGCGCCTGCTCGCATTTGCCTATGAAATTCCACTCGGGGATAAGATCGGCCACTTTATTTTGATCGGCACGCTGGCTCTGCTGATCAACCTGACCTGGCCGAAGGAAGGGCTGCGGATCGGCCGGTGGCCGGTCTTTACCGGCACCCTTCTGTTGCTGCCCCTCGTCCTGCTGGAGGAAATCAGCCAGCTGTGGTTTCCCGCCCGCACGTTTTCGCTGTTTGACCTGCTGTTTGATGCCGCCGGCATGCTCGTTCTGGGAGAATGGCTCTGCCGGCGGCTGCTGAGCCTGAAGCGGGAGCCCATGCCGGAGCGAGCCTCTTCCTCACCTGGCGACTGACATGGCCGAAAATTCGGAAAGCCCGTCCTGATAGAGATCTTCGAGCGCGCCGGCCAGGATCGGCCAATGAAACTGCTCCCGGGCATGCCGGCGGGCGGCCGCTCCCATTTCGCGGCGCCGCTGTGGGTCGGCCAGCAGGTCGACGACGGCCGCCGCCGCCGCGGCCGCGTCACCGCTCGGCACGACCAGCCCGGTGCGGCCGCCGGCAACGTACTCGGGGACCTGCCCGACCGCCTCGCCGACAACCGGCAGCCCCAATCCGACCATTTCGGCCAGCTTGACCGGGCATTTTGTCCGGTTGAGGAGCGTGTCGTCCATCAGGTAAAGGCCGAGATCGGCCAGGGAGAGATGGAGGGGGAGGGCCGCTTCATCGAGCCAGCCCAGGTCGACCACGGCGTCGAGCAGGCCGGCGGCGGCCAGCGCCTGCCGCAGGGCCCGGTTGTCCTCGTCGAACAGCCCGGTTCCGATCGCCAGAACGGCCAGATCGGGCACCGCCTGGTGCACGATTTTGAGGATCGACACGAGCCGGCTCGTGTCGAATTCAAAGAGACGGCTGTAGAGGAGAACCGTCGGCCGGCCGGCGAGCCCCAGCTCTTCCCGGCGGTCGGCGATGGGCGCGGCCGGTAGAGGATCGACCGGGATGCCCGGCCCGTTGGGCAGATAGGCGATTTTTTCCGGGGGTACCCCGTGTCGCTCCGCCAGATCTACCAGGGCGAGGCTGGCCACCGTCAGCCGGTCGCAGTGGGCCAGTCCCCACAGCTCCTGCCAGGCGAAAAAGCGCTTCTGGAGGGGGGAGTAGGGGGCGATCTCATTCCAGCCGCCCCGGCCCTCCCAATCATCCGTGTCGGTGATCAGCAGGGGGGAGCGGGCGCGGCCCGGCCGGCGCAGGGCGCGCCGGTACCAGAGCCACCATTGGGCCAGCCCGCTGTAGGCCTTGGGTTTGAAGGCGTGGACGACGTCGGGCTGGAAGCGGCCGGCGGCGCGGATCAGGCGGCCGGTCGTAAACGGAACGGCGCCGGTAAGGTTGACATAAATAATGTCCACCCCGTCTTCCTGCCAGCGGCGGCCGGCTTCGGCCGGAGTTTGCCAGGGGGGCATGGCGATCTGCACCCGGTGGCCGCGCCGGACCAGCTCCCTGGCCAGCGGCATGGCCCGGCTGCGCATCGTCTTGTTCGGGTGGAAGCCGAACGGCCCGAGGAAGCTGATGCGCATTACGGCGAATTGCCGGGCGGCGTTTCCGATGGGGGGGGCGCTTCCGGGGTTGGCGTAGCGGTGGCCGGAGCGGCCGTCGGCGTCATCGTGGGCGTCGCCGTTGCCGGCAGAGTCGGCGTTACCGAAGCCGTCGGCGATGGGGTGACCGTCGTCGTGGCGGTCGGCGTTTCCGTGGGCGTGCTGGTCGGCGTTGGCGTCGGCTGCAGCAAGGTCAGCGGCAGGATCAGCTCCTTGCGGACCGGATCGTTCTCCGGCGTGAACGGATTATCCGGGCCGTAGATCGTCACCCGGATGGCGAAGGGGCCGCCCTCGACCCTATCCGAGATATCGCCCCGGAACAGAGAGCCGTTGCTGACCGGCCCGCGCCGCTCCTGCAGCGAGGCCCAGCCGCCCGGCGAGTGGGAAAGCCCATAATCGACCTCGTAGCCGGCGAAATTGGGGGCGTTGGCCGTCCCGATCAGGTCGATGAGAGATTCGATTTCAGCGAAGGGCTGGGGCTGGTCGATGCGCAGCTCCGGCCGCTGAGTGGTGCCGGTGCAGCTCTGCTCGGGCGGCAGCCGCAGCGGAATGGCGATGCTGCGGGCCGAGGCCCAGGCCTGCCCCTGCGGGTTCTGTTCGAGCCAGGCTTTGGCCAGCTGCCGTTCCCGGTCGGCGACGGCCGGCCGGCCGCTCACCAGCAGGTTGACGAAGGTGGCGTCGAATGGATTGTCCGGGCATTCCGGATTGGCCCGCAGGCCGGTCCACAGGTCGACCGGTATCGTCTGCAGGAAGTCGTTATCCGGGCCGAGCGGTGGGACGCTCTGGTTGAAAACCTCCCGGCGGCGGTTGGCGCAGGAGGCGCTGGGAATCGTCCCGGAGTCGGCGCAGATTTCGATTTCAGTGATGCCGGGAGGCCGGGGGAAGGCCACTGGCGGCTGCCCGGCCAGGTAGCGGGTCATCAGGGTGTTCCAGATGGGCGAGGCCATCTGGTAGCCGGAGGCTCCTTCGGCCGCCGGCTGGTTGTCAGTGTTGCCGACCCAGACGGCGGTAACGAGGTTGGGGGTATAGCCGATCGTCCAGCCATCCCGCACGTCGAAGCGGTTGGTGCCGGAGGTGCCCGTCTTCACCGCCACCTGGTGGCCGGGAATGACCAGGGTGTTATTCAAGCCAAAGGCGGGCTGGCGGGCGTTGTTGTCGGAGAGGATGTCGGAGATCAGGTAGCTGTTTTCCGGGCTGACCACCTGGGTCAGAGGGGGCGGCTGCCGCTCGAAGAGGATATTTCCGCTCCGGTCTTCGATGCGGGTGATCGTGTAAGGGGGGACCAGCTGGCCGTTGTTGGCGATGATACCGAAAGCGGTGGCCATTTCCAGGGGGCTGATTTCCCCCCCGCCGAGGGCCAATGCCAGACCGTAGCGGGTGGAGGCACCGAGATTGGCGCACCCTTCCTCGGAGAGGCTGGTCACCTGCATGATATTGCGGGCGAAGCCGATAAAGTTGCAGACGCCGACGTATTCGAGCGCCTTGACGGCCGGGATATTGTACGAATTGCCCAGCGCCTGCCGCAGGAGCATGGGGCCGTGGAAGCGATCGTCGAAGTTTTTCGGCACGTACGGCGGGTTGGTGCCGTCCGGAAACTGGGTTTCGATATCCCAGATGAGCGTGGCCGGGTTCCAGCCGTCGCGCATGGCCGCCAGGTAGACGAGCGGCTTGACCGACGAGCCGGGCTGGCGGGGCTGGATGGCCATGTTGACCTGGCCGCTGATCGCCTCGTTGTTGAAGTCGAGGCTGCCGACCATGGCCAGGATCTCGCCGGTGCGAGGATTGATCGTGACGATCGCCCCGTTGTTGGCCCCAAAGGCGTTGATGTTCCCCCGCTGCTCAGCCAGCACCTGCTCGGCCAGGTTCTGCATTTTCGGATCGATCGTCGTGAAAATGCGCAGGCCGCCGCGGTAGATCGTCTGGGCGTCGTTGGCGCTTTCCAGCTGCTGCAGGACGTAAAAGACCGCGTGCGGATGGCTGATCTGGACATCCGGTGGGGTGAGGGAGTAGATGCGGACCGACATTTCGTCGATGGCGGCCTGCCCCTCGGCCGGCGTGATGTACCCCTGTTCCACCATCAGGTTGAGGACCTCTCCCATGCGGCCGAGGGCTTTATCGGGAGCGGTATACGGATCCCAGAGGGCGGGCGCCTGGGGGAGGCCGGCCAGCAGGGCTGCCTCCGACAGGGTCAGATCGGCCGCCGGTTTGTTGAAATAGGTCTCGGCGGCCGCCTGGATGCCGTAGGCCCGGTTGCCGTAGTTGATTTCGTTCAGGTAGAGCTCCAGCACGGTTTCTTTTTCGTAGGTGCGCTGGATTTCATTGGCGATGATGATTTCCCGCACTTTTCGGGTAAAGGTGCGCTGGCTGCGCTCCTCGTCGTCGAGCAGGAGGGCGCGGGCCAGCTGCTGGGTGATCGTGCTGGCGCCGCCGCCGGCGAAGGCATCCCCTTCCCGGGCGGCCGTATAAATCGCCCGCGTGATGCCGATCGGATCGAAGCCCGGATTGGTGTAGAAGCGGGCATCTTCGGTAGCGATGGTTGCCTCTTCCAGCTGGTCGGCGATCTGATTTAGCTTGACATAAGTTCGATTGCCGGTGGTGGGATCGGACAAAGCGTAGAGTTCATTCCCCTCGCGATCGTAGATGCGGGCGGTTTCGAACTGGCTGGCTCTGGCCTGCAGTTCGGCCGGCGATGGGAGCCCGCTGGCGATGTAGACGTAGCCGGCGCTGGCCCCGACGATGGCGAAGGCGAGGCCAAAAACGGCCAGCAGGAGACCGGTGATGACCAGCCGCCGCAGGCAGCCGCCGCGGCGGGTCCGTTTGGGGACGGGCAGCTGCTCCTGGAAATTTCGTCCGGCCGCCGGCACCCGGCCGCGCTGGGGTGGGGGTTCCCGGCGGGGCTGGGGCTGGCGGGCGCGCACCGGCTGGCGGATCGGTTCGTGCCCCGGGCCGCTGCCCCTGGGATCCCGGCGGGGGGCTGCGGCCGGCGGTCGGCCGGTGTCGGCCGTTTTTTCCGGCCGCTGCAGATAGGGTTCGGTCGGGATTTCCTCGGGTTTCTGGCTGGTAGACACGTCGATCCGGGTGTCGCCGGGAATCGCCATCCAGGGGGTCACCCGGGTGGCATCGGGATCATCTTCAGTCGGCCGCCGCTTCGGCTCAAGATCGGGGCGAATGAGCGGTGCCGGAGTGCGCCGGGCGCGGGGAGATTCTTCCTCGTCTTCTTCTTCCGGGGGCTCTTCCAGATCGATTGTGCCGGTGCCGCTCGGCGTCGAACCGGTGATGATCGGCGGCGGCACGGCCCCCTCGCCCGGAGGGACGGCCGGCTGGCCGCCTTCTCCCGCGGGCTGGGCCGGCGTGGGGGCTTCGTCCGGCGCCGGCTGCTGCCCGGCCGCGCGGATTAAATCGACGAGCGAGATCGTATCGGCCGGTTTCGACTCCACTGATTCCGGCGAAGCCTCCGGTTTTTCCTGCTCCGCATCGTCGCGGGTTTCCTTCTCATCTTGGGAATTCATAGGTTTGTCGTCAGGCTGGCAACCATTCCTGGCGGCCGTTTCATGCTAAAACCGGAAAGGTAGTCGTTTCCAGCATCTTGTTTCGATTGACTGGGCACATTATAAAGGATGGTCAGAAGCGGGGCGAGGAACAAAAGTGTCCCTGGCGTCGTTTCATCATTGTTGATTAAGGAACGACATCCGGTGATCCCCGGTTCCACCGCGGGGTCAAACACCGCCGGCTGTCGCCATTTGGAGGGTAAAGTGAGAAAAACAACTATCTGGTTGATGGTTTTGTCGCTGATTTTGTTGGGTCTGGCCGCCTGCAGCGGTCCCGAGACGCTCGATCCGAGCGAATCAGGTGGATCAGAAGGCTATCCAGTCACCGGCTCGCCGGGTGGTTCCCAGGGATCCGGCTATCCCGATCCGGATACACCGGTCGAGTCCCCGGTCGATGGGTATCCCGGCCCCGGCATCGCTCCCGGTGAGCCTCACCCGAGCGACATGGGACCGGTTATACCCGGCAAACTTTTCGTCGATGGGGTCTCGCTCGTTATGATGGAATCCTTTCCGCTGCAGATGAACGCGACTGTGCAGGGCAGCTTCTCCGACGGCTGTACCTTTTTTGACACCTATGTCCAGGAGCGGGAGGGGAATACGATCAACATCGAGCTGTTCGCCCTGCGGCCGGCCGAGATGATGTGCACCGAAGCGCTCGTGTCGTTTGAACAGGTGATCCCGGTTGACATCAACGGGCTCCAGGCGGGCACCTACGAGGTGGTCGTCAACGGGACCGTGAAGGAGAGCTTCCAGCTCGACGTGGACAACGTGCTGCCTCAGGATTAAGCGGCTGTGAAAATCAGGCTCGCCCCTGCTTGCGCATCTCTTCTTCGGTCCGGCCGCGGAAAAAGAGGCGGATCGGCGTACCGGGGAAGGGAAAGAGCGTCCGCAGCTGATTTTCCAGGTAGCGCTCGTAGCTGAAGTGGATCTGCTCCGGGTAGTTGCAGAAGAAGACAAAGGTCGGCGGGGCGACGCCGGCCTGGGTCACGTAGTAGAACTTGAGCCGTTTGCGCCCCTTCACCGGCGGGGGATGCTTGGCCAGCGCCTCCCGCAGGAAGCGGTTTAATTCGCCGGTGGGAATCCGCTGGTAGCGGGCTTCATTGATTTCGATGGCGGTGGGGAGCACCTGGGTGACCCGTTTTCCCGTCAGGGCGGAGACGAAGAGGACCGGCACAAAGGGGAGGAAATCGAGCTCCTGCCGCGCCTGTTCGGTGAATTCCTGCATCGTGTAGGTATCTTTTTCGACGGCGTCCCACTTGTTGACGAGCACGGCCATGCTGGCCGATTCCTCTTTCAGCATGCCGGCGATGTGCTGGTCCTGCGCGGTGATCCCCTCGTTGGCGTCGATCAGCAGCAGGGCCACGTCGGCCCGGCGCAGGGCATTGAGCGCCCGGATGACGCTGTATTTTTCAATTCCCTGCTCGATTTTGCCGCGGCGGCGAATGCCGGCCGTATCGATCAGGGTGAAAGTCTGCCCGTAGAACCTGATTTTCGTATCGATCGCATCCCGGGTGGTCCCGGCGATCTCGCTGACGATGACCCGTTCCTCGCCGATCAGCCGGTTAAACAGCGTCGACTTGCCGGTGTTGGGGCGGCCGAGCAGGGCGATTTTAATGCTGTCATCCTCGTCGAGTTCGAGGGCGTCGACGTCTGGCAGGTACTTGACGATGGCGTCGAGCAGGTCGCCGGAGCCCCGGCCGTGAAGGGCCGAAAGGGGAAAGACCTCGCCCAGGCCGAGCTCGTAGAATTCAAAGGCTTCATCCCGTTTGGCGTGCAGTTCGTCGAGCTTGTTTGCCGCCACGACCACCGGTTTGTCAGTCTGGCGCAGAATATTGGCCACCTCCCGGTCGGCCGCCGTGATACCGGCGCGGCCGTCGGCGACCATGACGATGACATCGGCGTCCTGAATGGCCACCCTGGCCTGGCTGCGAATCGAATCGAGGAAGCGTTCGGAGGCCTCGGAAAGCGGCTCGGTGTTCCAGCCTTCGATGACCTCGATCCCCCCGGTGTCGACCACGGTAAAGACCCGGCCGCCCCAGTCGGCGTCAGCGTAGAGCCGATCCCGGGTCGTGCCGGCGATTTCGGAGACGACCGCCAGCCGCCGGCCGACGAGCCGGTTGAAGAGGGTGGATTTGCCGACATTCGGCCGGCCGACGAGGGCCACGATTCCTTTGCGTGCAGTCATAACTTCAAACGAAGGCGGGTTTGGAGAGCGGCTGTGGTGCCAGCTTCAGGCCAATCCTTTTTCTCTTTCCAGGAGATAGGCGACGACGGCGGCGGCCGGCTCCCCGCCAAAGCGCGCGTGGTCGAGCAGGGAGATGCCATGGGCGCCGCGGCTGGCGAGCACGGCCGGATTGGCCTCGACCATCGCCTGCACGGCCGGCAGATAGCCGAGCATGGCCGCGGCGAAGAGGTCGAGCCGGGCCCCGTTCTCGAGCAGGAAAAGGGCGATTTCCCGGGCACCCATATGGGCGGCGGCCCCGAGGGCGGTTTCAAAATCACCGCCTCCCCAATCCCAGGTGGCATTGACCAGGGCCGGTTCAGCGGCGAGCATCGCCTGCACGCGCTCCAGGTCGGTGTGGGCCACGGAGACAAATTCGGAGACCAGGTCAGCCGGCAGCGCCGGAGGCATTTGATCGGACATGTTGAAATTGTAGCCCGGCTTGCCCGCCGGTCCAACCGGCGCTAACGAAATGGCGAGGAAAACCGGCCCAGGGGAAAATCAGGGGCGGATGGAGGTCGCCTGCCGATATTCGACCCGTTCTTCTCCTTCGCCGTAGGTCAGAATGAGCACCGCCTCACCCGGCACAGCCTCGGCAGGCAGGATGAGGTCGGTTTCCCAATAGCCGAAGCTGTTGACGGCGGCCAGGGTTTCGGCCAGAATTTCTGGTTCGGCTCCGGGGGTTTCCCGCACGAGCCGCAGGCTGATTTCGCCATCCGGCGCGGTGAAGGCGGCGCCGTAAAGAGGTGTGGCCTGGCCCGGCCGGAAGGTCAACTGGAAGGGGTTCCCCAGGCGGATCTGGGCGGCCTTGGGATCTTCCGGCCGCAGAAAAGGCAGGGCGAGATCGGCCGACCAGGTCACCCGCTCGTCATCTGTTTCGAGGCCGCCGGTCGTGACGACAAGCCGCACTTCCCGGCAGCCGGTGCCGACCGTTTCCGGTGGGATGACCAGCGCGTTCCAGAGCCCATTGCCGACCGCGATCTCGAGCTGGGCCAGAAGGTTGGATTTTTCAGCTGTGGGGCAGCCGTAGACGCCGATCTGGAGTTTGCCGTCGATCGGGTTGCGGCTCTCCCCGTCGAGCAGCAGAGCCCGCCCGCCAACGACGATATCGGCCACACGCGGGTGGTTCAGGGAGACGAACACCCCCTCCTCGTCCGGATCATAGGTCAGTGTTACTGGAACGCCGGCGATCGATTCGGCGGCGCGGACGCGGAAAGTGGCTGGCCCGGTTCGGCGCGGATGAACGGCCGCGGTTGTCTGCCAGGCCCCGGTCGCCGGGTCGGGATCGATATACGCCAGGAGGGAGCCGGTTTCATCCCCGGCTGCCGCCAGGAAGATTTCCAGCGGTTCGTCGGGAAGCGGGTCGATGGTGCCGGCGAAGGTAAATTCGCGGGCGACCGGGATCGACTGCCCGGTGACCGGGGTGTTGATCTGAATCGTGTAGCTGACCGGCGTGACGGCCGTCGGTGATGACGGAACCGGCGTCGGCTGGGTGGTCGGCAAGGGGGCCGGGGTTGGCGGCAGGGTCGGAGCCAGGGTCGGCGGAGGTGGCGCGGCCGTTTCGGCGGTTTCGAGCGGTTCCACGGCTTCGATCGTCGGTCCCTGGGGGGAAACCGGGATCTGAACCGGCCCCGGCTGCTCGTCCTGGCAGCCGGTTAACAGCAGCAGGCAGGCCGCCGCCAGCAGGGCGGCGGAAAAAATCAGCTTCTTCATCGAGGAATCCTTCCCTTCAACAGGCCTCACTGGCGGTCAGGCCAATGGATCTGCCGGTATCGTATCGTAAATCGAACGAAAAAGCTGTACGCTTAATAAACGATGGGGATGCGAACGCCGGCCTGATGCCGGCGGCCTCAGCGGTCGACCCGGAGCAGGTCGAGGAGCCGCCGCCGGCCGGCGCGGCCGTGCAGCCCCCGCAGCCGCCAGGTGCCCACGATGCCCTGGGGGAGAAAAAGGACGAGGGCGATGTAGACGGCGCCGAGGATAAAACTGGCCGAAGGGCCGAACCAGCGGTCGAGAAAGTACTCGAGGAGGCGAAATACGGCCGCGCCGATGACCGCGCCGCTGAGGGTTCCCACCCCGCCGATGAGGATGATCAGGAGGGCGGCAACGGTGTAGCCGAGACCGGCGATGTTCGGGCTGACGATTGGCTGATGGATCGTATGCAGAAAACCGGCAAAGGCGGCCGTGAAGGACGAAAGAAAGAGGGCGGTCAATTTGAAATAAAAGGTGTTGAAGCCGAGGGCCAGGGCGCGGTCCTCATTTTCACGGATGGCCACGCAGACCCTGCCGGTGGGCGAATCGACAAAGCGGCGATAGGCCAGGTAAAAAAAGAACGTGGCCAGCAGGGCGATCAGATAGAGGGTGAACCGCTCGCTCGAGGTATTCAACCAGGCCGGCACGATAACCCCCTGCAGCCCGACATCGGCCCCGGTGTAGGCCGACAGTTCGGTCGACTGGATGATGATGTGGAAAACCGAGGCCAGCCCGAGTGTCACCAGGGCGAAAGTCACGCCTTTGACCCGCGGGAGCACCAGACCAAAGAGGATGGCCTGCACGATCGCGGCGGCGATCAGCCCCAGCATCGTCTGCCCGACCCCCCAGCCAAGTGATTTGAAGGCGATCCCGGTCAGATAGGCGCCGACCGCGAAAAACATGGCGTGCCCGAATGAGAGGAGGCCGGTAATGCCCAGGATCAGGTCATAGCTGAGGGCGTAGATGGCCAGGATGAAGACCTCGATCATCAGCCCCTGGAGAAATTTGGCGTTTCCGGTCTGATTGGCCAGAACGGCCGTCGGGGACTGCCCGTCGAGGATGGCCACCAGAAAGGGAAAGAGGACCATGGCTGCCAGCAGAGCCAGGAGGCCGCCATTGGCGCGGGTCCAGCGGAGGGGGGTTGAAAGGAGTTGTGCCATGAACGTTCTTTTCCCGGTCCAATCAGGCCGGCAGCCGCGCCGGATTGCTTCCCGGCGGCCTATTCCGACCGGCCGAACAAACCCTGGGGCAGAATCAACAGGATGATGACCATCAGCAGGACTGTCGAAGCGGGCACCAGGGGAGGGGATGGTTTGAATGGTTCGGCCAGGAAGGGGAGATGGATCCCGATCTGTCCGTACTTGATGATGAACTGCTGCATCAGGCCGACGAGAATGGCGCCGGCGGCCGCGCCGGGGAAGCTGGTCAGACCCCCGATGGCCATGGCGATCAGGGCCAGCAGCAGCAGGCGCGTACCCATGTCATTGGCGAGCCCGATCGAGGGTGCGGCCAGCACCCCGCCCAGCGCGGCCAGCCCGACCCCCAGCCCGAAAACCTGGGTGAAGACCCGGCGGACGTTGATGCCAAGCGCCTCGACCATCTCGCTGTCCTGCACGCCGGCCCGGATGATCATCCCCAGCCGGGTTCGCTGCAGGAGGAGCCAGACGGCCAGGAGGACGATCACGCCGACTAAAATGATAAAGATTTCGTTGTAGGTGCGAATCCGGGCGCCGAACAGCTTCATCGTGGCGCACTGGTTGGCGAGGAGGTCGGCAAAGGATTCGGCCGGGCAGGCATCGCCCCGGCCGTTGAAGAGGTCAGCCTTGGGCATGGTAAATTCCGGCCGCCCCCAGATCGCTCGCACCAGCTCGATGCCAATGAAGCTCAGTCCGAGCGTCATCATGAGCTGGTAGATCGGCCGGTCGTAGAGCGGGCGGATCAGCGTTGACTCCAGGAAGCTGCCGAGCAGGAAGCCGCTCCCGGTCGCCACCCCCATGGCCAGGAAAAAGCGGTAGGTGTTGTTCATGGCCAGAAGCCATTCGCTCAGCCCGTCGTTGAACCACCAGGCGGCTAGGGCGACCAGGAGCAGGGCGGCCGCAGGCCCCCAGGTTGACCGGGCGGAGGCCAGCCGTTCAGAGACCGATGCCGGACCGGCCGCCTGCCGCCTGTACAGGGCCAGGCCGACGGCCAGGAGCGACCCCGCCGCGAGGAGACCGATCAGAGAACCGCCGCTGGCAGCTGCGGCCGGGACCAGACGCAGGGTGCCCTGATCGAGGGCCAGGGCCATGGTGCCGGGGGCTTCGGCGAAAACCTCCGGGTTCCAGATGGCGATCGGAAGCTGCCAGAGGAGCCAGCCGGCGAGTCCGGCCCCGGCGATCAGGAGGAGAAAAGCGCCGGCGCGGCCGGCCGTAGGGGTCAGGCTCAGCCGGTCGAGACGGGATTGCCAGAACGGCAGGAGGACCAGCCCCACCCCGATGAGACCGAACGGCGTGAGCAGATCGACGACCGTATCCGGCCGCACGTAGACCGTCCAGCCGATGTAGGCGCCCAGCATGAACATTTCCCCGTGCGCCAGGTTGAGGACGTCCATCAGGCCGAAGATCAGCGACAGACCGGCGGCCACGAGGAAGGTGATCATCCCCACGGACAGCCCCCGCAGAACGGTGATCGCCCAGTCGTCACCGGCCATCCCCTGCGAAGCGCTGAAAAAGAGAATGGCGAGGATGGCCAGGACAATCAGGCGGATGCGATTTTTTTTCAGCCGGTCAACGATTTTTGCCATGTGGTTGAATTTCCGCGCTCTGAAAAGCAGGGGAGCCGGCCGGTCAGGCTGCTCCGAGATATCGGTGGATCATTCCCTGGTCGGCGACCAGATCGGCCATTGCCCCGGCCTGGACGGTCTGGCCTTCGTCGATGATGACAAAGCGCTCGGCCAGCTGGCTGGCGACGACGAAGTTCTGCTCGACGAGCAGGACGGTCGTCTGGGTGGCCAGATGCTTGATGGCGGCCATCATCTGTTCGATGATGACCGGGGCCAGCCCTTCGCTCGGCTCGTCGATGAGGAGGAGCTTGTTATCAGGCACGAGGGCCCTGGCAACGGCAAGCATCTGCTGCTGGCCTCCAGATAAATTGGTCCCTGGCAGGTGGATCAGCCGCTTGAGATCGGGGAAGAGCTCGAAGATCATCCCTTCTTTGGCGGCCAGATCTCCTTTTTTGCGCTCGGCGATTTTAAGATTTTCGGCCACGCTCAAGTCGCGGAAAATCGCCCGGTGCTCCGGCACGTAGCCGATGCCCAGGGCGGCGATGTCATACGGCCGCATACCCTGAATCGGCCGCCCTTCAAACAGCACTTCACCTTCGCGCGGTGGGGTCAGCCCCAGGATCGATTTGAGGGTCGTCGTCTTGCCGGCCCCGTTGCGCCCCAGCAGGGCGGTGATGCTGCCGTGAGGCACCTCCAGGGAAATCCCCTCGAGGATGTGGAATTGACCGATGAAGGTGTGGATGTTGGCGAGTTGAAGCATTTATCGAGTTGAAAGTGGAAAGTTTAAAGTTGAAAGTTCTGAGTACCGAGTACCGAGTACCGAGTACCGAGTGCCGAGTGCCGAGTGCCGAGTACCGAGTGCCGAGTAGCGAGTACCGAGTACCGAGTGGAAAGTCGAAAGTCGAAAGTGACCTGCGCTCCAGATCCCTAACTCCCAACTCCCAACTCCCAACCCCCGTTCCCTGTTCCCCGTTCCCCGTTCCCCTCTTCCTGCCCATACAGCGCACCGAGGTAGGCTGTCTGAACGGCCTGGTTGCGGGTGATTTCCTGTGGGGTCCCTTCGGCAAGGACTTTGCCGTAGTTCATGACGGTGATTTTGTCCGACACGCGCATGACGACGTTCATGTTGTGTTCGACGAGCACGATGGTTTTCCGGCCGCTTTTTTGAATGGATTGAATGAGGGCCATCAGTTCCGGGACCTGCTCGGAGGCCATCCCGGCCGTCGGTTCGTCGAGCAGGAGCACTTCCGGATCCGGGGCCAGAATCATGCCGAGCTCCAGCTTGCGCTGGGCGCCGTGAGGGAGGATGCGAGCCGGCAGATGGGCCTGTTCGGTCAGGCCGACCAGGTCGATGACGTCCAGGGCCCGCTGTTCGTATTGTTTGAAGGCGCGATGCCGCCGCCAGAAGCGAAAGTTGTCCCGGCCGAGCGCCTGGGCCGCCAGCCGGATGTTTTCCAGGACCGTCAGGTTGGGAAAGATGTTGGTGATCTGAAAGGAGCGGCCGATGCCGAGATGGGCGGTCCGGTGCACGGGCAGCCGGGTAATGTCGCGACCCTTGAAAAGGACCTGGCCGCTCGTCGGCTTGAGCGAGCCGCTCAGCAGGTTGAAAAATGTCGTCTTGCCGGCCCCATTCGGACCGATGATCGAGTGGAGCGTGCCCGCCTCGACCTGAATGCTGACATCGGCCACGGCGACGAGCGCGCCGAATTCCCGGCGGAGGCGGTGCGTCTCTAGGATGATTTCGGGCATAAGTCTGATTCCGGGAGCCGGTCGGGCGCAGGGTGGGGATAGATGTCCCACCCCGCGCCC
>JBFFZG010000081.1:0-16569 GCA_041568735.1 Promineifilaceae bacterium (SeqCode)
CACCCCCAGCCAAGAATCGGTGTCCAAAATCCGGTCACACTTACTTTCCACTTTTATCTTTCCACTTCTTTGCGATATTCCCGCTTAAACACCTCGGCCGCACGGGCCAGTGACTGCCCGACCGACGCCGGGTTCATGTCGCAGGCCTCGGCCAGCTCGGCGTAGCTGAGCCCCATCTGGCGCAGGAGGAGGAGCTGAGCCTGGGCCGGCTTGAGTCGGGCCAGAGCGCGGCGCACGGCCGCGGCCGTCTCCCGCTGCTCCACCACCACGGCCGGATTATCCTCCGGCCGGGATTCCGGCGGGACGAGCACGAGATTCCGCCGCCCGCGGCGCAGATCGCCCCGCAGGGCGTTGTAGCCGGTTCGGGTCGCCACGCGGTAGAGCCAGCCCCCGACGTTGTGCTCGCGGCCGCCCCGCAGGGGCCGGCGGTAAAGCCTGAGAAAGACTTCCTGGGCCAGGTCTTCCGCCTCCTGGCGGCTTCCGACCAGGCGGAAAAGGAGCCCATAAACCCGGTGGTAGTGGCGCTGAAAGAGGAGCTCAAAAGAGGCCTCATCCCCCGTCTCGTGACGGTGCAGAAGCTGGGCATCGGTGAGCTGGTTCAGCAGGGAAATCGCCATGGGTTCCACGGGATCAGACCGGCTGTCACCGGCCTGATCGCTCTTCTTACCCATATCAACACCGCCAAACGCCGCTTTGTGACAGCGAACCTGTAGAATGCACGGCCGCCCCCGTCAAAATCCCTTCCGGATCCCCGCTAATTGCCCAGCTGAGAGCGCAGGCGAATGAAGCGAAAGATCTGCTGGCGGGACAGAACGCCGATGAGCTGATTGAACTGCACCACCGGGAGCTGGGCCACGTTGGCGTCGTCCATCAGGTGCATGGCGTCGACCAGCGGCACCTGGGGAGTTGTGGTGATCACTTTTTCCCAGGGAGTCATGATGCGATCGACCGGGGTCAGCGGCCAGGCATCCGAGGAAAGCCGGGTCACATCGGTCACCGTCACCAGCCCATAAGGCCGCGGATCGTCTTCGTCGAAGCCGTAGCCGTCCCGCCGGACGAAATAATAACGCTCCCCACTGTGCATGATGTATTCGTTGACCAGGCGGCTCACCGGGAGCTTGGATGGAATCCAGGGCAGATTGCGGGCCATGACCTGGTCGACGCGCAGGTTGCGCAGCTGCTCCTGGAGGTTTGACTGCTGGTAGTTGGCCGCGGCCGCGTTTTGCAGGAACCAGCCGATGAAGGCCAGCCAGAGGCCGTTGAAGAAATTGCCGTTAAAGACACTGTAGATGCCATAGGCCAGGAAGCCAAAGGCGACCAGCTGGCCGGAGTAAGCGGCCACCCGGTTGGCCAGCTTGAAATTGCCGCTGAAGGACCAGACGAGCGCTCGCAGCACCCGGCCGCCGTCGAGGGGAAAACCGGGGATCAGATTGAAGAGCGACAGCATCAGGTTGATCTGGGCCAGCCAGAAAAAGGGGGCGGCCAGGACGGCCAGGGAGCGGGTGGCGTACCAGAGCGCCCCGAACAGGCCGGCCAGGACCAGGCTGACGGCCGGGCCGGCGATGGCGATCACCAGCTCCGAGCGGGCCGTCTCTGGCTGTTTTTCGATCTGGGCCACGCCCCCGAAAATGAAGAGGGTGATCCGGTTGACCGGGATATTAAAGCGGTGGGCGAAATAGGCGTGTCCGAGTTCGTGGGCCAGGACGGACGCGAAAAAAATCAGGCTGGTGATCGTCCCCAGCACCCAGGCCGCCAGGCTCGAGAGCTCGGGATACCCCTCGGGAAAATAACCGGTGGCCAGGGACCAGGTCACCAGGATAAAGATCAAGAACCAGCTCGAATGCAGGCCGATGGGGATTCCCCAGATCCTGCCCAGGGTGAGATTTGACGTCATACAATGCCTCTTCCTGTCGACCGATGGGCCGGCCGGCCCATCCGCGTTTTGCTTTCGCCCCCGCGGCCAGGTTGGCCCAGTCGGGGATGATTTTCTTATATCACAGCGCAGAAATCGCTGTCAATTCTCGCTTGTCTGCTGTTTACACTGACCGGATCAGAAAAACAAGAGACTGGCCAGGCCGATCAGGATGGGTATGACGATGGTGATGAGCACGATCGCGCCGATGACGACGGCGATGATGTTGCCCACGCCCCAGCGCCGCTGCCGGATCCCGCTCTCGCTCACGGCGAGCTGTTCGACCAGGCGGGCGGCGTCTTTAGCGATGGCTGCCGGATCGTCCTCGTCGACGCCGGCCCAGGCCCAGCCGCTGCGGGGGATGGGGACGAGCACCTTCTGCGCCGGACTGGCGCCGACGGCCGCGATCATCCCGCTCCCGCCCGCTTCGGCCAGCCCGATCGTCCACGGACCGACAATGATATCGGCGCTCTGCACGGCCGCCAGTTCGGCTGAAGCCGGCTCCGCTTCCTCGGCCGGTGGGCTTTCGCCGTCAGCCGCCAGCTCCACCGGCTGCAGCACGACGTCCGGCAGGAGCCGGCGAATTTCCGCCGTCAGCGGGGCGGCGAATTCGGTGCCGGCCGGATTGAGTACGACCACCTTCACCGTCCCCAATTGGGCCGCCCGCATCCGATCAAGGCGCCGGCCGTCCGCCCGCAGAAGCCGGCCGTGGTAGAGCCAGATCCCCAACCCCAACAGGCCGTAAGCGGCGGCCAGGGCCAGGTCCTCCCCCGCGCGCGGATCAGCTTGCTGCCCGAAGAGGAGCAGGAAGAGACGGTAGACGAGATAAACGCCGCTGGTCAGAATCGTGAGCGTGGCCATCAGGACGAAGGCGTAGAGGTAAACTCGCCGCACGAGGGAGCCGCTTTCCGGCAATTCACCCGGTTCGCCCGCCAGGACATTTTTCTGCACCTGCCACCAGGGCCACAGCCAGACCGGCAGGCCGGCGGTGATGGCCGCCAGGAAGTCGGCCACCTCGACCCGGTTCACCGGGTCGCCGGCCAGGGTGTTGATCAGCACCCCGATTAGGCCCCCGATCCCGACGAGAAAGGCCATCAGGCCGATGGCGGCCGTCAGGTACTGGTAGATCTGCCGGATCATCACCTGCTGGCGAACGTAGGAGGCGAGGCGAATATCCCGGCCCAGAATCCAGATGTGGTAGGCGAACAGCACGCCGCCGATCAGGATCTGCGGCAGCACGTCGCTCAGTTCGCCGGGCACGCTCTCGCCGAACCAGCGCTGGAGCAGGGTGGCCCACATGGCCGCCAGGTTGGCGACGGCCAGGAGCAGGCCGACGAAGACGACGGCGTACAGGAAGAGCTTGCGCAGCGCCGAGGCATGCTCATCGGCGACGTTGCCGGCCATCTGCCGCTGGTTGTGCATCCAGAAGAGCAGCCACACGACCCCTCCGACCAGCACGCGGGCCAGTTCCGTCACGATTCCGCCGGGCTCCAGATCGAGCGGCGTGCCGGCCAGCTGATCGATCATCCAGCGCAGGATCTCCGACAGGCCGATCAGCATCATGACCAGGCCGGCGATGGTGAAACCCCACTGGTAGAGCCGGCGAATGACGGCCTGACCGGCCGTTTCGGGAGTCTCTCGCCGCTCCCGGCGGAAAAGCCAGAAATGATAGCCCCCGAGAACAGCCAGGACGACCGCCGCGAGCAGGCTCTCACGCAAAATCTCCGCCTGGGTGGGGCCAAAGGTGCCGGTTAAATCAATCCCGGCCACCTGCTGGAGCAGGACATCCAGGGCGAAATAAACCTGGGCCATGAGCGGCCCCAGGAACGACGAGACGGCCGCCAGGAGATAGAGGCGGCGCAGGAGCGCGGTGCGCTCCTCTTCAGAACGTTGAACCAACCGCTGCCCCCAGATCCAGTGGCCCACAAAGAGGGGCAGGGCCACGACGATCAGGGCCAGCTGCCAGGCCAGGTCACTTTGATTCTGGGCCGGGGCAAAGAGATTCCGCAGCAGGAAAATGATCGCCCAGACAGCCACCTGCAGGCTGATAAAAGCGGCGATGTAGATATAACCGCGGCGGATCGTATTCATGATTTACCTCCACATCGGGCTGACGGCGTGGGGCTAAGTTTTCGGCTTCACGTTCCAGTCGTGAAACCAGCAGCGGTCGCTGCTCGTGATCTGCCAGGAGCCGCCGGCTCGCTCCAGCCGGACGATCACCGACTGGCTGTAGCGCCCGCTGGAAAAAAGGTCCCGGCTGCCGGTATAGACGGTTTCCGACAGGGTGATGACCGCCCGATCGCTGAAGACTTCCGTTTTGGTCACTTCAAATGACCGGGAGCTGAAATTTTCAGATGCGCAGTCCCAGGTTGTCTGGATATCGGCAAAAAACGCCCCGGCATCCTCCGGTCCGTTGACAATTTCAGGGGAGAGATAGCCATAGGCCCGATCGTAATCTTTTTGTTGAATGGCCAGGAAATAATTAAAAGCCACCCCTTCCGGTGTGTCATCCGGTTGAAAAGCCGGCGGGGGGGACCCGCGAAAGACGAGAAAAAGGGTGATGCCCACCAGGACGATCACGCCGGCGATAATGGCCCAGAGAAACCAGTCAGTCTGTCGCTGTCCGTTTGTTTCTGCCATCTTGGTGCAACCCTCCAACCCCGCGCAAAATGGATCCAAAATCTCGATTTCAGGATAACATAATCTCAGTGAGAGGGATAGTGAATTCTGTCATTTCATAGCACAGACGCAGGGGAAACGGCGTGATTCTGCCGGTGATCGCGGGCGGCCGGCGCACCTGCTAAACCGGCCGCCCTTCAGCGCCGATCGAGGGTGACGAGAATACCGTTGCGGGGCCGCAGCGTGACCAGGGCGTGGGGTTCGACGACGTGGTCGGGAACCAGCTGGAGCCGGTAGCGCTGCAGGATCGTCGGCACGATGAGCATGCTTTCCATGAGGGCGAATTCGTTGCCGATGCACTGGCGCGCGCCGGCGCCAAATGGGAAGTAAGCGAAATGGGGACGGCCGGCCGACCGCTCGGGGGTGAAGCGATCGGGGTCAAAGCGCTCCGGATTCTCCCAGTATTTCGGGCTGCGGTGCATGGTGTAGGGGCTCAAGGCGACGATCGAGCCGGCCGGAATGAAATAGCCGCCGATGACGTCGTCCCCCAGGGTGCGCCGGCTGATCGTCCAGGCAGAGGGATAAAGGCGCATCCCTTCCTGAATGACGAGGTGCGTATCGGACAGCCGGCGAATGTCGCCCGCCGACGGCAGCCGATCACCCAGGACCCGCCGGTACTCCTCACACAGCCGTTCAACCGTCCCCGGATGCTGGGCCAGGAGGTACCAGAGCCAGCTCAGGGTGTTGGCCGTCGTCTCGTGGCCGGCGATCAGCAGCGACATCACCTCATCGCGCACCTGCCGGTCATCCATCCCCTCGTTGCTGTCCTCGTAGCGGGCCAGGAGGAGCATCGAGAGCAGATCGCCCTGATCGACGAGGGGGGCCTGCCGGCGGGCGTTGATGATGCTGTAGACGATGCGGTCGAGATGATCGGCCGCTTCGAGAAAGGTCCGGTGGCGCGGCCGGCCGACGGTAATCATCGTGTTGATCGCCTCGCCGACCCCATCCGCCTGGGCGGAAATATCGTACCCAAAAAGGGATTGGGTGATGATCGTCAGGGTCAGCCGCATCATCTCGTGGGCGATATCAATCGGCCGGCCGGCCGCCGCCGCCTCGTCCCACTCGGGGAAAAGGGCCGTGGTGGCCGCGACCATCACTTCGCCAAATCCGGCTACCTGCCGCTGGTGAAAGGCGGGCTGCATCAGCCGCCGCTGGGTGCGCCACAGCGGGTTTTCGCTGGTGAGCAGCCCCTGGCCCACGACCGATTCCAGCTGGTATTTATTCAGAAAGGTATCTTTGTTGTAGTTGCGGGCGTTGGTCTGCAGAATATGTTTGACGTAGTCCGGGTGGTTGAAGAGGTAGGCCGGCTCCGGGGCGGCCCGGTACTGGACGACATCGCCGTATTCGAGGGTCAGGGTCAGGAAGAAGCGCAGGGGATCCCGGCTGAGCTCGCGCACACTGGCGTTAATGCTGGGCGGTGTCTTCCCGTGCGCGGGATCGCTTTTGGAAACGGATTCATTCGGCATAAGCGAATCTCTAATTAAATCGGCAAGGCCTACCTGGCTGTCCCATTGAATCTGGCACATCAAGGAGCGCCCCCAATGGGTCGATTCGGGGTGAGAGGGCTGTTCCCCCGGCCGGGTAGGGACTCTCTCTTGCCGATGGTGATAACTGGCAGAAGTATAAAAGAGTTAGCCCGGCGCGCAAGCTACTCAACCGGCCGCCGATCACCGGTGTGAGCCGGCGCAGGGAGGCTGGCGGCCTCTCGGCGGACCGGCCGCGCTGGCACGAACGCCGGATCGTGCCAGCGGGTCAGCCGCATGATCCAGCGGGCGGCGCGCCAGCCGAGTCGAAAGAGACGGGGGCTCTTGAGCCGGTAGACGAGGCGGGCGATCAGGGTGCGGCCGACCAGGCCGCGCAGCACCGGCTGGCGCAGGATCCGCCGGCGGTAGCCGACAAAAGAGAAATCCTGCCGGGCGAAGGCCGCCTCGATCTCCGCGGCCGCCGCCTGCCCGTAAGCCAGGGCGATGGCGATCCCCTCGCCAAAGAGCGGGTCGGCCCCGGCCGCGTCGCCGGCCAGGAGCACCCGGGGCACGGCAAAGGTGCCCCGCCAGTGAAACCAGCGAATGGGATGCCCTTTGAGCGGGTAATCGGCCAGGCGCCGTTCGCGCGCGGCCAGAGAAGCTTCCAGGGTCGCCTTGAGATCGGCTTTTGGCCGCTCCGGCCGGCTGCGGCTGTCGAATACCCCCCGGTTCATCCGGGTTTCCCCCCTGACGAGGCTGGGAAAATCCCAGTAGTATCCCTGCAGGTCGTGCCCGGTCATGGGGGAAAAATCGAAAACGGCCACCCCATCCCGGATCTCCCAGGCTGTTCTCGCGGATTCCGGTGTCAGGATTTCCAGCAGGCGCGAGACGCGGGAATCGTCTTCGAGGCGGAGCCGGCGCCGGACCAGGCTGCGGGAACCATCGGCCCCGACCACGGTACGGGCGTGGTAGACACGGCGCGTCGTGATTACCTCGACGTAATCGGCGCGGGGAATCAGGTCGACGACCCCTTCCCCCTGCCGCACGACGATCCCCTGCTTTTCGATTTCCCGCACGAGCCAGTGGTCGAATTCGGCCCGATGCACGATGCGCAGAACCGGGTTTCCCCGAAAGGAATAGTGCTCATCCTGGTAGACGAGCCGCACCTCGCGCACGGCGACGTGGGGCGGCTCGACCGGCAGCCCCAGGTCGGCCAGGATACGATCGCCCAGGTAGGTGATCCCTCCGCCGCACAATTTTTCGCGGGGGTGCACCGCCTGGTCGACGACGATCACGCGGCCGGCCCAATCCCCGCCCTGCCGGAGCAGGTGGAGAGCGGTCGAACTGCCGGCCGGGCCGGAGCCGATGATCAGCACATCGATGGGTTCAATGGATTTTTCCATTTCTTTCCCGCATTCTACTCTCTTTCGGCGCGGCGGCCGGCCGCCGGAACGATCCCATTATAAACGATCAATTTTCCACCGGGCAGGCAAACTTTCTTTTTTCATGCGCGGGCTTCCCGACCGGCTGGCGTTTCCTCCGCCGCAGCTTCGGCCCCCCAATCGGCGTCCCGCTTAGGCATTATTTAGACCAATCAGATAAATTTAGAACGTTCAAATTCAACCAGACCAAGGAAGACGAGGTTCCACCATGTTTAATCCCGGCGATGAAGCCCCAGATTTCGAACTGATCAACGACGAAGGAAAGCGGGTTCGGCTGTCTGACTACCGCGGGCAGCGGGTTGTGCTTTTCTTTTACCCCAAAGCCTTTACTTCCGGCTGCACCACGCAGGCCTGCGGGCTGCGGGACCATTTCCCCGAGATTCAGGCCCACAACGGCACCGTCCTCGGGGTCAGTCCGGACACGCCCGAACGGCTGGCCGAGTGGCGTGTGGCCGAAAACCTGCCTTACAACCTGCTGTCCGACCCGGATAACGAAGTCTCGACCCTGTACAACGCCTACGGTGAAAAGAGCATGTACGGCAAAACCTACATGGGGATCATCCGCAGCCACTTCGTCATCGGCGCGGACGGCAAGTTTGAGGATGTCCAGGTCAAAATCAGCCCGGCCGACAGCATCGAAAAGGCGGTCCAGGTCATCGTTGGATAACGGTGGGGCGAGGTAATATCGGCCGGCGGCCGACTTTGCCTCGCCCGTACTTACGGGCGATCCACCCGCACATCGAAAAGAGGAATGGCGTTCCCAGGAAACGTTTTGCCGTTCCGGAAGGGAGTCAGCCGCGGGAAGCTGCCCCCAACCTCCCGGTAAAATCCGACCGCGATCTGGTAGCGGCCGGCCGGCAGATCCGCCAGGTTTAACACGGCGGGATCGGCCACAATTTCCCCCACCACCCACTGGCTTGTCGGATAGCTGTTGTTGACCGGCATGGCGTCGTGCTGGGCGACCGGCCGGCCGGTCGCCGGGTCGAGCAGGTGGACGAAATGGGTGTAGTCGTCCGGAATCGGCCCGATTGCCCGCCAGTAGAGGGTGAGCGCCACCTGGTTTTCGCTCTCCTCCGCCTGGTAGCCGGCCAGCGCCAGCAGGGGTTCACCCGCCTCGCGCAGTTCGACGTCCACCGGGACGAGGTTGGCCGGCGGGGTGAACCGCGGTTCGTTGGGGGTGAAGACGAGCCGATCTGTCCCCGCCGCCAGCTCACCGAGGCGGCGGGTCAGGCGGATCCGGCCGCTGCCGGCTTCATACAGGTTGAGAAGGAGAATAAACGGCGGTTCGGCGCTCACCTGCCGCAGGTCGAGGGTCAGCCAGTCGTCGATCCAGGTGGCGGCCGGCCAGCCGCCGCTGGGACGATAGCCATACCCGGGCTGCACGTCGACCTGGGCCTCGTAGACCTGTCGCCCATCCGGCAGCCCCAACCGCAGCGAGGCCATCAGATTCTCGGCCAGCGGGACGGCGCTCCACCATTGAACCTGCACGTCGAGAACGGCCGCCTGCGGCCGCATGGCGATGTGAACCGGGCGGACGTCCAGGGGGAGCGGCCGGTCGTTCTGGACGGCCGCCGGGTCCCCACCGGGCAGGATCCGCACCGGATCCAGGAAGAGATCCCCCCGTTTTTCTCCCGCCGGCGTCCGGCTGCGGCTGTCATCGCTGAGGGTCAGCCGGGGCAGGGCCAGGCCGGCCGGGGCGTGCTCGGGCAGAACCAGGGTGTAGACGACCGGTCCCACGGCGATCGGATGGCTGGCGGCGGCGATGGAAGGGACAAAATTGTAGAAATTTTCGCCCGGGGTCGTCAGGGAGAGAACGGCGTCTCGCGTTTCGCCGGCCGGCACCGCGGCCCAGTCGAGGGTGACGGTGAGCGTCTCGCCGGCCCGAAGCTGCGGCGGTTCGAAGCGAATCCCCCGCAGGACGGCCCCGTTGCCGAAGGGTATTTCCGCCCGGGCATGCCGGTAGCCCATCTGGGCGAAATCCCAGCTGCGGGGGGAGCCGGGCGTCGGCGGCGCCGGACGAACCAGCCAGACGATCCCCAGGAAAAGCAGCACGGCGCCGGCCGGGGGCAGCCAGCCGGCCGGATGGCCAAACCCGGGTAAAGACGTCCAGAACAGCGCCGCGGCGGCCACCAGGGCCAGCAGGGCCACCAGCTCGGCCGCCCGCTGCAGCGAGGTGCGCCCCAGGGACAGGGTCATCTCGTGCCGCCCCTCGGGCAGGCGGAGTTCGACAAGCCCGGAGCCGGCGGCGGCCGCCAGGGGAACCGGCCGGCCGTCGATCTGCGCCCGCCAGCCCGGCCAGGCCATCAGCGGGAGGACGACGACCGCCTCACCGCCGGTGACGTCGGCCGACCAGTGCTGTCGCTGGGTGCGCACCTGGTCGAGTCGCAGCCGGGCCTGGCCGGAAACGACCCGGACCGGCCATCGGTCCCCGTCGTTGAGCCAGGGGCTCGTATAAAGGCGGGGATTCACGTCCCGGCTCAGATATTCGGCGCTGATCGTCGTGCCGATATTGCCGGTGAACCATTCGTACTCGGCCAGCCGGCCGGCCGTGATCTCCCCATCGACCAGCGGCAGGAAATCGGGCCGCAGACCGGCCAGGCTGCTCCAGAGGAAGAGCGCCAGAAGCCCGGCCAGAACAAGCGGCCGCGCGCGACCGGGCAGCCGCCCTTCGAGCCAGAGGGCGGCCGCCCCGGTGAGGCCCGCTCCCCAGAAAGCCTGCACCGACAGAAAGCGCCAGGGGAACTGGGTGAAGGGGAGGAGCGGCAGCCGCGCCCACAGGCCGATCGAGTAGGGGGTGATCATGAAAGTCGCCAGCGCCAGCCCGACAAGAAGGGCCATCCGGACGGCCGGCGGCACGGCGCGGCGCACCCGCCCGGAGAAAAGGATGGCCAGGGCGCCGGCGGCGATAACCGCGGCCTGGATCAGCCCCATGCGGAAAGCCCGGCCGCCGGCGACATCCGGGTCGAAGACGAGGCTCCTCTGCACCAGATCGGTCGAACGAAAATGGTAGCCGTCGTTGTAGGCGTAGTCGAAGTAGCCGGCCGTCACGTCCTCGAGGCGGGTCTGGCCGCGCTCGCCGAGGGCCGGCAGCCAGAACCAGGACGAGAGGGCCAGCCCGAGGGCCAGCCCGGCTCCGATCAGGGCGGGCATCTGCCAGAAGCGCCGGCTCCCCGGCCGGCCGCCCGGCCGGGAGGCCACCCATAAAAAGAGCCCGTGCAGCAGAACGAACGGACTGAAAATCATGGCCGAGATATTGTGGCTCAGCACCAGCCCGGCATAAGCAACACCTAGACCCAGAACCGCGCGCCGCCGTTCCCCGTTCCCCGTTCCCCGTTCCCCGCCTGCTTTTCCCTGTTCCCCAATCTTCTCCAGCCCCAGGATCACCCATGGAAACCAGGCCATGGCCCAGAACTCGGCGATCGAATCCCCGCGCACGTAGACGTTGACCAAATGAAAGGGGGCCAGGGTATAGGCGGCCGATGCCAGCAGGGCCGCCCATTCGGAGCGAAACCAGCGGCGGCCGAGAAAGAGCATACCGGCGGCGGCCGTCAGGAAGGCGGCCAACTGGCTGAGCTGGACGGCGGTCACCAGGCCGGCGCCGGCCCAGCGAAAGAGAAAGGCGATATAGAAGGCAAAGGGAGCGTAAAAGTTAAAAAAGGGGTAGCCGTAGCCGTAGTTGGCGTCTGGCATCCAGCGCACCGGAAAGTGGCCGTCGCGCACGGCCGTCTCCAGCTGGTGCAGCCGCTGCAGCAAAAAAGGGCTGTCGCCACCCCCGCGGGTGTTGAGCAGCCCTTCTCCGCTGATTAAAGGCCAGGCGGCGGCGCATGCGATGAGCAGGGCCGCCGCCAGGAAGATCGAATGCCGCTTGATCCGGTTCATGGACGCCAGAACAGACGCTGTCGGTGGGGTTGAATTGCCCGGGAGCCGCCGGGCCGCACCGGGCTACATCCGCCGGTAGAGCAGCAGAACGACGATGCCCAGGAGGAGGACCGCCACCCCCATGATGACCAGGGCGGCGATTTCCCAGAGGCCGATGCTGCCGCTGGCGGCTGGTGTCACAGTGCCGGGCTGTCCGGCCGGCTGGTCGACGGTCGAGTCCCCACCGGTGGTGCCGGTCGTCACCTCGCCCTGCGGATTGGCGGCCACCGCCACCGTCGGCGAAGCGGGCGGCTTGAGCCGGCTGCCGAATTCGAGGCCGACCGTCTTACCCTGCTCCACGCCGATCGTCGTGTTGCCGGCCGTGGTCATGTCGAGGGCGGCCGGCAGGGTCTGGGCGACGTCGTACTGCCCGGCCGCCAGCCCTTCAAAACAGACCGGGCTGTCGGTGCCGGGGGAGACCCCTTCGGCGACGACTGAGCCGCCCTGGGCGATTGTGTAGCGGACCCCCGCCATGTAGCCGGCGCTGTCATCGTTCTGCCCGTTGGCATTGACGTCATTAAAGGTATTGATACAGATCGTACCGCCGGCCGGGGTGGGCGTCGGCGGAATCGGCGTCGGGGAGGGGATCGGCGTGGCGGTCGGGACGGGCGTTGGCGATGGAATCGGCGTGGCCGTCGCCGGCGGCGGCGGCGGCTGGGTCGGCACCGGCGCCGGCGGGTTGGTCGGCGGCGGGCCGGCGGCGATCAGCTCCGCTTTATCGAACCACATGTCGAGGTGGGCCCGGCAGTTGTTCGGACCGGAAAAGTCCCCCTCGAGGAAAACGGTGATTTTCCCGCTCGTGACGGGCACTTCAACCGAAACCTGCTGCCAGGCGTCATGCGGAGCGATCGTCCCGCTCCAGACGATGCTGCCCGAAGTCCAGAGACCGCTGCCGGTGGGATCGATTCCGACGCGCATCCGCATGTTGACGGAGCGGTCCGACGGGTTCGGGTACTGATCATTGCTGCCGCGTCCCCGGCCCCAGGCGGTGAAGCGGTAGGTGTTCCCGGCCGGCACGTTCAGCGTCTGGAAAACGCCCGCGCGCCAGGTGTCAAACTGATTCCCGACATGCATCGAACGAGCCCCGTCGAGAATTAAATCGGGATTGAATTCCGGCGCCCATTTGGGGCGGACGACATACCGTTCGGTGTTGCAGTCTTTTTTCTGATTGCTGTCTTCATGCCAGGCCGCCCATCCCTGCGCCACCCCGTTATTGTATGGTTCTTCGAAGCTGGGATTGTTCAGCAGGTTGGATTGAGCCAGGGCCGTGCCCTGCTGGTGGGCGAACAGGAAGAGAGTCAGTCCTGCCAGGATCAGGATGAGAGCGGTTTTCTTCATGGGCGTTTACTTTCCTCTTGGATTGGAAAGACCTCCGAGCGCCGGGCGCGCTCGGAGGTCGCAAATGACTGTTCGGGTCCCGGTGTTAAACGAGCGAACTACTGGGTGCGGCGGGCGCTCAAGACGATGAAGCCGACACCGAGCAGAAGCAGCACCGCCACTCCGACAATAATACCAACCAGCCAATTGAGCAAATTACTGCTGCTCTGGGCTGGTGCGCTTTCCGCCGTCGTCGCGGCGGTTTCGGCCGAGCTGGCGCTGACCGCGGCCACTTCCTCGGCCGGCGGCACGGCATCCATCCGGCTGCCGAAGTCGAGCTGGACGCTCATCCCCGGGGCCAGGGTCACACCCCAGTCGGCCGCGTTGGTGGCGACTTCACCGGCCGCCAGGGAGCGGCTTACCCGGTAGCTGCCTGGGTCGAGCCCTTCGATGCAGAACGGTTCAGAGCCGGTGGTGATGTAGTTCGAAACCACCGCCTGCCCGTTGGCGATCGTGATGGCCACATCGGTTTTCAGGGCTTCGTCGCTGGTGAAAAAGCCATCACTGTTGGCATCGTCGAAAGCCAGCAGGCAGATCTCACCCGTGCTGGGAGCCGGTGTGGCGGTCGGCTCCGGCGTGGGCACCGGCGCGACCGTGGCTTCCGGCTCCGCCTCCGCTTCCGCGGTTTCAGCGCCATCGCCGGCGGCGCCCGTGCTCCCCTCGGCCGGGGCCGCGCTTTCGGCCGAGGCCGCCGCCGGGCTGGAGGCCTCGGCGTAGCCAATGATCAGGATATCGCCGGCCTTAATGAAGTCGCTGCGGGAGATCCCGTTGTATTCGAGAATCTCGTCGAGCGTAATCCCGGCCCGGGCGGCGATGCTCCAGAGCGCATCCCCCGGCTGCACCTCGACCTGGATCACCCCTTCGGCGTTGGGAGTCGGCGTCGGGCCGACTCGGAACACTGGAGCTGGTGCGGCCGCGCCGCCGCCGCCGCCAGATGTAGACGGGGCGGGCGCCGGTGCCCCCTGACCGGTGACCACCAGCGAGGCGCCATCCCAGTAGATGTCATTGTGCTTGCGGGCTTCCTGCGGTTTCGACCAGAAGAAGACGGTGACCGTGCCGCCCTGAGCCGTCGCCTGCACTTCAAACGGCACGTACTGGTCATACGGATTGGCGTATCCGGACCAGACGATCGCCGGGCTGAACGGGTTGGTGCCGCCGGTCGGATCGATGCCGACGCGCATGTTGACCGGGGTGGGGAAGTCGGAGTAGGTGGCATCGCTGGCCGAGGACCAGGCCATGCCCCAGACCGAAAGCTTCAGGTTGGCGTTGTTCGGCACGTTGAGCCGCTGCCAGACCCCGGCGGTATGGGTGCTGTGGAAGGTGAAGTACTGCAGCGCCTGGGCGCCATCTTTCAGGCGCTCCGGATACGGGCAGGGAGCGTAGGGGCAGACCGGTTTGTATTCCGGCATGCGATTCTGCCAGGGCTCATCGTTGGCGGTCTGGACCACCCACCAGGGGAACCAGCCGGCGGGCATCTGCGCCGTCGTACAGGTCCCGACCGGACAGGCTTTCTTCTGCTCCTCAGACTGGGGAATATACGAGGAATAGGCCCCTTCAAAGCTGGGGTTGGCCAGCAGATTTTCACCCTGAGCCTGGGCCGTGGGCTGGTGAACGGTCTGGGTAATCGCCCAGCCGGCCAGGATCAAAAATACGATTAAGGGAATCAGCCGAAATTTTTTCATTTTCTCTTCCTTCTCTCCTGCCTTTGTTTATTCCGTCAAATGGATGATCCAGTGGGTCTCTTTGAAATTCCCTTCCTTATCTGGCAGGGCCCACGGTGATTGGGGGCTGCCGGAGGGGTAGAGACCGACCAGGATCTGGTGACGAGCGGCGTCAAAGGGCTCTGAGAGATTGATCACATGGGTATCGGTGACAAAAAGACCGGGCCGCCACCAGCCGCTGGGGATAAGCCCTTCGGCCGGCGGTCCGTCGTGCTGACCGATCAATCCGCCGCTGGATAAATTTTGAACATGCACAAAAACGGTCAACGGTTCGTTGGGAGACCCTGCGATTTCCGTTGACCAGGTGAGCGCCACGGCGATCTCGCGCGCATTCAGCCGGTGGGCGGCCGCCTCCTGCAGCCGCACCCGGCCAGGACCGGCCGGATCCTGAAAGATCGCGGCCGGAGCGCCCGCGAGCGCACCGGGGGTAATTTCGTAACGCGCGTACAGCGCATAGGGCGTCTTTTCCAGATCGCCGCGCGCCTGGGGTCCCCACACGGCCGTCAGTACGGCCGGCGGCTCAATCACAGCCGGCACGATGGCGGCCAGCGCGCCGTCATGCGGCCACAGGTAGAGGCGCGCCGCCCGACCGTCGCTCAGATCGGGCAGCTGGCCACCGGCCAGCCACTGCACCTCACGGTTAGAATCGAGTAAAAAGGGGACTGAAGGCCAGCCTTCGCGGTAGCGCGCAGCCGCGGCGACGGTGATTTCGGCCGGGGTGGCGGCGATCTCTTCCGCCAGCCGGCGCGCGGCCGCTTCGAACAAGAAGGCTGTATCCGCTGCGTTTGTATATCTGTAAAAGTAATCCCCGACGGACTGCCCCCAGCTGCCGAGCAGCAGGGCGGCAACCAGCGCGGTTCGCCAGCGGGAACCAAGTTTAGGCCATGTGGCTATCCGTGACAAGCCCACGGCCGGTATGAAAAGAACGGCGGGAAATATCCCGACGGCCCGCAGAAAATGCGGGGTGTCCTCAGCCAGGATCGTCGGCCAAAGCATGATCCCGACCCAGAGCAGCGTCGCCCAGGCCGACGGCCGCCGCCAGCGGCGCACCAGCCAGATGAGGCCGACAGCGAAGGGAACGGCCATGAACAGGTCGAACAGCGGCCGGCCAGCGGGATTATGCCGGATAATCGTATCGCCCCGGATCAAGAAGAGGCCGAGCGCGCGGCCGCTATGTTCCCACAGGGCGCCCCAGAAGTCACCTTTGTTAATGTCCGCATTAAGAATTGAAACCTGTCCCGAGCGGCCCAGGAACAGCTCCGGTGCCTGCACCCCCAGCCAGAGCCAGGGGAGGAGCAGCAAGCCGGCCGCCAGACCCGCCCACAGCAGCCCGGACCAGAGGCGGCGATCCCGCTCTCGGATAAACCATAACAGTAGCGCACATCCCACCAGGACCGGTGTAAAACGGCTGGCAAGATAGGTGTAAAACGCGGCGCCGTAGCAGGCGCCGGCCGCCAACCAGAGCCAGCGCGCCCGACTGCCGATCACCTCGCCGCGGCGGGTGGCCCGGACCGCTTCCGTGGCCAGCCAGGCGGCTGCGGCCAGCGGCAGGACGAGCAAACCGACCCGCAGGCCGATGCGCCCAAGGTGAACCGGCCAGACGGTGATCGCCCACAGCAGGGCGGCCGCCAGTCCAGCGTGCCGGCCAAACCAGCTCCGGCCGAGCAAAAAGACAAAAACAGTCGTTAAAGTGCCGATGACCGCCGCGGGCAGCCGCACAGAGAAGGCCGAGCGCCCGAAGAGGGCCACGCTGACGGCGGTCAGGTTGATATAGACCGGTTCCCGGCCGTTGTTCCGGGGGAAAAACAGGGCGTTGTGGCCGTCCAGCACATCCAGGGCGTCGAGCCCGTTGTACGCCTCATCCCGGTAGAGGCCGGGTGGCGCCTCGCCCAGCTGCCAGAAGCGCATGCCGGCCGCCACGAGGACGATTAACAGCAAAAAAACCCATCCGGGAATGGATCGGTTTTTCACAATTTCACTATCCTGGTCACGTGACGGAATGGCGGACAAAGCGGTGACAGTATAGCAAATGTGGGGTGGGGGTCAAGAATCCTGAG